>NZ_CADCJB010000042.1:0-13533 GCF_902801725.1 uncultured Methanobrevibacter sp. | reverse complement strand
CATAACTAACAGCCTGGCAACATTCAACATTCAAAAACCTAATGCAGGCACATACAACACCAACATAACATACGGCGGAGACAGCAACTACCTGGCCGCACAGGTTGCCGTTCAATTCAGCGTAAGTAAAGAACCTACAGAGATTATTGTTGCAAGCAATAGTTTTGACCTTAAGGTTCTTGATGAAGTTGCTGCAGGTGCATCTCTGACTCCTGATAACGCTGGTCAGTTGACATATACTTCAAGCAATGGGAATATTGCTTTTGTTGAAAATGGCAAAATCAAGGCGGTCGGCGCAGGTACTGCAACCATTACTGTCAGTTTCGCAGGCAATGATAATTATGCTGCTGCAGAAAGTAAATCAATTACTGTTACAGTTGCTTTAAATGACGCCAGTGTTGCTGCTGTTGATATGAACATGAATTTAGGCGATACTCAGAGCATTAGTTATACAACCACTCCTGACGGTTTGAATGTTACTTTTACTGCCGATAATTCAAGTGTCGTCAGTGTCAGTGCCGACGGCATTGTTACTGCCTTGAAAGCAGGTGTTGGCAAGATTACCCTCAGCGTTGGTGACGGCAGTATCTATGCTTTAAATTCAACTGTCGTTACCGTTAATGTAGAAAAATCAGATGTCGTCATGACAATATCTGGCGAGGACATCATATACGGTGAGAATGCAATAATCACAGCAACAATGTCAATCGACGGCACACTAACAGTCAGCATAAACAACCAAAACATAGACCTTGAAATAACAAACGGAACAGGACAAATTGCAGTTCCAAACCTGCCGGCAGGAACATACATCGCAAATGCACAATTTGCCGGAAATTCCAACTACAACCCTGCAAACGCAACAACAACAATCACAGTCGGTAAAAAAACACCAACAATAACAGCAACGGCAACCGTAACCGGACAAAACGTCCTGATAACAGTCACCGTCCCAAATGACGCAACAGGAACAGTCACAGCAACAGTTGCCGGAACAAACTACAACGCAAACATAAACAACGGAAAGGCAACATTCAACCTGAAAAACATGAATCCAGGCACATACCCTGCCACAATAACATACAACGGAAACAACAACTACAACACTGCACAAACCAACACATCATTTACAATAAACAAAAAAACACCAACAGTGACTGCAACAGCAACCGTAACCGGACAAAACGTCCTGATAACAGTCACCACCCCAAATGACGCAACAGGAACAGTCACAGCAATAGTGGATGGCAAAAACTACAACGCAAACATAAACAACGGAAAGGCAACATTCAACCTGACTAACATGAATCCTGGAACCTATGACGCAACAGTCAGCTACCCTGGAGACAATAATTACCTTGCCGCTCAAAATACTACCTCATTTACCGTAAAATCCAGCAAAAAGACATTTGCAGACATCACTTCACTCATCAACAGTGCAAGTGCAGGAGACGTAATCAATCTCGCAGGCACATATTACGGTTCAGGATCTATCATAAATGTAAACAAGGCGGTTTCAATTGTCGGTTCAGAAAATACCGTTCTGGATGCCGGCGGCCTTTCAGGAATCATGACAGTATCATCCAACAACGTTAAAATCAGCAATATCAAATTCGTGAACGGAAGACTCAATTCAAACGGCGGAGCGATAAACTGGATTGGAAGCAACGGAATACTATCCAACTGTACATTCGAAAACTGTTCTGCAAACAACGGAGGTGCAGTATACTGGAACTCAAATGACGGACAGATATTGAATTCAAAATTCATCAACTCACGTGCTAAAAGCGGAGGTGCAGTATATGTCAGCGGAAACAATGAAGTGGTAGCTGCATCATCAATATTTAAAAACAATGCTGAAATACTGAACGCACCGGCATACGGCAGCAAATTATCCAACTGTATATTCGAAGACTGTTCAGCAGATAACGGAGGATCAGTATACTGGAATGCTAAAAACGGAGTAATCGAAGAAACATCATTCGACAGCTCCAGAGCATCTGCAAACGGAGGTGCGGTATACTGGAACTCAAATGACGGACAGATATTGGATTCAGAGTTCACCAATTCACGTGCTAAAAACGGAGGGGCTGTATATGTCAGCGGAAACAATGAAGTGGTAGTTGTATCATCAATATTTGAAAACAACAATGCGGAAGTACTGAACGGAGCTGTATATGGAGGTAAGACAAAACTATGTTCATTTAAAAACAATACAGATTCACAGATTAATACAAGAACAATTCTTTCATTGAATGAAACTGCAATATACATCGGAAACAGCATTTCAATAACTACACTCGTTTTAAACCAGCAGAAAGGAGGACTTGCAAGAGGTACAGTCAATCTCTTCATCAACTCCAAGTTGGTTGCTGCAATAGATGCCAATGACGGATTCATATTCACACCATCCGAAATTGGAGTATATGAAGTCACAGCTGTATTCAACGAGAATTCCGAACACCACAACAGTTCAGATACCGCCACATTTTCAGCAATCCCAATTGAAATTCCGGAAGAGATAAGCACAAGCACTGAAGGGGTCTTCACTCTTGAATTCCCGGATGACGCAGAAGGAACACTCACAGTGTTCATCGACGGAACACGATATCAGGTATATAATATAGTCGGAGGAATACTTAATATCGATTTGACACAATTTAAAGGAAAACACGTAATCACATTCGAATATGGAGGGGACAAAAACTATCCTGCATTCACAAAGGATGTAAACGTCACAGTCCAGACCAACCCGTCAATATCAGCACGGAACGTGAATGTCCAGTACCTTGCAAATCAGAAATACACCATAAAAGTATTCAAGAACAAGGGAATTCCTGCAGCATCCACATGGGTAGTAATAAAACTAAACAACAAGGCATTCAAAAAATTAAAGACAAACAAAAACGGAATTGTCACATTTGTCGTAAACCAAAAGCCTGGAACATACAAGCTGAAAATAACCTCACTTAGAAAAACAGTGCAAAGGACAGTTAAAGTAAAACACGTTGTGACACTTAAATCAACAACACTTAAGAAATCCGCCAGAAAGCTAACCTTGCAGGCAACATTGGCTAAAGTAAAAGGCAAATACCTAATAAAGAAAACAATCACCTTTAGAATCAATGGTAAGAAGGTTGCAACTGCCAAAACAAACAAAAGAGGTATTGCAAAAATTACCATTAGAAATCCTACCTGGCTTAAAAAACTCAAGGTTGGCAAAAAGGTAACCTATCAGGCAACATACCTGAAGGATACCGTTAAAAAAACCACTAAAATGAGAAAATAAGGAATTACCAACTCCTTATTTTTTCCCTTATTTTTTTTAAAGAATATATACTATTTTTTACAAACACATTACCATCATTGTAAAAAAGAGAGACATATATGAAAATGAAAATAATTTTAGCCTGCACTTTACTTCTTCTTGCGATAGCTTCAGTCAGTGCAGCCGAAAATATGACATCATATTCACTGGAAGAGACCCAAGAACCAGCAATTGGAGATGGTGAAATCAAACTGATTGAGGATAATGACTATGATGTAAACATACCCAAGGAAATCTCTTCAGACTGGATCAGCACAGTTGAAGTGAAGAACATGCCGCAGGATGCAGGCGGCAACATCAGCATTTCAATCGACAGTGAGGAAAAATACAACAGAGAAGTTTCCGTAGGCATTAATTCCCTGCTTATCAATGACCTGCATCTGGATTACGGAACTTCACATGACGTTCTTGTCAACTATTCGGGAGACAGCAAATATATGGGATTTAGCAAATCAGGAGTAATGAACCCTGCAATATACGTAAACGTTCCGGAATATGCTATTGACGGCGCCTCAATGACAGTCACATTCAACAAAAATTTAAACGGCAACATCAAGGTACTGATTGATGAAAACATTGTCTACAATCAGCCATGCTCCAAGGGAAATGTCAAAATCAGCCTGGACAAGTATTCGCCAAGCACTCATACATACGAAGTGATTTACCAGAAGGCATCTACAAGAATCAGCGAAAAGGGATTTTTCACAAGAAGCAAATTTTACTTTGAAGTCATGACAATGAACGGCAATGAAATCAAATACGGCGACAATGTAACTTTTGAAATATATATGCTGAAAAATGTTGCCGGAACCGCCAAGTTCAAGGGAAAGACCTACACATTCAAGAGAAATTCAGACAAATGCGTTAAGCTGGATGTCTCAAGGTTTGACATCGGAGACAATATCGTAGAATTTGAAAGCACATACAAAGGCATTACACAGAAAATTTCATATCACATCATAACCATCCCGAAAATTACCATGCCAACCAGATTATGGACAAATGGAAGCTACGAACTGATATTTAAAGCATCAAAAGACTTCAACGGTGATTTAATATGCACAGGTATGGTGAACGGCATATTCAATGTTGCAAACGGCAGCGCCGCCATTCCAATTCCAAAGATGAATCCTGGAAAGTACAAGTTAAGAGTATCCTATGAAAACTACAGCTGGAAATTTACCCCTAAAGTATTAAACGAAACACCTGCCATTAAAATTGACATCAACTATCCCGAACATCTGTATCCATGGTCAAATGATCCCGATTACTGGGACTTATACCATGACGACTATATCATAAGTGTAGACTCCAACTATGACCTTCCGAAAACAACCACTGTCATTCACGACAATGTCAAAAAGGAATATTCCGGCTCAACCATACTTACAGAATATCCAAAAACCAATGAAAAAGGAAACCACACAATAACAGTAATCTATTCAGGAGATTCAATCATAAAATCGGCCAACAAAACAGTCACATATGAGGTGACCGACTATCTATGCACAATTCAGGATGCAGGCATTGTTAAGGTAAGCATTCCGGGAACCGAGTCCGGAAGCATAACCGTCAATGTGGACGGAAAGAAATATGCAACCAAACAGATCAAATCAACAGACAAAAACTGGATAACACATGAATTCCTCCTGAACAACATGCAATACGATAAAAAATATAATGTTGAAGTGATTGTCAATACAAAAAACATAAAATTCTCAAAAAGCGAAAACATAAACCTTACATATCCTATTGAAATATATACCCGCGATAATTTTGAATATACTGATTTGAATGAAAAAGTGATTGAGTTCATCATGCCAAAAGACATCAAATCAAAGGCAACAGTCAGTATTGACGGTAAGAACTACAAATATGACAAAATCGAAGACTACCTTGTGGAAGCGCAGTATGGCTGGAATTATGTTCCTCCGAATTACATGGGATATGCAGTGACTATTTACGGGCTGAAACCGGGGGTGCACACTGCTGTTGTAACATATCCAGGAGACAGCAAATACCCTTCAAAATCAGTGAACAGAACCTTCAATGTCACTTCAAGCATTGAACAGACAAATTATTTTTACTCCTTCGGCTCAAAAATCGACCTCAAGCTGGTGCTTCCAAAAGATGCCACAGGCAATCTGAGCGCTGAAATCAGATATGCCGGCGAAGATGAATACAAATTATTCAGGACAGTTGCTGTAAAGAACGGCACAGCAATCCTAAGACTTCCTTCAGATAAAATCGGAAAATATGATTTTAAATCATACTACCGGGGCAACTACCTTGTTGAAGACTACTCGGATGACATCAAAATAGAACCCGAGATGGTCATGCCTGAAAAAATGCATTTTGGAGACGACAGGGAAATCAGAGCCCATGTTGAAAACACAAGCAACACCAAGATGATAATATACATTTCAGGAGACACCTCACCACTAATACCTATTGCAGAAGTCAGACTCAATGAGACAAATGTGGTGAAAATAAGTGATCTCAACGACAAAATCAAGGAATTCTACACAATCAACTATAAAACAACAGGAGAATCCTCAGTTTATATTCAAACAAGCATCTATTCCAAAGACCTTGAATTTAAAAACTATGCCAAAACCTCCGTAAACTTCCTAAACAAGATTGTGGGACCAAACAACATCAACATGCATTACGGAAATGCGAAATACATCAACTTGAAGATATATGACGTCTACGGCAGGCCGGTTGGAAAGAATGAAGTCGTGAAAATCACAATCGGAAGATTCACATTCAACGCCAAAACCAATGAAAACGGTGCGGTCAAATTCAAAATCCCAGCAAATATCGTTCCGAATACATACAAGATTACAGCAAAATACAAAAGCGCCTCAAAAACCACAACCCTCAAAGTAAATCAAATTTTGAGCCTAAGCACAGTAAAGATTAAAAAGTCCGCCAAAAAACTTGTGATTACAGCAAAGATGAAAAACAAAAAGGCAATGAATGCAAAAATTGTCACATTCAAGTTTGCTGGAAAAACAATAAAGGCAAAAACCAACAAATACGGAATTGCAAAGGCCATCTTCAAATCAAATGTCCTCAAAAAGCTTAGAGTCGGAAATAAAATAACCTACACAGCAACATACGCCAAAGACACCGTCAAAAAGACCGTAAGAATTGGAAAATAGGGTTTCATTCCTATCTTTTCCTTTTTTATTGCCCAAAAAAGCAAACATTATATTACCCTTGAAACATATATCAAATTATGTTTAGAAAAAAATATATTGCATTTCTTTTAGTTTTTCTAATCCTGATAATTACGATGGGAGCGGTCAGTGCAGATGACAATGCTACCCCCCATCAAACATTCGACAACGTAACAAAATTAATTGAAAATGCCCAAGAAGATAGTGAAATAACCCTTGACGGGGAATATGTAAGCGAAGGCAGTGAAATTGAAGTTACAAAGAATCTGAACTTTACAGGTAAAAACAATGCCGTTCTTGACGGGAATGAAAAATCATCAATAATATCAAGCCAAAAGAATCTTGTCTTTAAGGATATAACTTTCAAAAATGCGTTCAGCAACAAAAAACATGCCATACAGGCATACAACCTAACATTCATCAACTGTACTTTCATAAACAACAAAATCGGCATGAAAACTTCCAATATAGATGCAGACGAAATGAGTGCTATAAACTGTACATTCAAAAACAATGAAGCAGACAGAATAATCACAACCATCGGGATAATCCTGGAAAACAGCAAATTCGAAAATAACAATGCAGAATATATTGTCGATGCTGACCACGGTCAATTCATAAGCAGCAAATTCATCAACAACACAAATGCATTCGCCATATACATGGACTCAGCTTTTATTTCAGACTGTGAATTCATATCAAACAAAGTAGGAATAAATACATATTCTTACACTGGTCACTTCAATATCGGAAATTCCAGATTCAATAAAAACAGATATGGAATTTATATAGACACATTTTATGCAGAATTGAAACTTGACAACTGCAGCTTTGCCGAAAACAGCAACATCGCAGTATATACTCTCAGCAGCACAGAAGTTACAAATACAAACTTCACATCCAACAGATATGCATTCAAATCATACACCTCTGCAGAGGAACCCTATGAAATCCCTGTTGCGAATAAGGCAAACTTTACAAATTGCCTGTTCAAATCAAATACTGGAGGAGCAATAGTCACCGACAACACCATGACAATCAAAAATACCGTTTTTGACGCAAACAAAGGCACAATGGCCGGTGCAATATTCAGCAGAAACAAAGACCGAGGAAATACAATCACAATTACCGATTCAACATTTACAAACAACAATGCAGATTATGCAGGTGCAATCAAGACTGAAGGAAGCGTCGTTAAAATCAGCACAACAACATTTGAAAACAACACCCCCGCAAGCATCATAGCCACAAGCGTCAATGCATACACCATGGAAGACGAAAACTACAAAGTCATGGGAAAAATTACAATCAATTCAAAGACATACACCAGAAGCGTCAACCTAAATGACGAGCTAAAACCGATCACAATTGCAAAGGTTACAACAAAGCCGATAACAACTTCATACTATTCCGGAGCCAAACTCAACATCAAATTAGTTAATGCATTTACAAAGCAACCTATAAAATATTCTGTAATAACCATAAAGGCATTTACCGGCAAAAAATACAAATATTATGAGGTTAGAACAAACAAGAATGGAATTGCTTCATTCAGTGCATCTGTCCTTAATGCAGGAACCCACAAAATTGAAATCACATCTGATTTTGGTGTGTGCAACATTCCAAAAACTACCACAACAGCCAAGATTATAAAGGCCAAAACCATAACAAAAGCTCCGAAAGTGGTTGGAAAATACAAGAAATCCAAGCTATTCAAGGTTTCTGTAAAAAACAAGGCAAGCAAAAAAGCTGCCAAATATGTAGTTTTAAATCTTAAAATCGGCAAAAAAGTATACAAAATCAAAACCAACGCAAAAGGCATAGCTAAATTCAACATCAAAAATGTAGGCTATGGAAAACACAGCGTTGCAATCACATCAGCAAACACAAACTACATAGTTTCAGCAAGAAGTACAATCACCATAAGATAGGGATTTTTTAAAATCTCTATTTTTTCTTATTTTTTAAGATAAATAACTTATTAAAACTATTTTTTAAAACAAACTTATTTTTACTCTAATTAATGAATAATAAGTTCATACAATCATTAAAACGATGCAAGTAAGCACTTACACTCGAAAAGCTTTATATAACTCATGAATCAATACTATAATTGTCTAAAATTAATAATTTTAGATGACTCCAAAAATAAATTTAAAATATGAACTACGGGATTAGGATTATCATCAAAAAAATAAGCTTTGCTGCCCCCAACAGCATTGTTCAACTCCCAACATGAATAATTCTAATCCGTTATCCACCCGAAACACGAAGATATCTCACTAAATTGTCAAAGATAATATGATTGATATTACGGGCAAACACGGGTTCAAATGAACTAAACGCATAAGGAATAAAAATTCCTTATTTTTTCTCCCTTTTTTTAAAAGATCCTCATTTACATGATAAGATACTTTTCCATATTTTATAA
The DNA here is from genome assembly GCF_902801725.1 of uncultured Methanobrevibacter sp. GTDB lineage: Archaea > Methanobacteriota > Methanobacteria > Methanobacteriales > Methanobacteriaceae > Methanocatella. The sequence continues at coordinate 4,589 of NZ_CADCJB010000042.1, read as the reverse complement.
AATGTTGATAATTGCAACAATCAAAAGAATTCAAAAAAAAATTCGAAGCTACGGCAGTGCAACTTCGAACTTCAAGGTTTTTTCACGACTTGTTAATCAGTCATTATTATATAACTATTTCATGACATATAAATTAGGTGGTTGCACAAAAACCGAAAAATTGTAAAAAATCAATGGAAAACCGAAAAACATTATATAAGATTAAATTGATAATATACAACTAATGATTAAAATAGACAAAAAAGAACTAATATTCATTGGAGTGATAATTATCGTTGTTGCTGCAATAGCCGCTTTCACTGCAGCTCCAGGCAATGCAAAAGACACCGAGATTTCCATTCTCGGAGACGGCGTTGTTGGTGATAATGGTACTGTCTATATCAAATTGACCAATGGTGAAAAGGCAGCTTTAAGCGGTAAAACGCTCCATGTTAAAATTACCGGGAAAAACGACAAAGTTGTATATGACAATTCAATAAAGACTCATGCAACTGGAGTAGGAATCGTCAAACTGAAAAATATGAGTTCTGGAGATTACAAAATCACAGTAACCTTTGACGGTGATGCAAACAATACTGCGAAAAGCGTTTCACAAAAGCTAAAAGTCAAGTCAGGTTACGTTCAAGAAGATGTAGACAACAGCACTCTATTTACACCTGCTGAACTGGCTGAAATCGAAAGAACCGAATCAGATTCAGCATCATCAGACGTATCTTCATCAGATTCATACTCAGACTCAAATTCATACAGTAATTCAGATTCACAGTCATCCGATGACACCAGTTCAAGCAGTGATGAAGGTGACGGCGGTTTGATTGATGAAAACGGTAATGAAGTTGAGGAAGTAATTGATGAAGACGGACACGTCGTGAATTCACCGGAAACGTAGCAAATTAAAAAAAAAATAAAGTTCATTGAAACTTTATTTTAAATTCTTTTTTTTAAAAAACAATTATAATTTAAAGCCTGTGCCGATATACTGGGCAACATCACGGCCAGTATTATCTGAAATATCCACATTAACTATTGAGGATGTTCTTCCGCTTTTTCTGCAGGTTGCACGTGCAATCAGCTTATCACCTTTAGGAGCTGATAGATAATGTATATCCACCTGTTGGGCAACAGTCGGTTGATGTATCTGATTTGAGAGTACTGCAAAAGCAAAATCGGCAAGCGTGAATATTACACCACCCATAACACTTTCGTAAGCGTTTTTGTGATTGTCGTTTACCTCCAAAGAGCAGATTGCCTCGGTTTCTGAGATTTCATCCAAAACGATTCCGGTATCAACTGCAAATTTATCCTTGTAAAAAAATTCTCTTGCGCTTTCAATGTTGTCGAAATTAGCCATTTATTTCACCAAGTATCATATATAGTTCATGAAATACTTATAGTTTTTGAACACATATTCAATGGCGGGAGAGATATGGAATAAGCCATACTACAACAATGGATATGAGGCAGGATATGATAACGCTTGGAGGATAGAACAGATACCCCACAACCATTCCAGCCCCTACAATGACCAATGTGGAAATGAACTGGAAATTGTTGTTCAATGCCAGCACAAGAGCAATGTTTGCCGGATCAACTCTCTTCAGAGCGTTGGCAGTCAGGATGGATATCAGTGCCACAACAATGAAGTCAATACCGTAGCATGCCTGTGCCACAAAGGAATAAAAGTTATGAGAAACAAAGAAGGACAGATACGGAATCAATGACAAAACGAACATTGATGCTGCTGTCAACCAAATAACCTTATAATCTATCCTATTAACTATGCCGAACAGGTTATTGTTATAGTTCCAATAGTTAAAGCAAACTATGAAGCTAACCACATAGGCAAAAAACTCCAATTTCAAATCAAATAAAGCCTGCCAGGACCCGTTGAAAGCCATACCTATCTCAAGCACAAGGACTGTTAAAATTATTGCCACAATGGCATCGAAGAGAGCCTCAAATCTCTCGCTGTTTTCAACTTCCGATTTTGTAAATAATGCGATGAAAAACCAGTATAGCGTTGCAAGAATACATGAAATGTATACTCCCTGAGTATATACTGTATAGGTCATCACATAACCTGTCAGAATGAAGAGTATAGGAATGTAACGCTTGAAATCAGTCAGGTCAATCTTTTTGAGCTCTTCATTGTATGGATTTGCACGGATGATCAGGTAGGTCGAGAGGTTGTAGCAGATGTTTGTCGCCAAAAACAGCAGCCCGAACATTGTCTGGGCAGGAATTGAATTGGGATAAAGGGATACCCATGATGCAAAATACGGAACAAGAGAAATAATGAATATCAAAACTCCGTAAACCAGTACAACCCGATTGTTTATCTCGTCAACCATCATAAAGAGATTATGGTCATTATACCATGTATTGAATATAATCAGAAAGCAGACGGCATATGTCATATAACTTCTGTTCAGCATCAAAACGGAACCCCATGTTGCATCTGCCGGCTGGGACAGCTTCAGGACGAGAACTGTAATGATGATTGCAAGAATTGCATCAAGAAATGTTTCAAACCTGTTGGTCTTCATGTTTAAGTATTCTGTTTTTCATGATAGATATATCTTAATAATTTTCCCTATCAAAATGCTTGATTTTACGATGAAAGTAATACCTATGCATCATGAAAAGTACAATAATTATTACTCGAACAATTAAGAATATAAGGTTTGCATGCAACATATAACACAAATCAGCTATCCATGTATATCACTTGAAATAAAAACACCCAAGTCTGCATCAGACAAGTACCTTGAATGACTCCCACAGGAGATAGACCGCCCCGGCAATTATAAGGACGGCAAATATTTTAGGAAAGTATTCTGCCTTTGAAAGCATCCTTTCCATATTGATTCTAGACAATGCAAAGCCCAGAACAAACAGGGTCAGACCAAACCCGGCACAATACAAAATCAGATTCAGCACAGCATACATTGCGCTGTTTGAGCTTACAAGCAAAGTTATAATAGAAATCAAATATGCCCCATAGCATGGAGCCCATGAAATTGATGTTATAAGACCCAATGCAAATGATCCTGCAAATCCGTCGCTGCTTTTGGGCAACTTCACGGCAAAATTAAATGAATAGCCAGTAAGCATCAGGATTCCTATAGCCAAAAGCAAAATCGCAGCCAGTATCCTGACGTAAAACATGTAGCTAAAGATTAAAGAGGTAAAAAAGCCGGTCAATACAATTATGAGCGCAAAAACACTTATGAATCCCAATATGAATGAGAATATTTCGCCTTTTGATTTGCTTTTCAGGCCAAATGCGACAAATATCGGAATTATCGGAAGGATGCATGGAGACAATATAGAAATTACTCCAGTAAAAAAAGAAACAAAGGGGAGGATTTCCATTCTAAATCTCCTTCAATTCCTTAAGGAAATCGTTGCTGTTCACATAGCCTTCAATTTTATGAATCTCCTTTCCGGAAGGGTCTAAAAATACCATAGTCGGAGTTCCGAAAACATTATGCTTTTTGGCAACGTCAGGATTCTTGTTGATATCCACCAAAAGAACAATGTACTTTCCATTCAGTTCCTTTTGAACATCCCCATTGCTTAAAACATCCTTTTTCAGCATGTCGCAGTATGCGCAGCTGTCCTGATCAAAAATCATGACCACTGTTTTATTTTCACTTTGTGACGCTTTCAATGCTCCATCAACATCAGTTGTAATGTTCAAGCCCTGAATTTTAGAATCATCATAATCAAGAGCACAAACGGCTGATGTCATTGCAACAAAACAGATTGCCATAACAATCAAAAATTTCTTCATGGTAAGACTTTTAAAGTAAGCATTAATAAAATTTTTGAAATATCCTCCATGACAAATGGAATCACTGCTGAAAATCGCAAGTTCCAAATAGAAAAAAATATCATCGCAAGACACCGAAAAATCAGGAAAAAGCAGTTATATGCACTTTTGATAAGTATTGAAAGCGGTATCGGTGCAGGTGCAAGCTCTTTAATTTCTATAAGTATTATTGGTGCTGAAGACCATGAACGCACAAATAATATCTGTCTTCATGCGATGTTATTAGGAGGAATATTATCTATTATCCCTGCAATTTTAGTCTTATTTTATTTGAAACCTATTTTAATATTTGTAGGAGCCGGAGATGTTCTTAGTTATGCAATGGATTATTGTCACATAATGTTTTTATTCCTATTTGCCATTATATTCTCAAATATTGAATCATCTTTCTTTAGAGCCGAAGGTAATGCAAAAAGAGCAACACGGGCAGTATTTTTAAGTGCCTTTTTAAATGTAATATTAGCCTATATTTATTTATACCTTAAATTTAGGAATGAAAGGTGCTGCACTATCAACAGTAGACATTACTGCTACAGTTAGTATTTGCATATTTATTCTGTTTTATTTTTAGATGGGGTATAAATGGAATATATGCAGGTATAATATTTGGAACTGCCATAGGTTCATTAATTGGATACATATGGGCTAAACTATTTATTATAAACAAATTAGAAAAAAAACACATTAAATCTGTTCATGAAATTATTGACCATATAGGAAAAAAATAAAAATGGTCGTAGGTAAAAGTATTTTT
>NZ_CADCJB010000041.1 GCF_902801725.1 uncultured Methanobrevibacter sp. | reverse complement strand
TAATCTCTATAATAAAAGATTGTACTTCATAGTATATAAAATTAAAGAAAAAATAAACAAAATAAAATTAAAAAAATACTGACTTCGTGTCACATCCTCAAAATACATGAATTATTGGAAATTCATATTTTTAGGTATTATTTTTCATTGTTTTTAATGTGTTAAGTAAGATTAACTTTTGAAGTCATAGAAAGAACAACTATTTATTTAATTTTTTCATTGAACAAAAAATATTATTATTATCAAACACAATATATAAAAAAAGAGAAGAAGCGTCTGAAAGGTAACAATATTCAGATTGCAATCTTTTGTGCAATTTCTTCCTTAACTTAAAGAAGTTGAGGTATTCTTGCACCATCAAGATAAATAGTAATAAGGTGTTATTAAATGTATAAAAAAATTATTATATTTTCAATTTTGACTATCCTTTTAATGGGTTTCGTATCAGCCCAAGGTGTGTCTGACTTCAAGTTTTCAGGTGACTTTAAGGATGTTGGAGATGGAGTGTATATAAAGTATGATTCCAAAGGCAATGTTGAACAAACATTAGCTATAATTTCATATTCCAACCACAGCGGAAAAGATTATTTTAAAAATGATACCGGATACGGATATTCTGCAAATGAATCAAAAAACAGCACATTTACTTTTGTTGATACTGCATTAAAAGAACAAGGCTCATGTGAAATAATCAACGTTAGCGGTAATGCTTTCATTGTTGAATCTTGGGAACCTATGGACAGCAAGAACGCTTTCAGTGAAACTTTTAACAATTTGATGGAATTCAATAAATTGAATAATGTTACACCCGTTAATGTAACTGAAATTATTAAATAGCATTATTCAATCTGTAAAAAATAAACTAGTTGAATGTGATGTGTTTTAAATGAGAAGACATAGGCGAAAAAAGATTCCCATTAATCATTTGAAGATAATTGGCATTTTTTCATTGTTGCTTATTTCCAATATCATTCTATATGTCGCATTCATCAAACACTATCTCTATGATAGTGATATTCTCATTTCCGTTACATCAATAAATAATATTCTTTCCATGATTTCTGCAATCATAATTTTGGGATTCATCTCCACAAGGCTTCCCCTATTCAGAAAATTGGGTGACAGTTCCATCTATGAGATAGGATATCTGATTATCATAGGAATATTGAGTATGGTTGTTTCATATTTCAACAGGTCCGCAAATACCGAAGCGATTATAAATCCTTTTTTGGAAATGTTTAAGGTTTTGTCAGTAATGCTCATATTTATGATTATCGTAACCAAATTAAAGCCATTTAAAAATGTTCTGAAGGGGCATACCCGAAAAAAAGACCTAATCTTCTGCATGATTGTATTTTCAATATTGGGATGTATTGCTTCAAAATATCATGTATATGTCAATGGCGCTCCTGCCAATGTAAGATGTCTGATTATTATGATAGGAGGTCTTATTGGAGGACCTTTTGTTGGAATTCCTTCCGCTATAATTGCTGGAGGATTCAGATTCATGCATGGAGGAGTAACAGCATTTCCATGTGCTATTTCAACAATTATTTCGGGAATTGTCGGTAGCTTGATATATGTTTGGAACGACAAAAAATTCTTAAGGGGTTTGCATTCTATTTTGCTGGTGTTTTTATTCACAGGCTTTGAAATGCTGATGATTGTGGTGCTGACTCCAAAAGCAATTTCTTTTCCGTTTGCTCAAGACATATATCCTTTAATGCTGTTTGCATCAGTTTTAGGTATGGCACTATTTATCATGATTATTCGAGAAGAAAAAGGCAACACAATCACCTATGAAGAGTTTAGAATCAATGAAATGGAAAATACTCTCGACGGATTCATCGACAGGGTGGACGAGCTGGAAAGTGAAGTGGAAGAATTGAAAAAAGAAAAGTCAGATTAGTTTTGCAATAGTATATTCTCCTAAAAAATCAAATAAAATTTCTGCTTTCTGATTATCTTTAATTGAATTTTTGATGTCGCTTGCGCTTTTGACCTCGTCAATCAGTGTGTGGGGGCTATTTGCAACGTAACCTACAATTTCGTTGTCCTTGACTGCAGCTATTGCATCAGGGTCATGTTCATTTTCCAAATCCTTAACCAAATCTATAATGATGCCTCTTTCAGGTGTGAAATTATAAAAACTGCATCCTACAATTGATATGATAATATCTTCTGCATTGTTGAGATATTCGCACTGGCTTTCAAATTCATTTAGTCTATCGAATTGTCCGTGAGCAATAAGGTATGATTTGTAGGATTCGACAAGCTCGTTCAGGGCTTCTAGAATTTCAGCCTTTAAAAAATGAAATTCCGATGAATCTTCACTGTTGGGAAGTGTATTTAAAGCATCATCAATCAAGTTCAATGCCTTATCGTAGTTGCCTTCAGGAAAAAATGTTATTTTTGCCCAGTTATATAATGAATTTGCCTTGTTTGATTTTATTTCATCAGAATCATTAAGCTCTAATGCATTATCAAAGCACTCAACAGCTTTTTCATATTCTCCGGATTTATCTAAAATGATACCTTTCAGACTCCAATTTGTGCAGTCCTTGTCGTTTACAAGAATTCTGTTAATCTCAGATAATGCATCATCCAGCTTTTCATCCTCAATCAAACGCTCTATTTTTGATGTTTTTGGAATATTGAATGTTGTCTGGTAGGTATTGTCACTTGAATTTTTCTCTTTAAAATCAATATTGAGATAATCTTTATCATTTTTCATTTTAATCAATTTTAACGTTAATGACAGTTATCTAAGAATTTGTGAAAACAGATAGATATATTTTTAGCATATTAAATCATATTCTTAATCATGACACTTTTTGAATTGATGTTAAAGAGGAGAAGCACCCGCAAGTTTAATGATAAGGAAATATCCAAAAAAGATCTTGATTTGATTCTTCAATCAGCACTTTCAGCTCCCAGCTCCATGAACAGGAAACCCTGCAGTTTCATGGTTGTTGAAAGACCTGAAACATTGAAGGAATTATCACAATCAAAGGACCATGGGGCTGAGCTGATAGCTGGTGCCAATAAGGCAATTGTCGTTGTTGGAGATCCCATAATTGCCGATACATGGATTGAAGATTCATCAATTGCGTTAACTTATATGCATCTGATGGCAACTGAACTGGATATCGGAAGCTGTTGGGTTCAGATTCACTTGAGAAGCAAAAACGGTAAGGATTCCGAAGAAATTGTTAGGGACATACTGAAAATTGATTCACATTACAGGATTGTTGGCATAATGGCATTGGGTCATAGTGACGATATCCCTAAACCTCATGGGTTTGAAGATTTGGACAAATCAAAAATACACTTTCTGGTCTGATATTTTCGATTAATAATTTTAGATTTTCATATCATCAGATGAATTTCAGATGTCCAATCATCAAAATGGTGAAGTCTATCATCAATATTATGGTGGATTAATGTAAATTAAAGATTATTTTTCAGCTTAATCTACATCATTTAATTAATTTTATTCAATCTTTAAAGAATAGAATAATAATTTATATGATTTTAAACAAATTTTTAAGATAAGAGGTTAATAAAAATGGATTATGATGTTATTTATATCGGAAGTGGAAATGCAGCCTGGCAAGGTGGCCGATTCCTAAGAAAAGCCGGACTTAAAATACTGATTGTTGAAGAAAGCCTGTATGGTGGGACATGTGCAAACAGAGGGTGCAATTCAAAAGCTCTTCTTGATGCTCCATATGAAATCAAGGCTCTGGCGGACAATTTCGAAGGTGTTGGAAAGGCAGGCAATTTCGAAGTCGACTGGCCGGCCTTAATGAAATTCAAAAGAAAACGTATCGCAAATATGGCTCCATTTCTGGACGGTAAATTTGATGAATATGATTTGGATGTTGCCCATGGAAAAGGAGTAATCATGGATGAGCATACTGTAAAGGTTGGCGATGAGACATTCACAACAGAAAAAATCGTAATTGCCACAGGTCTGAAACCGGTAATTCCGGACATTAAGGGAAAGGAATATCTGCATGACAGTACTGATTATCTGGATATGGACGAGCTTCCAAAACATGCAATTATCATAGGTGCAGGATTTGTCGGAATGGAATTCGCATCAATTCTTGCTGAAGCTGGCCTTGAAGCTGACGTAATTATTAGGGGTAATATGGCATTGAAATACTTCCACCAGCCTTATGTTCAAAGGGTAATTGAAATTTTAAAGGAGAAAAACATCCGATTCCATTTCAATGAACAGGTAAGTGAAGTCATTAAGGATGAAAATGTAGTCATCGACAATCCACAAGCAAAAGTATTGAATGTGGATAAAGCATTGAATTCAGATGCTGAATTAAGGGATCCTGAAGCAAAAATAGACAATAGAGCATATGAAAATGCCTTTACAGTAAAGTGTGAAAGTGGACTTACCCTGACTGGAGATTATGTCGTAGCAGCTATAGGAAGAGAAGCAAACGTTGAAGACATAGGCCTTGAAAATGTCGGTTTGACATACACTAAACAGGGTATTAAGGTGAACGGACATCTGCAGACAGATGTTGCAAACATCTACGCTTCAGGGGATGTTGCAGATACAGGAGTTGCGAAACTGGTGACCGTTGCAATACATCACTCAAAATATCTTGCAAAGGAATTGCTAGGTGAAGCTGAAGAGATAACATATCCTGTTGTTCCCGCTGTCGCATACACAATCCCTAGAATAGCAACTGTCGGTGTTCCGGCATATGTGGCAGAAAAAAGTGATGAATATGAAGTTCATACAATCAGATATGGAAATTCATATTCCCTTGAACTAAAAAACGATACGACTGCCGAGGCAAAGGTTATTGTAGACAGAGACTTGAACATTGTAGGTGCTGAAATTTATGCTGCCGATGCAGAAAATGTTGCAAACATGTTTGCATTTATCATAAACAAGAAAATAACTCTTGAAGAGCTTGACTATATGATTTATGCATTCCCTTCAAGCAGTTCAGTATGTCTTTACAAGCTTCATAACATACATTATGATTTGTAATATAGGGTTTTCCTATAACTTTTTTTTATTTTTCCTTTGAAATTGTTGATTCAACGTCCCATTTTGGTGCCCTGTTGATAAAGCAGGTGGATGTTTTTTTCCAATAGCAATTGTTGCATGTTTTACATTTTGTTTCGCCGTTTCCTTCAATTTGCCATTCGACTAAAAAACTAGGATCTGCTACAAAAGGCCTTTGCATGGAAATGAATTCAATATCTGTTTCATTCAATATGTTGTTGATTTGATTTTGTGTTGCTGCCCCTCCACCTAAAATCACTGGAATTTCAACATTTCTGATTATCTTTTCTGTTGCTTCAATCAGTGGATTTTTATCCTTATTTTCACGTGTGAAAAACTGAGGTGAACGTGGACGGGTAATCTGAAGTGAATCGGCACCATATTTTTCCAGAATCTTTGCAACTTCAATTGTCTCATCAAGAGTCATTCCGTTGGTTGTTCCGTCAAAGGCATTCAGCCGACAATTAACATGGAGTTTGGTAGTTTCCTTTATGACTTTAATTATCTCCAGAACAAATTTCAAACGATTTAATGTGCTTCCCCCATATCTGTCCTCACGTGAATTGAAATTAGGATTAATGAATCTTGAAAGGAAATAGTAATTCCCAAGACCTAATTGAATACCGTCAAATCCAGCATAGTCGAATTTCTGAGCCGCCATTATCATATCGGTTTGAATTTTTCTGATGTCCTCGATAGACACATCATCAACAGGTATGTTCTGTTCTGTCTTTTTATTGTACTGGACAAGGCCTAACTGGGCAAATATCGGAACGTCATATACATGAACAAGATCAGTCAGGTCTTTTGCTTCTCGAACGAACTGCCTGTAATTGGTTGTGCTAGAATATTTGGAAAAGACATCCCGGGGATAGAGTGAATACAGTTCAGTTATTATCAATCCGACACCGCTTGCAGCTATGTTTTCATATCTGTTGTATATTTCAGGTGTCATGTTTCCTGATTTTTCCCTTTCAGATTCCCAAAGACCGGTTCTCACAATTCTGCTGTTGAGTTTCAAATCTCCAAATTCACAATAATCAAATAAGTCTTTCATGATAGTATATAAGATAAAATGATATAAATATTAAATAGTGTATTACATTATTTTAAAACAGCAATCGCAAATAAAAATAAGAAAATATACATTTTTAATGTCTTTTCACATAAGCCATTAAACATCCAAACAAGGAAAGCAAAACTAGATAAATTGGATTTCCTGTTGATTTTAAGGTATTTGAAGCAACAATATGTTTTTCGGAGTTCTCCTCATTTTCCAAAACATCTATTTCTTCTTCTTCGAAAGTTTTATTATTCAAATTTATGGAATCGGTTGTTAAATTTGCTTTGTTGATTTTTTCACCGGTGGTTATGGCCAATGCAGTTATGAACAAATACTCTTGTGTATCTTTTAAAACAGTGCCGATTTTCCATATGCCTGTTTTCGGATTGAAAGTTCCTTTTGTGGTGTTGTGCTTGATATATTTCATTCCTTCGGGCAACTGATTATGTACTTTTACATTTTTTGCATTATCTGGCCCGTAATTGTCAACACTGAGAATCCATGTGACATAATCCCCAACATGAATATTTTCTTTATCAGCATCATTATCTAAAACTAAAAAAGCTGATGAGCTATCACTTGAAACTTTAGAATTTGCAAGAATGTTTTCAGATTCGGGTGATGCGATATTGTCTTCAGGTTCAACGGATGCCTTCAACTTATTATTATCTTCAGGGATTGAACTTGAATCAACAGTGCTATTATCAAAGTCCTGGGCGCTAACACAAGTTAGGCAAAATAAAGATAGTAGGATTAATAATGCAATAAACTTTCTGTTCATATTCTCCCCTTTAAAACCTGAAGTAACGGTTTCAATTTTAATTAATAACATATTTCATTACAATTTTATTTAAATATATTTGTCATGATAAGATTTCATGTCCTGTCGAATGGTCAGATTCAATTGGAAATTATGATGGAAGTGAGCATTATAATGAACTGACTATCATGTTATCAACATAGATGGCGGTGATTATGGTTATGGCCCAACTGTAGAGAAAAAACAAATTATATGTGATTGTAGTATTCTTTTAATAATTACTTTTCAAACCATTGATAGGCGATTCTGGGTGATCCGTCAGCAACATAAATCCTTCCACATTTTTCAAATCCGTTTTTTTCAATAAGATTCAGCATGATTTTGTTGTCTTCATGGGTATCGATTCTGATGTTTTTTGAAATGCCCTTGCAATAATCGACAGCGGATTTGAAAATTCCTTTGGCTTTTCCGTCACCTGCAATCCTGTGGATGGTTACATATTCATCATCATTCAGCCATTCGCCGTCTTCGATATATTGGTAAGTCGGTTCAATTCCCCTAAAAAATGCAAAAACTCCATGCGGGCCACTGTCGTTACAGACCAAAAGACATCTTTCATTTTCAATGTCCTCTTCAATCAAATCTTTTTTAGGATAGGAATGCCCCCACTGATTCGGATTCCCTGATTCTATCATAAAATCCTGTGCCTGTTTGTAAATGACCATGATTGTATTCAGGTCTTCCATTTTTGCTTTTCTGATATGCATGTTATCTTAAACAAGATTTAATAGGTTGATATTAAAGATATTTACATAATGGAATTAGATTACCTCAAAATCTATAAGCTTTACTTTATTGGAAAGCAATTCAGGATTGTTGTCAATCTTTTCGGACAATTTTGTTGTTATGTACTTTTTATTATCGTCAGGAAAGACAGTAGCCATTTTGTAATCATCATTATCCATTATAACACTTGCAAGGAAGTTTGCTCCGCTGGAAATTCCTATGCCTAAACCAAACTCTTTGGCTATTTTTTTTGCCATGTTGATGGCATCCAAATCATCAATCAGTACAATATCATCTATTAAATCTTCGTTGACAATTCCTGGAATAAAATCATCGCCGATACCTTCAATCATATGGCTTCCCTCTTCCATGCCCATTTTAAGGATTGATAATGTGGACGGTTCAAGGGCGAATACTTTGGAGTTCGGGTCATTGTCTTTTAGTCTTTTTCCGATTCCCATTAGGGTTCCTCCGGTCCCTATACCTGAGACGAAGGCATTTATGTTTGAAACGGCATCAATGATTTCCTGACCTGTTGTTTTGTATTGCGCTTCTACATTTAATTCATTATCAAATTGGAGTGGTCTGTATGCATCGTGCTCTTTTGCAAAATCTTCTGCAAGTTCAAGGGCTTTTTTAAATCCGCCCTCTTCTTTGGAGATAAGGTGAACATGAGCGCCATACATTTCAATCAGTTTTCTTCTCTCCAAGGATACCCAATCCGGCATGAAAATATGGACATCATGGCCTAGAAGTGCACCGATGGCGCTGAATGATATGCCTGTGTTTCCGCTTGTAACCTCTACGATGGCCTGGTCTTTTTTTAAGTTTCCATTTTTTCTTTCTGTTTCGATAATATATAATGCAATTCTGTCCTTTATGCTTCCTGAATAATTGTAATATTCCAGTTTGGTGTAAATGCTGCTTTGCTTTCCTTCATATTCATAGTTAATCTTTATCATTGGCGTATTGCCAATCAATCTCCCAATATTCATAACATTCAATCCGATTTAATAATATATTTTATATTATGTATTTTAGTTAAAAAATACTTTTTTATCTGATTTTGCTGATTATATAATTATTGAAAAAAATCATTTTAAAATTAAATTTAAAAAATATGTTTAATATTTTAGTTAAAAAAATACTTGGAGGCATTCTTCTTAATTTTATTTTTTTTAAAATTATATTCAGACCTTCTCATCAATCTAGATTAACATTTTTTTAGACTTTCAGAATGCTATTGATGGGATTTTACTGATTGATATCTAAATGTTTAAATTTGATAAGAAATATAGATTTAATTATAATTAAGTTAACTTAACATGATTCAAATAAGCTTTTTTCTGATTGAAGATATGTTATGTTTAATTCAATGTGATACTATGTATAAAATGGTAAATGGTAGAAAGAGAGTTTTTTATTTAGATTTTATTAGAGCATTAGCAATCGTTTTAGTACTTGTAGTACATATAACAAAGCCATTTTTTAAAAGTGCACCACACGGAACATATTATATGCACGCTGTTGCTCCTTTAGCTGATTTTGGTAATATGGGGGTGCCATTATTTTTAATGATTAGTGGTGCTTTGCTACTGAATAGAAAGTACGACTTAGGAGACTTTTTGAAACGAAGATACACAAGAGTTTTAATTCCTTTTTTATTTTAGAGTGTAGTAACAATAGGAATTAGGATTTTATTCGATAATCAAACCGCAACCCTGCCTAACATATATCTCATGTTTGTTAAGGACTACTGGTATGTTTGGATGATTTTGGGAGTTTATCTATTCATTCCAATTATAAATTCATTTATTAGGGAATATGGAATGAAAGGTATCGAATATTTCTTAGTGGTTTGGGCATTTGTAATGTTCTTGAATACGATAGGACAGTATCCGTTCTACAGTTTGGAGCTTACCAATTTTGCAGGATATCTGGGTTATCTCGTTTTGGGATACTATATATCCAATAAGGAATTTAAGTTATCGAATGGCAGTCTGATTGCATTGTCTTTAACGGTATTCCTGATATTTACGTTAATTTCGATAGATTATACAGTTTCAATGAGTTATCTAAAACATAAATTAGTTTATTATCAATATGAAACAATTATAATTGCGCTTCAGTCTGCAGGATTATATATGTTTTTAAGGTATTTTGCAGTGGTCAGCGCTGAAAGTCCGGGATCCATCAAAAATAAGGTTTATTCCTTTTTCAAGGATACGTTCATGTTCAAGATAATATTTTTCATAAGTACATTCAGCTATGGTATTTATTTAGCTCATTATACTCCGCTGTTCTTCTTCAAATGGTTCAGCAAACATTATATTCCAATATTTTCTCGAAATCCAATAGCATGGTTCCCTATAATGCTGATAGTCATATTAGGAATTACTCTATTGATCTTATGGATTTTCGACAAGATACCTGGTTTGAGAAATGTAAATGGAGCACATTAAAAAAATAGTTGGAATATTCTTCTAATTATTTTTTTCTTATTTTTTAAATTCCAGTAAGAATTCCCAAATAGTTCTGAAAATATTGAATAATCGTCATTATATATGAATTTTAAAGAGAATCATGATTTCAGATAAATTATATTCAATTTAGATTATTTTAGGGGAAATATAACTTATTTTTTATATTTTGAACAAATGTTCTATTTGCTGTATTTTTTTCTATTGACGGGGAGGTAAATTTCATTTCATTTTTTTAGATATAAGTAATATTTTTTAACTAAAAGTTCAAGATTATTAATCATACAGCAGTTAGGTTTTGACGATTATGAATATTTTAATATCTAATGATGATGGAGTTTTCGCACCAGGAATACTGGCAGCAAAGCAGGCCGTTGAGGATTTGGCAAACGTTTGTGTGGTGGCTCCCGATAAGAATAACAGTGGTGTTGGTCGGAGCATATCCTTATTCAAACATTTGGAATTTAAATCCTGTGAACTTGAAGATGGAAGCCGGGCATATTCCGTTTCAGGCAGTCCCGCAGACAGCGTTATTGTCGGCTCAAAGTATGTGATGGATGAAAAGCCGGATTTGGTTATTGCAGGAATCAATTCGGGCGTTAATATAAGCTGTGACGTTACCTCTTCAGGTACTGTTTGCGCTGCTTTTGAAGCGGTCAGTTTAGGCATTCCTGCAATTGCAGCGTCACTGTTCATTAATCCTAAAACTGCATATAAACAGGATGAAAATGGTGAATGGTACATGGATTATGACTTTAGCCTGGCAAAGAAGGTTTTGCATGACCTTGTTTTAAAAATCATCAATGACGGATTTCCAGAGGGTGTTGATTTGTTTAACTTGAATGTGCCTTCAGATTATGATTCGCCAGACGTTATGATGACCCATTTGTCACATAAGATGCTTGATAAACAAGTCATTGACAATACAAATAAGGAAAATGAGGATTTATTCAACTATCCGCTGGAGGAAAATCAGGAAGGTGATGATTTGCTAATGATTACATCGGATCTTGTCAGGGAATATGAAGAGGGAAGCGATGGATATGCATTGCTGGTGGAAAAATGTCCTAGCCTGACTCCCCTTAAGGTCAACATGGCTTGTGATGGCCTGAATGATTGGAAATTGAAGTAGGTTAAATGTTAATTATTATCTGATGTGATTTGAATGTATGAAATAGATGGAATCAGAATTGGCGATATTGATTATGACAGGGTTTGCCTCAACTGCAGATACTGGCAGGTTAATGTTCAAATAAGGGGAGCTGCAAATGGAGTAGTATGTACTAAAGGACAGGGCCAAACAGATCCCAATGATTCATGCAGTCTGTTTTCTCCCAATAGGATGTCGACAGCGTGCAGGATCCAAACAGATATCAGGACAAAAGGAATAAAATGAACATGTGGAAGTTGTAGCTTCAAAAACCTTCTTTAAGTGAATATTATATAACAGTAACTCTAAACTAAAATCATGCATTATGTAAAAGCTAAGGGCATCTTCACGTCAGATTACGGCATAAACCTTTACAGAGGTTGTACCCATGGATGCATCTATTGTGATTCCAGAAGTGAAATCTATAAGTTTGACCATAAATTTGAAGATATTGAAGTAAAAGAGAATGCAGTTGAACTGCTTAAAAAGGAACTGATCAGACGCAATCCATTTATGGTGGTAACCGGTGCAATGACCGACCCATATGTTCCAATCGAAAAAAGAGTACAACACGTTCGCAAGTGTCTGGAATTAATTTACAGATATGGATATGGATTTTCCTGTCTGACAAAATCCGATTTGATTCTGCGCGATTTGGACCTGCTTAAAAAAATCAACGAAAAGACAAAAGCTGTTGTTCAGATTACATTAACCACGACCGATGATAACTTGTGCAAAATAATTGAGCCGAATGTCTGTCCAACGTCAAGAAGGGTGGAAGTGCTTAAAAAATTAAATGAAAATAATATTCCTGCAGTAGTTTGGCTGTCTCCCATATTGCCATATATCAATGATACTGAGGAGAATATCAATTCCATTTTGGACTGCTGCATTAATGAAAACGTTAAAGGAGTATTGAATTTGGATATGGGATTGTCCTTAAGAAAAGGCAATAGGGAATATTTTTACAGGAAATTGGATGAAAATTTTCCGGGATTAAAGGACAAATACATTGAAGAGTTTCAGGACCGTGAATTTATCTACGGTAGGAATTATAAAAAATTGAAAGGCATTATTAAAAAGAGATGTCAAAAGCATCAAATGCTTTATAAACAGGAGGATATTTTTGAGTATATACATGAATTTCCCTCCAATTCTGTTCAAACCAAGTTAATTTAGAGGGTTTTTAATTATTTAAAATCTTGTTGGAATTCTTTTTTCATACAGATGACAGCATCATCATTTCTGAACTGACCAAAATTATCGATCAGTTCATAATTTAACTTTTCGTACAATCTTATAGCAGCAAGATTGTTTTTACCAGTTACTATATAGGAATATTTGAAATCGCTTTTGATTGCTGATTTTTCCTATCTCTATATTCACAAAATAGTTTTTTCTGTACTGGGTGGATTAAATGTTAAAATATATATACATTATAAATAACATATTCGATATAATTAATAAATAATTATAGTTTTGGGAGGTGAAAATATGAATACGGAAAAAATTATGGGAGTGTTGTTTATAATTTTAGGTTTATTATTGGTATTTTATCCAATAGTTTCATCCGCATTCCTTTCTATTTTGATTGGTTTTTCCTTGGTATGTTTCGGTATGTCCGCATTGGGTATGGGTATTGTCTTTTCAGAAAGTCCTATGTTTAGGTATTCATCCATAATGATTGGAATCATTTCATTAATATTCGGAATAATATTCATGTTCTTCTTGAATGCTTTACCGTTCCTTTTCTCATTACAATTCTTTATTATTGGATTCTTAATGATGTTCTATGGAATACTGGGAATAGCATACCTTGCTGGTGCTGCATATAAACTTCTTTCAGTAACAGGTTTAATTGTAGGTATTGTAATCGTTGCACTTACACTATTTTTAGCATCACAACCGATTATAATTGCTGTGATTATAGGAGCATTTTTAATTATAGACGGTGTATGTTTATTGGTTGTAGGTTCTAGTGAGTCATTAATTGAAAAATACGAATAATCTATTAAAACAGGATAATTCTATGAATTATCTTTGTTTAATTTTTTTTTAATTTTTTATAAAGTTCTTATTTTGAGTTGACTGTTATTGTCATTTATTCTTTTTTTTTGAATGTTATTCATTACTTCCAGTTTGAACCTCTCCGGCTTGTAGAAGCTGGAGATTCTTAGGCCATGCCTATTTTTTCGTCAAAGCATTTCCATTCATAATAATATGTGGATTTTCCTTGACTATTAGGCATGAAATCTACTAAGCAT
>NZ_CADCJB010000040.1 GCF_902801725.1 uncultured Methanobrevibacter sp. | reverse complement strand
AAAAAGTTCTACCACTTATGCATATTTTTCAATCAACTTTATACAAATATTTTGAATTAATATTCATGAAAAGAAAAAGTAGCTATTAATTATATATAACTTAAAAATTAAATCATTAATTAATTAAATTTATGGAGAGAGTTATATGAAAGGGCATGCGAAAGTTGTCATACTTATGTTCTCTCTACACTACTTTTTTTAGAAATCATGATAATTAAATATTTTCATCTATACTGGGTGAAACTGGGATGGTGGAAATACAAATCCTGAACATGTACTATAATCACTGACACAACCTGAACCAATTAATGATACAAAGGTAACTACTTGAGTATTATTGGAAAAGTTGCAGGGTAAGATGCTGAAATTATTATAAACAATTGATGACAAGCAATTATTGTTATGCCAACAGCAACATGAAGTTGGTCAAAAGGAACCAGAAGTTGCATGATCCAGATTCACCGTTGCTGATTGGGGATGTTAAAGATGGGGATGTTGTAAATGAAGTTAATGAACCTAGCTATATTGATTTACAAACTAAGTTGTTTTGACTTTTAGTTTTTTTTTTAAAAAATAATTCATAATTAATGTAAGCTCATTTTTGAGAATAGATTTAGCACCCCTACACCTATAATGATAAGTAAAAGTCCAAGGATAGCAGCCCAATCAGGGGTCTGTTTGAAAGCGATAATCCCTACAATTGTCACAAGCACGATTCCCAATGCTGACCAATGGCATATGCAACTCCTATTGGTGCTGTTTTTAGGCAGTTGCTGAGACTGTAAAATGATAATATGTATAATATGATTGATGCTATTGTTGGCAATGGTTTAGTGAAACCTTCAGCAACTTTTAACAGTGATGTGGCACTGGTTTCAATAGAATTGCAAGTAAAAGATAAGCAATATTATTCATTTTTGGTTTCCCCCATATTTTAACTGTTCAAATTCTTTTTTAATTTTTTCCAGTTCCTCTCCATGATATTCCTCTTCAAGATTGAAAATGGCGAGTTCGTATAATATGTTTTGAAGCCTGTGGCCTTTTTCAGTCAGGTGATATGATGTTTCATTATCTTTGATGTTTTTTTCGATGATGTTGTTTTCTTCCAGTTCCTTAAGTCTTTGTGTTAGGATTCTATTGGACAGTTCAGGCTTGTCCTCTTTGAAATCGCTGAAATATTTTTTTCCAAGAATCATGTCCCTTAAAATGTATACTGTCCATTTGTTTTTAATAAGATTCAGATTTTTTTCAAATTGACAGTATGGGGGCAGTTTATCAAATTTTCTTTTAATTGTCATTTTGCACCTATTGTTAAATTTAAACCTTTTCCTTTAAATATTTTTAAAAAGTATTACTTTAAAGAGGATATCACACTGTTACTTATTATTTTTGTTACCTTTTTGTTACAAAACCTTTTAATTGTAGTTTATTTATAATTTAAAACACAAATTATGGAAAGTGAACTAAATGAAAGAAAAAATATTTATCAATGGAAGAGGAGGATGTGGAAAGAGCACATTCATATCATTAATTGCAAAGGAATTGTCAAAAAACAATAAAGTATTAATAATTGATATGGATGAGGGAAACCTCGGATTGAACAAGATGCTTAATGTTGATGTTGCAGACACTTCATTAATGGAATATTATGGTGGAAGAGATAAGATAATGGGTGAAATTTTAAAAGTAGGAATTAAAGGTATGGTTTTAGAAAAAATCAACCTGAAAGATGACGCCGCCTCAGATTCAATAGATATTTTGGATAATATGAAATTATCAGATTTACCTTCCGATTATGTGACATGGAACGGAAATATAGGATTCATTGAATCCGGAAAAATCAACGACCCTGATGAAGGCTGTGCCTGTCCGATGGGAAATCTTACAAGAGACTTCCTAAATCACATTGAATTACAAGACAATGAAGTAATATTGGTCGACACCTCAGCGGGAATAGAACACATTGGAAGAGGAGTAATTGAGTCTGCAGACAAACTCATTTCAATAGTTGACCCGTCAAGCGATGCAATATTGTTGGCAAATAAAATAGGATCATTATCAAAAGAGGCATCCAAAGAATATATGGTAATATTGAATAAAATTGATGAAAATACTAAAGATTTGGTATTGGAACAATTGGATGATGACATATCTGTCGTTGGGGAACTTGAATATAATTCACACATAGCTCAAAGCAACCTTTCCCAAAAAGAAATTAACCTTGAGGAAGTAGAAGGTGAAATTAAGGAAATCTGTGCAAAAATTTAAAGATTTGATTAAGATTTAAATTTCAATAGGGCGCATGGTGCAATAATGGATTTGCTTTTTTATGTTGTTTTGCTGTTGATTGGAGGTTGCTTTGCAGGTTTCATGGCAGGCCTTTTGGGGATTGGCGGTGGAATTGTAATCACTCCAATCCAATATTATCTTTTAACCTCAATTGGATGTGATCCTAAAACGTCCCTAACGGTTACCTTTGCAACAGGTCTTGCAGTTATCTGTGTCACGATGATAAACAGTACACGAAAGCACAAACAAAACAATCTAATAGTAAAACAGCACCTAAAACCAATGATGGTCTTTGGTTTTGTAGGTGCCATTCTGGGTGCAGTCATATCTCAATACATAGATGTTGAGGTTTTAAAGATTTTGTTTGGTGTAATATGTATAGTATCAACAGTATTTTTAGTTTTAATAAAATCTCCTACCTCTTTAGATAATATTAAAACTGATGCAGGATTATTTTACTCTATTGCATTTGCATGTGGTCTTGCAAGCGGATTGATAGGTCCCGCAGGAGGAGCATTTATCATACCGATTTTCGTGGCATACTTGAGATATCCAATAACAAATACTATCGGAACAACTTCAGCATTAAGCATCGCAACCACACTTGCAGGGGTAATCTGTTATATTGTTTTAGGTTGGGGTGTTCAAGGATTGCCGGATTTTTCATTAGGTTATGTCAACTTGCTTCAATTCGTATTTTTAACAATAACCAGCATTATTGTATCCGGATATGCTGCTAACCTATCTAAAAAAATCAATCCTACAAAATTAAAAGCGCTGCAGGTAATCGTAATATCATATATTGGCCTTCAAATGATGGGGGTATTCGACATAATATTAAGCATAATATAATTTTGATTTGTATGTATAATGTATGGAAAAATTGTATTGGTTGTGGGGAATGTGCAAAGGCATATGATTTTAATCTGATTCAAACATTTGATGATTATATTCTGATGGATATTGAAAAGTGCAGGCATTGCTCAAAATGTGTAGAAACTTGTCAAAACAATGTTTTTACAAAATCAGTTATTTTTAAACACTTTTTATATCTATTATATTATAAGATTAAAAAATCTTAGGATAATTGAAAAATTGATGAGTATCTCATAACAGTTAAGATTTTTATATAGGTTAATGGTTTGTATGTCCAATTTTTGTAAGGCATTTGACAAGTTATATTTGTTTGTTAAATGTGGAAACAAAATTCACTAAAAAGTAGTAGATAATTTAAAGTGTGTTACGCCAACAGCAACATGAAGCTAGTCAAAAGGAATCAAAAATTGCATAATCCTGATTCTCCTTTGTTGATTGGTGATGTTAAAGATGGTGATGTTGTAAAAGAGGTTAGAAAACATAGTTTCATTGAAACTCACGAAAAGTTCTACCACTTATGCATATTTTTCAATCAACTTTATACAACTATTTTGAATTAATATTCATGAAAAGAAAAAGTAGCTATTAATTATATATAATTTAAAAAAGTAAAATACTATTAATTAAAATTAATTGAGGTTATTATATGAAAGGAGAAGTTTATTATGGTAAAGGTATACGCGAGTTGGAAGGTGAACACCCTGATTTGTATGAACTTGTAACTGATATGAATAATGTTGTCTGGGATGGAAAAGTATTAGATTACAAAACTCAAAAATTAATAGCTATAGGCATTACTGCATCACGTGCTGACCCTAGAGCTATCAAAAAACAAATCAGAAGTGCTATTGAAGTATTGCGCATTACTCCTGAAGAAATTGTTGATGTTTTGAGAGTTGTTTTATTGACTTCAGGCATGCCTGCGTTTTCCAAATCACTTCAAATTTTAAATAGTGTTGTTGCATCCATGGAAGAAGAGGAAAACATGGAATGATTCTTGGGTGTGTGGAAAATGGATGATAAAGAAAAAGTAATTGAGGCATTCAGAAGTTCTGATGACCCTTTAAATGCTAAAAAGGTAAGTGAACTTTCTGGTGTTGAGAAAAAAGAAGTTGATAAAATCATGAAAGAATTAAAAAAGGATGAAACAATTGTTTCTCCAAAAAGATGTTATTGGACTCTTGCAGAAAAATAATATCTTCCCCTTATTTTTTTTAGATTATCTGGTAGATAATTTCACCCGTGAAGAATAGTATAAATGCAATCATCCCGTAGTTCAGAAATACTGTTTTTAATGGATTTTTTAAATAAATCTCTGTTTTTGATCCATTAAATCTGGCTTTTTTATATCCTGCCAGTCCAAGAATTCCAATTATGATGCATGAAATCACTATTAAAATGTATATCAACACAATACTAAAATCAGCAAAATTGAATGAGTTATGAATGAGTGATTGGACTGCTCTGCCGACAAGTAAGCTTACAATTGATCCCATCAGATTGATGATTATATGCATTGATATTGAATAGATTATTTTTCCGGTTTTTATGTAGACATATGCAAAGAATCCTCCAATCAGGAAAGCATAGAAAAACTGATTCAGATTTCCATGGACAAATGCAAATATCAATGCTGAGAGTATTATGGATACTTTTGCACCGTATTTTATTGTTCTGTCAACCAATACTTTCCTGAATATTAATTCTTCAAAGACAGGTCCGATAAAACTAATCAGTAGCAGGTTTATCAGGATATTTGATGAACCAATCAGTTCTGAAACGGGATTTGCTATTTCTTTATTGATGGTTCCACCCAGTAAGGCAGTAATCAGAAGGCCAACCATATTCCCAATCCACATTAGAGTTATTGAAATTGCAACGTATTTTATGAATTTTTTTGGAGTAATGTCTTCTTTTTGCAGTGTTTTCGATTCAATTTTTCTCATTAGGTAAATAAAAATAGGCAATGGCAGTAAATAATTGCAAATTGATGATAGGATTGCTAGTATATTAATATCACTAAGTAACTTTGCGTTAAATGTTCCTAGGATATTTATGAGTATTATCTGAAATATCAAAGCAGTTATTCCTAATATTAAATAGTTAAGACCAATTTTTGAGAAAAATTTTTTATCTGCATTCAATATTACACCCTTTTGATAGTTTTGGTAAAATCTTATTAAATTAATATTATATAATTTTATCTATTTTTTCAAGCAATTTTCTTTCAATGTCTTTAAGGATTAAGTTGGAATTGTTGAATTTATCATTAATCCCTTAAAATTTGTATTTTTTAGAGTTATTTGTGTTAATTTTTTTTAAAAAGTTTTTATATTATAATGCTTATAATTATAACTGTATAAAAATTTATTTAAGTGATGAAATGTTTGATAATTATAAAAATAAATTCGTTCCAGTAATTTTACCGATTATATTGATATTTTTTTGGTATTTAATTACTAATGGGCTGGGATTATTTTCTTCATATATCTTGCCGGGTCCTATTGATGTAATCAATTCTGCATGGGTAGTTATTCAAAATGGAAAATTACTCACCAATACAGTGGATACATTATTCAAAGTATTTGCAGGTTTAATTTTAGCATCTATAGTTGCAATTCCTCTTGGAATTATACTTGGTTGGTATAAAACTTTGGAAGATTTATGCACTTTTGTAATAAGTGTTTTAAGACCAATCCCTCCTGTTGCATGGATTCCATTTTCAATTTTATGGTTTGGAATAGGAACTGTTCCTGCAATATTCATTATATTTATGGGATGTGTATTCCCTATTTTGATATATACTACTGACGGAGTTAAAAGAACTGATAAAGTGTTGGTTGAATCTGCACAAACATTAGGAGCAAACGACTGGAATGTTTTAAGGCGTATTGTTATGCCTTCTGCGGTCCCTTATGTCGTATCCGGTTTAAAGGTAGGTATCGGTATTGCATTGATGTGTACTATTTCAGCTGAAATGATTGGTTCAAGTAGTGGTTTAGGTTATATGATTTTAACTGCAACAAACCTGTTTGATACTGGTACTACTGTTGTAGGTATGCTTGTAATTGGTTTAATTGGACTTATATTTGACTTTGTATTTACAAGAGTTCAAAACAGGATATTCTGGTAGGTGTTATGAATGTCAATTGAGATAAAAAATATTAATAAATCCTTTGAAGGTAAAAAATCAGATAAATTATCTGTTTTGGAGGATATTAATTTAACTATTGATGATGGGGAGTTAGTTTGCCTTTTAGGACCATCAGGTTGTGGTAAAACTACTCTTTTACGATTGATTGCAGGATTGGATCAACCTACTTCTGGAGAAATTGTTGCCAATGGTGAAGTTGTTAAAAAACCATCCGGTGACAGGGCTGTAATTTTTCAGCAATATTCACTATTTCCTTGGTTAACTGTTCTTCAAAATGTAACTTTTGGTTTGGAAATGACAAAACAGGGAAGCAAAGAAGAAAATATTGCTGCTGCTGAAAGATACTTGACAAGTGTTGGTTTAATTGACTTTAAAGATAGCTATCCTCATGAACTTTCAGGTGGTATGAAGCAAAGGGTTGCAATAATTAGATCTTTGCTTAACCATTCACCAATATTGTTAATGGATGAGCCATTTTCTGCATTGGATATGCAAAATAGGCATAAGCTTCAAGAGCAACTGATTGGGGTTTGGAAAAGATTTGAAAATACAATTGTTTTTGTAACTCACGATGTTGATGAGGCAGTGTATCTTGCTGATAAAATTGTCATCATGGATAAAAATCCTGGAAAGATTGCAAATATCGTGGATGTAAATATTGATAGACCAAGAAAAAGAGAATCTGAAGAGTTTATTGCTCTTCAAGAGTCAATTGTCGAAAATTTAGATATGGGAGACTAGCTTTTCAGCCATATCTCATTTAATTCTTTTTTTTTAACATTATATTTTAGCTATTAAAGTTCCGTAATTTCCATTTTTTATTCCCTCATAGACATAATCGAGGGATTTTAAGATAGATTTTTTCAAATCATTGTTTTTTGCCAAATAAGCAACAATGGCTGATGATAGATTGCAGCCGGTGCCATGCAGATTATCTGTTTCTATTAATTCCTGTTTTACTGTTGTAACCTCATCATTAATGTTGATTGTATTGATTCCGTCTAAGTGGCCTCCGGTGATTATGTTGTTGCATCTGATTTTTTTGGATGCTTTTATTGCATCTTCTTCACTGCCAATCTTAAAATCAGCTAATTTTTCTGCTTCAGAAATATTGGGTGTTGTTAAAATGGATTTTGGAAGCAGATATCTGTTAAACGCATTAGCCAAATCCTCTTTGGTTAAATCTCCGCCGGAAGTTGCAACCATTACTGGGTCAACCACAGCCTTTAAATTATATTCTTTAATCTTTTCTGATACCATCTTAATTATTTCAGGCGAATAGAGCATTCCTGTTTTGATGAATTCGACTTCATATGATTCCATCACTGAATCAATTTGCTCTTCAATATATGATTCGTTCACAGGCATTGTTGAAAAAAATTTATATGGATTTTGAGCAGTCAAAGCGGTTACCACTCCTGTTCCATAGACTCCAATTGCTTGGAATGTTTTTAAATCAGCAAATACACCAGCGCCTCCTGAAGGATCAACACCTGCAATACTCATCACTATCATTTTAATCAGATCTTGTAACGTTTATTCTTTCGCTTCCGCGTGAAGGTTCGAATTTCACTTTCAATTCTTTTAAGTATTTTCTGGTATGGGTTTTTTCTCCATGAATCATTATTTCTCCCAAATCTTCAGCAGTATTGACGTCCAGCGCCATGAAAAATGAATCATGAACCTGAGGATTTAATTTTTTTCTTTCAGCTGCTTTAACATGTTCCTTGTAGCTGAATCCTTCAAATTTGGTATGTATTCCCATAGGTTTCATAATCATCATGTTTGTTCCACCGCCTTTTGATGGAACAATGATGAAATCAAGGCTCTTTCCAGCATCAATTAGCATTTGGATATTGGTTTTTCCGATTAAGGGGATATCTGATGGAACAATAATGACTTTGCGGGTTTTACCTTTGCAGAATTTCATCGCCTGTGTCAATGCTTTGTTTAAATTGGAATTTTCATTTTCCAAAATGGTGTTCAGATTAAGACTTTCAGCATAAGATAAAACGTCTTCGTCTCTGCTAATGATGAAAATTTTATCGACATATCTTTTCAGTGTGTCCGTTACATCCTGAAGCATTACCTTTAGGAGTTTTTCTCTTTCTTTCTCTGATAAAAAAGGAGAAAGCCTGGTTTTTGCATTTTTGAACTTACTGACTGGAATTATTGCATAGATATTATCCATAATATCACTAATATGTTTTAGCTATTAAAGCGAGGTATTTCGCATCATTGTCACTGGCTATACATTTGCCTTCGGATATTTCTTCCAGGATTCCTAAAATGTCATAGCCTGTTTTTTCTTCAATTTCTTTACCTATCTCTTCGTCTCCACACCATTTAAATTTAACGATGTTTCCTGCTTCGACAAGTTCTGAAATTTCATCTAGATTGTCTGTAAATTTGACATGTTCTTCTTGGAAGTTCCATGCCTGTGAAGATAAACTTTCGGATGATTTTTCAAGTAAATCCACTACATTGTCAGCTAATGATTCATCAAGTGCAAGTTCGATTTTCTCTTCTTCATCTCTTCTCATAGCTATTGTAATGTTATTTTCTAAATCACGAGGTCCGAGTTCAAGTTTAATTGGTGTTCCTTTCAGTTCCCAATCGTTGAATTTTTTGCCTGGCCTTATGTCTCTGTCATCAAGATTTACTCTCAATCCTTTTGCTTCGAGCTGTTCTTTAATTTCACTGCATTTGGCTAGAACTTCTTCTTTTCCTTTCTTAAATAAAATTGGAATTATGGTAACTTGGTTAGGTGATACTTTTGGTGGCAGACGTAAACCTTTGTCGTCTCCGTGAATTCCAATAACTGATGCGATTACTCTATCGGATACTCCCGCACAGGTCTGATAGACAAGTTTGTGCTCACCGTCCTTATCTTCGAAGGTGATGTCAAATGTTTTTGCAAAGGTTTGACCTAAATTATGGATTGTACCAACTTGCAATGTCTTACCATTTGGCATGATGACATCAAAAGCCATTGTGTAGTCTGCTCCTGGGAATTTGTCCCATTCAGGTCTTTTGGAAATTAAATACGGGATGGCTAAATCATCAAAGAACTCTTTATACATTTCAATGAAGTCTTGAACTTGCTCATCTGATTCCTCTTTAGTGGCATGGGCAGTGTGGGCTTCTTTAAATGTAGTGATTTCTCTCACCCTAATTAAAGGTCTAGTGTGTTTTGTTTCATATCTGAAGGTATTGACGATTTGATACATTTTGATTGGAAGATCAATGTGTGTTCTAATCCATAATGAATACATAGGATAGATTGCTGTCTCACTGGTTGGTCTTAATGCAAGATGTTCGTTCAAATCTCTTTTACCGCCTTTTGTAACCCAGTACACTTCCTCTTCGAATCCTTTTACGTGTATACCTTCCTTTGCAAGTTCATTTTCTGGAACAAGCATGGGAAACAATACTTCATCATGGTCTTTATCCAATAAGTTTCTGATAATGTTCATGGAATGTTTTCTTATCTGAAAACCGTATGGCCTCCAAACTGCCATTCCTTTAATAGGATATCTTGAATCAGTTATGTCTGCTTGTTCTAAAATGTCATGAAACCATTCATCAAAATTTTCCACCATATCACCTAATAATATTTTATAATATTAAATAATTTGTTTTTAATAACTATTAAATTTATTTAATTATATTTGTTGAATTTGTTATAGAATCGGCCACGGTTAATGTTTTTGTATTTCTCAATATTTTTTCATATGAAAATTTTTAAGAAAGTTATTTATAATTATTTTATACATATATATTAATGTATAATTTACTTTAGGAGATATTTATGAGTAATAGGAAAATACAAATGCCTCGTGAAGTTTACATTGATCCGGGTATTATAAAAGATACTGGAGAAATTTGTAAGTCTTTGCATTTGGATAAAAAGATTTTAATCGTTACGGGTAATCATACATATGAAGCAGGTGCAAAACCTGCAATAGAAAGCCTTGAAAAAGCAGGCATTGAATGGGATGTTATTAAAGTCAACAATGCAACCTATGATTCAATAGCCGAAGTTGAAGAATTGATCACTTCAGACACCACTGTTTTGGGCATTGGTGGAGGAAAAATAATCGATGTAGCCAAGTTATCTTCACATAATCAAGGTGTTTATTTTGTTTCCATGCCAACAACAGCTTCACATGATGGTATTGTATCTCCTTTAGCTTCAATTAAAGACCCTAATACTTCAACATCTGCTAAAGCACAGTCTCCAATAGCTGTAATTGCTGATACTGAAATTATTGCACAATCTCCATTCAGGCTGTTGTCTGCAGGATGTGCAGATTTGATTGCAAATTTTACAGCTATTAAAGATTGGGAATTGGCTCATAGACTAAAAAATGAACCTATCAGCGAATCAGCAGCTGCACTGTCAATCATGTCAGCGCATTTAATCACTGATAATGTAGCCAATATAAAGCCAAATCTTGAAGCAAGTGCAAGAATAGTCATGAAATCATTGTTCAGTGGTGGAATGGCTATCAGTATTGCAGGTTCATCACGTCCTGCCAGTGGATCAGAACATTTGTTCTCACATGCATTGGATAAGATTTTGGACAAGCCTGCATTGCACGGTGAGCAATGTGGTATTGGAACTATTCTTATGATGTATCTTCATGGAGGCGATTGGAAGGCAATAAAAGATGCGCTTAAGTCTGTACAAGCACCAACAACTGCCCAGGAAGTTGGAATATCAGAAGAAGACATAATTGATGCACTGGTGTTGGCTCATAAAATCAGGCCTGAAAGATATACTATTTTAGGTGACAATGGAATTTCAAAAGAAGCGGCATATGAGCTGGCTTATAAAACAGAGGTGATTTAATGATTACATTAATAGGAAAGGAATTGGCAAAAAAAGGTCAGGAGTTTGTTTTTCTAGGTCCTGCTGAGGAGTGTGAAAATTGCAGATTTAAATCATCCTGTGTTGGAAATCTGGAAAAGAACAGAAAATACGTTGTAACTGACGTTAAAGACACACAGCAAAAATGCCCGATACATGCAGAAGAAACTGTTATTCCTGTAGAGGTTGACAGAGCTAAAATTGATTTGCTGACTGATTCAAAAAGTATTTTCGAAGGATCAACATTTACGTTCAATGCTCCTGACTGTGATGAGAATTGTGATTTTCATGATTTATGTTTCCCTGACGGATTGGAGGAAAACGATAAATGCATCGTTTTAGAAAACAACGGTAAACATAAAGAGGAATGTAAAAAAGGTTATAAACTTAATAAACTTACTTTGGGGTTTGTGATATAAATGAAAAATGCCAGTAGCAATGATTCCAGTAAAAAGAATGCAGGCTATAAAGCAGCGGAATATGTTGAAGATGGAATGGTTTTAGGACTTGGAACAGGTTCAACTACACACTATTTCATTGAAAAAGTGGGAATGAGAATTCGCGATGAAGGTATTAATGTAATGGGAATTCCAACATCATTCCAATCATTATTAAAAGCTAAAGAATGGAACATTCCAATAACCACTTTGGAAGAGCATGACATTGACCTGTCAGTTGATGGCGCTGATGAAGTTGATGGCCAATTCAATCTAATTAAAGGTGGTGGAGCGGCACATACAAAAGAAAAAATTGTTGACTATGCTGCAGAGAAATTCATCGTCATTGTCGATGAGTCAAAATGCGTCAAGGAATTGGGGAATTTCCCTGTGCCTGTTGAAGTCTTGCCTGATGCGTCCCGTATGGTCATTAAAGAACTTGAGGATATGGGTGCCAAATGTGAAATAAGAATGGCTCAAAGAAAGGATGGTCCTGTAATTACTGATAACGGCAACTTTGTTATTGATGCTAAATTTGAAAAAATCGAATCACCTGAGCACATGGAAATTGACTTGAATACAATTCCTGGCGTTGTTGAAAATGGTATATTTTCACAGATGGTTGATAAGGTTATTGTCGGTACATCTGAAGCGACTAAGGAATTGTAGCTGGTGAAATGCCCATTCCTAATGGTGAAATGCCTTTATTTAATCTGATGATTTAATTTACTTCAAACTGCATATTCTAGAAAGAATAAACATAGATTATTTTTTTAAAAAAAGAAAAATTAAAGAGATTAATATAAATCTCTTTATCTTATTATTATCACTGTTTTAACTGCTTTTCCAGTAAAGTATGTATTTCCTGCAAATCTAACAACTGAAGTATATTTACCTTTTTTAGTTAATTTGGTAATTTTAAAGATGGCTTTGCCTTTTTTGGTAATTGCAGTGTAAGTTTTCTTATTAACTTTTAAGGTTAATTTTGCATTTGAAATAACTTTATTGGATTTGGATTTTAAAACTACAACATAATTTTTGGCTTTTTTGGAATAATAGGTCTTTTTAGGAGCGGATAATTTAGTTGCTTCTTTGATAACTTTGATGGTTGCAGTTTTGCTAGCTGCTTTGTATTGGTCATCACCAGCAAATTTAACAGTTGCTTTTAATGTGCTTACTTTTTTTGCTTTAAGAGTTACTTTAGTTATTCCTTTAGCATTGGTAGTTGCTCTGTAGGTTTTTCCATTATATTTGACAGTAATGGTTTTATTGGCTAAAGCTTTTCCTTGACCATCTTTAAGAGTGATTTGGTATGTACTTCCTTTTACAATAACTCGTAAGTAGACAGTTTTACCTGCTGCAGTGATTGCAGTATCAACTCTGTCATCAACGATTTTTACAGTTGCATTTGCTTCAGTTTTGAGGTAATTGTCAGTGCCTGCAAATACAAATGTAGCATCATAAATACCTGCTTTTAAACCGGTGTTGAATGTTGCATTACCTTTAGCATCAGTTTCAGCAGTAAAGTTTTCTCCACCAATTGTTGCTGAAATTGTTTGTTTGGAAATTGGTTTTCCAGTTGCATCAGTTAAAGTAACATTAAATCCATCTTCTGTTAGTCCAATGGTTATTAATCCGGTATCTGTAGTAGTGATTGTAGCAGTTTCTTTATCTGAGTATGTTCTCATTACATTATCAGCACTTTGATATTTATTTTCTGCTTTTGTAAGGTATGTCACAAAAGTAGGTGGGAATGGTAATGAATCTAAGTTATATGAATTTGTACCAATAGTTACGTTGTAGTATCCTCCGCCGAGTAAAATAGCGATTCTACTTTTATTAATTGTATTGTTAAATATGCTTTCGTCTCCTGATCCGTATGCTGTAATTCCACTGATTTTACAATTATTGATTGTGTTGTTGTAAACAATATGACCTTTAGAGTGCATAAGATATATTCCTTCTTTAGAAGAGAATATTGTGTTAAATGCTATGGTTACATTAGGTCCGGTTCCGTGTCTTGTATCAATACCATGATTTATTGCATTGCTGATGGTGTTTTCTATAATTATTGCTCTAGGAGAACCGAAGTTCATTATTCCTGTTGTGTATATGTCATGCACATTATTTTTACTGATTATGCTGTCTGAAGAGTATTGTTCGAAAATACCCCAAGATGCACCAGTAACCTCACATCCAGTAATTACTAACTTTTTATTGGTGTCAGCATAGATGCCTGCGGTCTTATATTCGTCAGTGGTTGTTGTTGCTTTTGTAGTATCATATCCTGGATATTTTGCAATGATATTCAAGTCACTTACAACAGCTCCGGTAGTGTTTAAAATGTATAATACTGCACGGTATGCAACTGCATATCCTCCTTCTGCAGTGTCTCTTGTTACTTTTTCAGGAACATTT
>NZ_CADCJB010000039.1 GCF_902801725.1 uncultured Methanobrevibacter sp. | reverse complement strand
AAATCCAATTCGCGTAGATTCTGCAATTGATGTTGATTCTGCTGATGCTAAAGAGGCTACTGCTTATATCTTTGCCAATGGTGCTGTTGACGGTAGAGGAGTTGTTGTAATCAATGGTGAAAGTGAAGCTCATCCTTGGAATGGATCTTCACAATCTACAGATTTATACACTAAAGATATTACAGGCGCAATTAAAGATAGTAATAACATTTCTGTAATTTTCAATGCAACATCCGGAAGTTTCACAGCATTACAACAAATCATTGTTTTAACTAAAGAGGTTCCTGCTGAAAAAACTTCAACCAAACTTTCTGCTTCAAATGTGGTAAAAGTTTTCAATGTCAACAAGAACTTGGTTGTCACTTTAAAAGACAGCAATGGTAATGCCATTGCCGATTCTAAAGTTACCATTAGTCTAAATGGAAAAACTTATGCTAGAACTACAAATGCTAACGGCAGAGTTAGTGTGGCTGTTCCAAGATTGGTTCCTAAAACTTACAATGCGGTTATCAAGTTTGCAGGTGATGATAAGTATAAGGCATCCAGTTTAAAATCCAAAGTGGTAGTTAAAAAAGCTAATCTAAAACTATTTGCCAATAAAAGAACCTACAAAGTAAAAGCTAGAGTAAAAGCATTCAATGTAATATTGAAAAATAACAGAAATCAATTGATGAAAAAAGCTACACTTACCTTGACTGTTAACAAGAAAACCTATAAGGCAGTTACTAACGCTAAAGGTAAAGCAACCTTTAAAATCACTAAATTGAATAAAAAAGGCACATTTACTGCTAAAGTTATGTATAAAGGTAATAGCTACTACAATAAAGCAACTAAATATGTTAAAATTGCTGTAAGATAGAGAGTGATATCTCTATTTTATTTTTTTCTTTTTTTGACTGAAATTACCAAATTATTTTAACTAATCTTTTCATATTATATTTATGAAAGTTTTTGGAATTTGCGCCAGTCCGCGAAATAATACTACTGAATATGTTTTGAAAGAGGCATTGAATAAGCTTGCTGAACGAGGCTTTGAAACTGAAATCTTCACCTGTCATGGAATGGACATTAAGCCTTGCATGCACTGTGATTACTGTCTGGAAAACAAGAAATGCATAATTGAAGATGATATGGGTGATGTTTATGAAGGTCTTCAGGGTGCAGATGGAATAATTTTGGCCACTCCAATTCAGAGCGGAGGCATTAGTTCTAACTTGGCAGCTATCATGGATAGGACACGTGCCCTGGAAGCTGTTGATTACAATCTATTAAGAGGAAAGATTGGAATGAGCATTGCCGTTGGAGGGGACAGAACCGGCGGTCAGGATTTCGCCCATCTAAAAAATATTACATATTTCATGATACATGGTATAATCCCTGTAAGCGGCGGACCTTTCGGTTCAAATTTAGGCGCTTCATTCTGGTCTAATGACTCTATAGAAGATATCAAAGAGGATGATTATGGTATGGAATCATTAAATCGAACTTTGATAGAATTTGAAAATTTTTTAAATAAGTACATTTAAATACTACAATCAAGTATATTATAAATAACTAATTTTAAGGGTATATTATGGCAAATAAGTTAATACGAGGTAGTTTGATAATTTTCATTGGTAACATAATTTTCCGTATCGGCGGTTACCTTTACCGTTTTTTAATGGCAACGCTTTTAGGTCCTACCGGTACCGGTATTTTAGGAATTACCATGTCTTATCAGGGTATCTTTCAGACTTTGGCTTCAGGAGGACTTCCTCCAGCAATATCCAAATATATTGCAGAATATGAAGCTGTAGATGACCATAATATGGCTAGGCAGACGGTGTATACGTCTTTAAAGATGATGATATGTATCGGGCTGGTTCTGGGAGTTTTAATGATTTTTGTCATTGCTCCTATTATGGCGAATGTCTTTTTAAAAAAGCCTGAAACATTGGTTCCAATTCAAATTATCGGATGCTTAACTCCATTCAGTGTAATTTTGGGTGGTTTAAGAGGTGCATTCCAGGGTGTATACAAAATGGAATATATCGTGTATACCCGTGCAGTAGAACAAATGTTCATGATTTTATTGGCGGTTACATTTGTTTTAATGGGATTATCAGTTGTCGGTGCCGTATGGGGTACTGTAATCGGTTATGCCCTTGCAGCATTAACAGCAGTTTATATCTTTAAGGTTTATATGCCGAAATATATTCCGGAGTACAGTGATGATTTTGAGTTTTCATTTTCTCAAGAGATAAAGTTGGCAGTCATGCTTATTAAGTTCGCTATTCCGGTTATCATAACAGCAATTGCTGAAATGCTTATTTTCAATATTTGTACCTTGGTTATGGGTAAGTTCTTATCACTTGCAAGCGTCGGATTTTTCACTGCGGCAGATCCGATTTCAAGACTTCCTTTGATGATTTCAGTTTCCGTTGCAACTACAATTTTACCTGCTTCCTCTGAAGCGTTTAAGCTCCATGATGTTGAAGCGCTTCAGAAGTATGTCAGTCAATCCTATAAAATATCATTACTGTTTGTAGTTCCAATGTGTATCGGCCTTGCATTATTCGCTGTTCCTACTTTACAGGTATTTTACTTTAAAAATCCTTCTTATGTTAATGGTGCTTCTGCTTTAGGAATATTAGCAATTGGTATGGCTTTTTATTCTATTTTTGCTATTTCCACCAGTATTGTTCAGGGTGTCGGAAACCCTAGAATTCCAATGTACATCCTTGTGTTCGGTTCAATTGCAACCGGAGTTCTCTCATGGATTTTAGCTCCGATTTTAGGAATTGCAGGTGGAGCAACTGCAACTGCAATCGCTTGTTTTATGATGATGGTTCCATGCATATATTTTGTATTTAAACTCACTAAAACTAAAGCTCCAACGATGGCCGTTGTAAAGATTCTGGTTGCGACATTTATTATGGGAGCAGTGGGTTATTTCATTCCTAAAACACCGATATGGTTATTCCCTGGAATTTTATTCTGTATGGTCGTTTATTTCTTTGCATTGATTTTGGTTAGGTTTTTCACCGAAGAGGATATTGAGACTTTAAGGGGTTACTCCTCAAAATTAGGTCCTCTCTCTAAATTAGTAAATAAGTTAATGAATCTTGTTGTAAAGTTGGAATTTAGGGATTAGTTTATAAGAAAACTTATTTAATATATAAATGACATATACTATATCAATTATAATTGGGGGATTATAATATGACTGATGTGAAAGCGGGAGTTGAATATAAAATAAATATTGAAGGCAATTCTTTCTTGTTGGACAGTAAGAAATTCAAACTTCTAGAATCTATTTTGGATACAGGATCACTTACTGAAGCTGCAAAGTACATCAATGTTTCCTATAGGACTGCTTTAAATTATATTGATAAAATTGAATCTGCTCTTGATGTTAAGATTGTCAATACCACAAAAGGTGGAAAAGGCGGAGGTGGAGGAACCTCCCTTACCGATGAGGGATACTCAATTCTTAAAGAATGTAAAAAAATTAATGCAATTATGGAGCTTCATAAGGAAGTAAATGAAATTGAATCTGAAATAGTTGCTATTGATGATGCTAAAGGTGTCATGACTATTAAAATGCATGATTTTCAAATAAATGCTCCATTGAATAGGAATTATGAAGTTGGAGATAGATTACTGGCATTAATTAGCTATGACAATATTTTCCTGATGTTGGAACCTCAAACATCAAGTATCCGTAATATTTTGAAAGGTCAAATTGTTGAAATGAGACTTCAAAATGAGGTTATTCGTGTTAAAATGGACGTAGGTGGAGTTTATTTATATTCTGACATTACTTTATCCGCTGAAAAAGAACTGAATCTAAGCATTGGTAAAGAGGTTTATATAGGATTTAAAGCGATGTCTGTTGCTACTTTAAAATTATAATTTGAAGGGTGAGATTATGTTGCAAATTTTAGTCGATGAAGATAAATGTATTGGATGTGGAAACTGTTACGATATTTGTCCGAAAGCCGCTAAAATTTGGAAAGTAGATAGTGTTGCACATATATTGGACTTAAGATATTGTCATGTTTGTACATTATGTGCAATGGAATGCCCTGTAGACTGTATTAAAATTGTACGTCCTGGTGAAGAAGCATAAATAATTAATGCTAAAATCAATTATTTTGTAGGTAAGATTATGACTAGAATTTCAAATGTTTCACGCAAAACTTCAGAAACTGATATTTCCATAAAAATGAATCTTGACGGCAAAGGTAATTACAATATTTCAACCGGTGTCAATTTCTTCAACCACATGCTTGAATCCTTCTCAAAGCATAGTATGATAGATTTGGATGTTGACGCTTCAGGCGATATTGAAATTGACGATCACCACACTGTTGAGGATGTTGGAATATTGCTTGGTGAAGCTTTCCTGCAGGCTATTGGCGATAAGAAAGGAATCAAAAGAATGGCTCATGCTATAGTTCCTATGGATGAGTCTGTTGCCACCGTTGCAATTGATATCAGTGGACGCAGCTATTGCAATATGAGTCTTGATTTTAAAAATGAAAGAATTGGAGACATGACTTCCGATGTCATAATTCACTTTTTCGAATCCTTTGCAAATTCAGCCAAATTAAATATTTATGGAACTGTTGAAGGAGAAAATGACCACCACAAGGCCGAAGCCATATTCAAAGCTTTCGCTAAGTCATTAAAAGAAGCAATAAAAATTGAACATGATCAAATTCCTTCTACAAAAGGAGTATTATAGCTATTAACCTAGCTATCTTTTTTTATTATTTTTTTTCGATTAAATTGTCGGAATTTAAGAATTATATATGGTGCTAGAAATTTGGTGTTATTATAGTATTTTACGAAATGTTTGCCCCAAAAAATTTCATCACCCAATTTTCATAATATGAAATTTGATTAACTTTTTCATAAAATTAATAGTTAATCTTATATTTCTTGCATTTGGATTTCAATTTTTTTGGGATAATCTTTTTCTCATCATCGAAAATCTCATCAAATTCTTCTTTATCCCTATTCTTTTCTAATAATTCAAGTTTAATATTTTCAATTTCTAATTTAGGATTATTTACTATTTTATATAATATTTTACTTGCTTGAGGATTATCTATTCTTAATATTAAGTATCTACAATTTTTTTGGTTAAAAAATATTGCAGAATGACAATTAATTCCTTGAAAACCTATTCCATTAACTCCATGTCTTTCACCAGTCTTTTTAAGTTTATTTTTATTTTACTCTTAAAATTTTGTTCTATCTAGCACCCTATATAAGAGTATTTCAAATTAAACGTCAGCTTTCTTTTTATCATTAAAAATATCCATGTCAAAAGAATTATACTGGTGTGCAACAACGGATGTGCATATAGCATTGCCGGTAATATTGCTTAAAGCGTTAAACATACCAATCACATTATATATGCCAGTTATCAAATCAATTAGGCCAATAGGTAAACCTACTATACTAAGTATCATGGATAAGGTAAAGACACTTGCCATAGGAACTGCAGGAGAACTGATTGTAGACATTAAAATAACAATGATTGCTGTTAAAAGAGCAATTAGACCAAAATCAATTCCGTAAGCTTGAGCTACAAACAATAATCCGACACCAAAGAAAACTGCTGATCCGTTTTTGTTAAGTGAATTGCCTAAAGGAATTGTAAATAATGAAATACCATGGGAAACACCCATTTCGTCTAATTTTTCTATAGATAATGGAATTGGTGCGCTTGAGGATGCTGATGAGAATGCAAAAAACATTGCAGGTAAAAACTTTCTGTAAAACTTTAAAGGATTGGCTCTTGTAAAAATTGCAAAAATAATCGGATAAATCACAAATATCTGAATGGCTATTACAAGTACTATACATCCGATAAGTTTAGTTAAGGGTAAAATACTTTCAAATCCGATTGATCCGAAAGTTCTTGCCATCATACAGAATATTCCGATTGGTGCGATTTTCATGATGATATTTATCAGTTTCATCATAATATTGTTTAATTCATCAAAAATACTATAGACTGTTGATGTTTGATCTTTTAATTTGATTAAAATATAACCGATGAGCACTCCAAAAAGGATAATAGGTAGCATATCTCCATTAATTAATGCATGCACAGGATTTTCGGGAAAAATATTTAAAATAGTGTCAGTTAATGTCATGTTCACTGAATTTGGCACTGTTTCGGATGCAGGTAAATTTAAACCCGCACCTGGTTGGACAATTGTTGCCATAATTAAGGCAAGGACTATTGAAAGGATGTTTGTGAGTATGAAAAATACAATGGATCTTGCCCCTACTGTTGTGAGCTTTCGAATATCAGAAATTGAAGCAATACTCATGATTATTGAAAAGAAAACAAGTGGAACAACAAGCATTTTCATTAATTTGATGAACAAATCCCCGCCCAGATAAAAGACATTGTCCATTAGGATAAAATTTTTAATGAAAGGATCATCAACATAAAAGTTTAGGAAAAACCCCACTAATGTACCTAAAACCATGGCTATTAAAATCCAATTTCCCAAACTTATTTTTCTTAAATTCATTTCAATCAATTAACTTTTTTATTTCATATCCGGAATTGACTTATCGGGTTTCTTTTTATTGTTAAAAACATCCATATCAAATGATTTATTTTTAAAGGCAACGACAATTGTGCAGATGGCATCACCTGTAATATTGACTGCAGTTCTAAATGTGTCGAGAATATGGTCTATACCTACCAACAATCCAATCATTTCAAGGGGAATACCGACTGAGGTGAATACTAAAGTTAAAGTGGCAAGACCTGAAAATGGAACTGACGGTGTACTGCTTGAAGCCAGTATCAGTGTGAAAACTACCGTTAAAATGGCTGAAGTACCTAAATCCATTCCGCAGTATTGGGCTGCAAACATCGTAGCCACACTTTGCATGATGATGGTTCCGTTTTTGTTAATTGTAGCTCCTAAAGGAACTGTAAATGATGAAATAACATTGGAAACACCCATATCTTCCAGTTTATGCATATTCAATGGAATCGTTGCATTTGAGGATAATGTTGAAAATGCAAAAAACATCACAGACACGAACTTCTTGTAAAATCTCAAAGGATTCACTTTTGTAAAAATAACAAGTATAATCGGATAAACTACAAAGAGTTGAATTAACAGCGCAAATACTACACAGTTCATGTAACCGATTAAATGGGACATGCCTCCCAAGCCTAAAGTTCCAAAAGTTCTGGCCATCAGACAGAATACACCGAAAGGAGCAATTTTAAGGATAATGCCTGTCATTACTATCATGATTTCGTTTAATTCTTTAAAAAAATTATTAAGGGTTGGAGTTTCATTGCTTAATTTAAATAAAATAAAACCCATTATCACACCTACAATGATGACAGGTAACATCTCAGTACTGGCTAAAGCATTTAAAGGATTTTCCGGTATAATATCTAAAACCAAATCAGTCATTGTCTGATTAAGGGTCACATTTGATGTTTGAGTGATTGCTGTGAAGTTTACGCCGACACCCGGTTTAAAAACCATGCTTATTGCAAATGCGATGAGAATTCCAATAAGGGCTGTGATAAGATATAGAATAATACTTCTTCCGCCAATTGTAAAAATTTCACGAATATCCGAAAGTGAAGACACACTAACAACCAGGGAACAGAAAACCAGTGGAACAACAAGCATTTTCATCAGTCTGATAAAAATATTTCCTCCCAAATAAAAAACATTATCCATAAGAACAATATCTATAATAAAATGATTATCAACAAATAAATTTAGAAATAAACCAACGATTACACCTAAAAACATTCCTATAAAAATCCAATTACCCAAATTGATTTTTTTAATCCTATTCAACATAAATCATCCATTCATTTTTATTATAGTATATTATGTATGAATCATATGATATATTTTTTGATATTGCTGTCAACCTGAGCTGTCAATTTATTAGTCATTTTTTCTATTTTTATTAAATTTTGTTCAATTTTAATTCTACAAAATTTTCCCCATGAATTATTGCTATTTTTTATATTAACATTGTAATTATTGGTTAATTAGTTATATTTTTTTTGTAAATTGATAATATTTAATTTTAATAAGTTATTATTAATTATTCTAATTATAAGTTATTTAAATCTATTTATATTATAAATAACAAATATATAATTGATTATAGTTAAATTTATAATTATTTAATTAAATATTGGAGTTTTTGATTGATATGATTTTGAATAACTATATTTTGAGTGATAAAAGTAGGGAAATTGAAGAAATGGAAGATGAATTTCAACTTATGTATCTTGCATCAACAATCGTTGATTGTGCTTTTAATTTCTTTAAAATTAAACGAAAAATTTCTAATGTTGGAAAACCACCTTTTAGTTCAAAATCTAATAATATCTGCCAACACTCTGTTTTTGTAAAAAAATTAATTAAGTCTGTTTTAGAACCTGGGTTTCCTTCTTTCATGTGAGGGGTTCTTAAAACAGTATCATTTGCTTTTTCGATTTCTCTTGCTTCTTGTGCTAATTTAGCAGCGCATGCAGCAATTTCGTGAGCAGCAGCTACTAATGGGATGAAGTTTTCGAAACCTTTAGTCATGAAACAACCTTTCATGTCTAAGTTAGCAACGGATCCAGCCATTTCGTAAGCAGCAATAGCTTTTGCTTTTGCGTATGGGTTTGCGAATCCACCAGCTTCTGCAGCTTTTTCAGCAGTAACAATGAGTTTAGGTAATTCGATTGATCCAGCTTCTGCTTGTTCGATTACAGTGTCAATGGTTTTTTGGACTAATCTTAATGCTCCGGTTTCAGCTAATACTTTTAAGATGTCGGAGTTGAAAATAGCCATTTCAGTTGGGTCTAACCA
Source organism: uncultured Methanobrevibacter sp. (assembly GCF_902801725.1). Classification (GTDB taxonomy): domain Archaea; phylum Methanobacteriota; class Methanobacteria; order Methanobacteriales; family Methanobacteriaceae; genus Methanocatella. The sequence goes on along the minus strand of NZ_CADCJB010000039.1, from coordinate 15,621 downwards.
TTCTCTTTTTGCACCAATCATTGGGTCAGACATTACAATAATGTAACCTAAACCTTGTTCATCCATTTCGTCTTTTTTACCTTTACCAGGTGCGTCACCAACAATAATAGCAGGGATGTCTTTTGCAGATAACATTTCTCTTGCTTTAGCTGGTCCAGGTGCTCCTGGGTTTGGGCTAATGAAAATTGCGAAATCTGGTTCGAATGCGTCTATTTTTGGTACGATGTTTGGTCTGTCTGCTCTTTCGTCTAACAATAGGTCAATTACTGGTGAAGTACCAATATTACCACTTTTAATAATAGCAATTTTAACTACCATAATTAAGTCTCCTTTTTCGATATTAATAATTTTAATTCAAAAACTATTTAAATTTTATTATTTAATGTTTTTAATCATTGTAGTAACTATTTTAGTAAAGACTATTCATTATTGTAATAAAATAAGTGTTATATTGTATAATTTTTAATTTTTTTGAAATTTATTGAGTAAATAAATGTTAATATTGCTAAATTTTTTGAAAAAATCACTTGTACTTTGAAGAGCAAATTGTCATGTAAAATTTGAAAATTTTAAAATTAGAATAGAGTGGTTCCGACGAGATTCGAACTCGTGATCCCCTCCTTGTAAGGGAGGTATCATACCACTAGACCACGGAACCAACAAATATTATTATGATTTTATTCTTATATAAATATTTCGGTTTTTAATATTTTTGAGTAGATAATTTAATTAATCAATAACTATATAATTATTATCACAATAAAAAAAATGATGTGATAAAATGGCTTGGGATGACACAGCTAATAAAATATGGTTTGATGGAAACATGGTAGATTGGAAAGATGCAAATATTCATGTACTTTCTCATGTTGTCCATTATGGTACAAGTGTTTTTGAAGGAATTCGTGCATACAAAAATGAAAAAGGAATTGCGGTATTTCGTTTAAAAGAACATGTACAACGTTTATTTGATTCTGCAAAAATTTATAAAATTGATATTCCATATACACAAGAAGAAATCGAAGAAGCAATACTAGAAACAGTTCGTGTCAATGACTTAGATGGCTGTTACATACGCCCTATTGTATTTAAAGGATATGGCGAACTTGGTGTTGACCCTTCCAACTGTCCTGTTAATGTAGTTATTGCCGCTTGGGAATGGGGATCATATTTAGGTGAAGAAGGAATGGCAAACGGTGTGGATATCGGTGTTTCCTCATGGAGAAAACCTGCACCGGACACTTTCCCGGCACTCGCTAAATGTGGTGCAAATTATATGAACTCCCAATTGGCTAAACTTGAAGCTATTGACAATGGATATGATGAAGCAATCATGCTTGATTATGCAGGACACGTTTCAGAAGGTAGTGGTGAAAATATATTCCTCGTTGAAGGAGATAAATTATACACTCCTGCAATGTCATCATCCAACCTCAGAGGTATTACAAGGGATTCAGTAATGACCATTGCTCGTGATTTAGGTTATGAGGTTGTTGAAGAGATAATTTCCAGAGAAAGATTATACATGGCTGATGAGGTATTCTTCACAGGAACCGCTGCTGAAGTCACTCCTATCCGTTCAATTGACCACAGACAAATTGGCATAGGTAAAAGAGGACCAGTTTCTGAAAAAATACAGACTGCTTTCTTTGACATTGCAGAAGCTAAAACAGAAGATAAGTACGGTTGGTTATCTTACATTTAAACGGTGTGACTTATGAATATAATTCAGGGAATTATTATTGGTATTGTTCAGGGTTTGACCGAATTTTTACCGGTAAGTAGTTCAGCACATTTAGTCTTTATTCAAAATATATTGGGTGTCCAAAGCTCTCTTGCTTTTGATACTTTCCTTCATTTGGGATCTTTGCTTGCAGTTTTATGGTTTTTCCGTGCAGATATTCTTAAAATGATTACTTCATGGATTTTAAGTTTAAAGGACATTATTGACGGAAGATTCCGGGAAGGATTTTACGGCGACCCATACAAAAGGCTTGCATGGTATGTCATTCTGGCAACAATCCCTGTCGGTATTGTTGGAGTGCTGTTTGAGGATTCCGTTGATGCGTTATTTTCAGGTGCACTTTATGTCCCTGCATTCTTTTTATTTGTAACTGGTACTATCCTTTACTTGTCTCAAAGAATGACCAGTGGAAAAATTAATTTCCATAATGTTACAAAAAGAGAAGCGTTGTTTATGGGATTGGGTCAGGCATGTGCAATTTTACCAGGTCTTTCCCGTTCAGGTACTACAATTGCTGCAGGTCTTGTAGCTGGCTTGGATAAGGAATTTGCTGCTAAATTCAGTTTTATTTTGTCAATTCCTGCCATTCTCGGTGCTTTCCTGTTGCAGGCAAAAGACATCGGTACAGCAATGGACGCTAATTTCCTGCCTATCATTTTAGGTTTTATTGCAGCATTTATTTCAGGTTATGCGGCTATCAAATGGATGCTTGAATTAGTTCAAAAAAGAAATTTGGATATATTTGCCTACTACTGTTGGATAGTTGGTATAGTTGTATTCATGGGTACAATAGCCCATATATTTTAAAAATAAGAGTATAGAGATTAATAATCTCTATTTACATACTTTTTCTATTTTTTTTCTTAGTTTTTCAACGGAATTTCCTAAGACGAGTGCTGAATACATTGCCCCTCCGGCTCCAGCGCCCTCTTTGACGAATCCTTTAAGATAATTTTTCAGCCCTTCATGCTCTGATTCTTCGAATCTAGGGTCCACAACATTGACGGTGATGTTGTCGTCAATCTGTTTTAGGATTCCGAACAGGTCTGCAGTTTCATCGCCTGCAACATACACGGTGGTTGCAAGATTGATTCTTGAAAAGTCAAAGTTAGGCTGTGTGGACTTTATGATTGCACATACTGCAGCCATTTGTGTTCCACCTGCCAATATGATTGGAATGTCTGAGCCTAAAACGATACCTGCTATTGCCGGTAATGTTGGGTCGCCTACTGCACCTATTGCCTGAATTGCATCGATGTCATCTTTTTCAGGGTCAAGTCCCGCATTTTTCAGTCCTTCATCAACAACTTTTGTTTTCATGTCATGAGGATTGTGAGGCATGCTTCCGCTCACTTTTTCATTTGCCTCATAGCCAAGGGCTCTCAATACTCCAAGCGCTGTTGTAGTTCCTGCAGCTATGCTTTCACCAATAATCAGCATTTCATGTCTTCTGGATAATTCGGCACCAAGGTCCTTTGCGTTTTCAAATATTTCAAGTGGGTTCAATACTCCTTTCCCGGTTCTGATGTCTCTTCCATAGTCCTTTCCAAAGCTGATATATTCAACTTCCGGTTTGATTTTGGAACCGGCATCTATCACTACAAATGGTATTTCTGAAAGCTGAAGTGATGCTTTTGTCAATCTTGCCGGTGTTGGCGCTGCAGCATCTCCAACTACTGTTTCAGCAGGTGCTTCACAGCATTTTACTTGTCCTAAAACCATAAATTCAGCATCTGAAGCAGGTGTATATTCAGTCAAATCCGCTGATGGACCAGCACCTGAAATTCCATCTATCAATGATGTTTCGGTTGTCCCGATTGTAATCAAGAATACCGGATCATTACATTCCTGCAGCATTTCTGTCAGTTCGGTTGATCCGTATGTTGTAACTCCATCAATCATCTTTTTCACCTAATCTTTTTAATTGCTCTATGATAATCTTGTTCTGATTAATAATCTTTTTATTCTGATTCATTATTTTTATCAGCATTTCTTTTTCAGGCAATTCATTGTCATTTTGGAATGTTTGCCCGTCTCTTGCTCTTGGTGGGATTTTTATTTGATCTTTTGGAGGAAGTGAAGTTTTCTCATCTCCTCTTGGAGGTATTACCCCTTTTGAGGCGCTGTCTTCATCTGATATGAAGTCAACGTATCTGTGCGTAACCTTGTTTTTTGATCTTTCGTCAAGCAATTCCATCAATCTGTCGTCTACTTCTTTAACACCGTGGAGCTGTTCCTGTTCAACTTCGTGGAGTAATCTTTTTTGGATATTGTATGCATTATAAATTGGAATTCCACGAGTTTCACATTCATTTTTAAACATATCGTGGATGTTAATGTCTCCTGTTAACTTCTTTACTCTTTTTTGTTCCGGTGTGTTTGCACTATAAAATCCCATATTTTCACTTATGTCATTCAAATTAAAAAAATATTTTTATATTTCTAAATATTAATATATCTATTAATTAAATTTTTTAGTTGATGATTTTGATAAGTTTGGGAATTGAAGGAACTGCAGAGAAAACCGGTGTAGGTATAGTGGATAGTGACGGGAAGATATTGGCGATGGCTGGAAAGCAGCTGTTTCCCGAAGAAGGCGGAATCCATCCTAGATTGGCTGCAGAACACCATGCCAAATGGATTCCTGAACTGATTCCTCAGGCTGTCGAAGAATCCGGATTGTCTTATTCTGACATTGATTTGATTTCATTTTCACAGGGTCCTGGATTGGGGCCTGCATTAAGGATTGTAGCAACTTCCGCCCGCAGTCTGGCATTGTCTTTGAATAAACCGATTATTGGTGTTAACCATTGCATAGGACATGTGGAAGTTGGAAAGCTTGATACTGGTGCAGTCAATCCCGTTTCACTTTATGTCAGTGGTGGAAATAGTCAGGTCATCGCATATGAAAGCGGAAGGTATAGGATTTTTGGAGAGACTCTAGACATTGCCATTGGAAATTGCCTTGACCATTTCGGCCGTGAAACAGGTTTGGGTCACCCTGGAGGACCGGTAATTGAAAAACTGGCCAAAAAGGGTTCATACATTGACCTGCCTTATGTGGTAAAAGGAATGGACTTTTCATTTTCTGGATTGTTGTCTGCAGCGTTAAGGCAAGCCCAGAGAGGAACTCCAATGGAGGACATATGCTTTTCACTTCAGGAAACCGCATTTTCCATGCTGGTTGAGGTAACCGAAAGGGCACTGTCACACACTCAAAAGGATGAAGTGATGTTGTGCGGTGGAGTTTCCGCAAATTCCAGATTGAGGGAAATGCTTAAGACAATGTCTGAAGAGCACGGCGCCAAATTTTATATGCCTGAAATGAAGCTATGTGGCGACAATGGTGTCATGATTGCATGGCTTGGGCTTCTGATGTGCAGGGAATTCGGACCGATGGATCTCTCACAAACAGGAATCATACAAAAGTTTAGAACTGATGAAGTCGACATTCCTTGGATTGACAATACCAAAAGCTATTTGAAACTCGATGATAACCTGATAGCCAAAGGTGCTGAATCAAATATTGTCAAAAGTAGCTATTTGGGTGAAAAGGCTGTTTTAAAAGATAGGGTTTCCAAAAATTACAGGATTTCCCAAATCGACGATAAGATTAGAAAGGCCAGAACCAAAGAGGAAGCCAAGCTATTGTCCGATGCAAAAAGGGCAGGCGTTAGAACTCCTGTACTTTATGACATAGATCTAGAAAATAAGGCCATATTGATGGAAGAAATCGATGGCGTGATGGTAAAGGATGTAATAAATGAGGAATTGTCATTTGCAATGGGTGAAGAAATTTCAAAGCTCCATTCAGCAGGAATAATTCATGGAGACATTACCTCATCAAACATAATGCTTAGCGATGACCAGCTTGTTTTCATTGATTTCGGTCTTGGAAGGTATTCTGATTTGGATGAGGATAAGGCAGTTGATTTGCTTGTCTTAAAAAAATCTCTGCAAAGCATTGACTATAATCTTGCATTGAAATACTTTGATGCTGTTTTAAAAGGTTATGCTAATGATAGAGTTGCTGATAAGATATCTGACATCGAATCCAGAGGAAGATATACTCATTAGTTAAGTATATAAAAAATTTTATTCATACTATTTTTATGATAACATTTATAACTGGTAACGAACATAAAGTTAAAGAAGCAGAGAATATTTTCAAAAATTATGACATTGAATTAGAGCATATTGATTTGGGTTACACAGAACCTCAGGGAACTCTTGAGGAAGTGGCCATATCAGGCGCAAAATATGCTTGTCGTAAACTTGAAAGACCTGTGATTGTTGAAGATGCTGGTTTATTCATAAAAGCTTTGAATGATTTTCCAGGGGTCTATTCACATTATGTTCAGGATACCATCGGAAATCAAGGAATTTTGAAGCTATTAGCAGACACTGATGACCGTTATGCCGAATTCAGGTCAGTTATTGGGTACTGTGCCCCCAATTCTGAGCCCAAGACTTTTTTAGGCAAGGTTTCAGGTGAAATCGCAGTTGAAGAGAGAGGAAATTTAGGATTTGCTTTCGATCCATTGTTTTATTTACCTAGTTTAGGTAAGACCTTTGGTGAACTTACAACTGATGAAAAAAACCAATTTTCACATAGAAAAAATTCATTAAAAAAATTTATTGAATGGTATTCTAATCAGGAATAGCATTTCATACTTATTTAAAAATTTATAGAGGTTATATTATGGCAAGACCAGAATGGGTAACTTATAGTGACGAAGAAATTGAAGAAATGATTTTAAAATTTAACAAAGAAGGTAAAAGTACCTCCGAAATCGGTATTGTATTAAGAGACCAATACGGAATTCCATCCGTAAAAGACGTTACCGGTGAAAGAATTACCGAAATCTTAAAAAGAAACGGTCAAGCTGGAGAATACCCAGAAGACTTATTAAACTTAATCAAAAGAGCTGTAAATATCAGAGACCACTTAGAAGAAAATCCTAAAGACTTACATTCCAAAAGAGGTTTAACTATCATCGAATCAAGAATCAGAAAATTAGCTTCTTACTATGTAGGTGAAGGAGAATTACCAGAAGGTTGGAGATACAATCCAAAAGAAGCAGCACTCCTTGTTAAATAGAGCTGGGGAAGCTACTAATGTGCTTCGTGAGCACATTGAAAAGGATAGTGTTATTAGAATAATTTCACACAATGATGCTGATGGAATTTCATCAGCGGCAGTTATCGCCAACGCTTTAGCTGAAGAAAATGTTCAATTCCACACAACATGCATTCCCCGTCTCAAGGAAGATATTGTAAATCAATTGAGGCATGAAAAATATGACCTGTTCATATTTTCAGACATGGGCAGTGCATTTGTTAAGGAATTCAATACTTACAAACATGACGTAATCATTGCAGATCACCATCAGGTCAATGATACCGAAGCGGAAAGCAATGTTGTCCATATAAATCCTCATCTTTTCGGAATTGACGGAAGTAAGGATTTGTGCGGAGCAGGTTCAAGCTATTTGGCCGTCCGTGAACTTGGAAAAAAACATTTGGCTTATCTTGCTTTGGTCGGTGCTTTCGGTGATATGCAAGGTCAGGGCGGATTTACAGGTGTCAATAAATTGATACTTGATGATGCTTTGGAAAGCGGAGTTTTGGAAATTCATGAAGGTTTGAAGATTGTTTCAAAAGCTTCCGAACCTATTTTCAAATCCCTTGCTTATACGTTTTCACCACCTCTTCCAGGCATTAGCGGAGACTTGGAGGGCGCTCAGGAATTTCTCGAAAAGATGAACTTGTCCTATGGAATCAAATTCACTGATTTGGAAGATGAAGAGAAGGACTTGCTTAAGGATGCGCTCATGAACATTAATCCGGATATTTTCGGTGATTGTTATACTGTACCAAAACAGATTCCGCTGTTGCGCGATTTGGAGGAATATTCATATATTCTTGATGCATGCGGTAAAAATAAAAAGCAAGGTTTAGGTTTAAGCATTGCTCTTGGAGAAAAGGATCAGGCTCTTGATGCCGCCTTAAGATTGCAAAGACAATACCGTGACCAAATAGTCAAAGGCCTTGAATGGATCAAGCGCGAAGGTGCGGTTCAGCTTTCAGATATCCAATATCTCTACAGTGAAGATAAGGTATTGAAATCCGTAATGGGAACAATAGCTAGTATTGGCTTGTCAGTGGAGTTGCTGGATAATTCCAAACCTGTTATTGGAATGTCAAGACTCCATAATGACATCAAAATTTCCGGTAGAACAACAAGGGAAATGGTTGCCAAAGGTGTTGATTTGGGTCGTGCTTTGCAGGATTCATCCAACAATTTCGGCGGTCAGGGCGGCGGTCATGATATTGCTGCCGGGGCCATGATTCCATTTGAAAGCAAGGACAATTTCCTGCACCTTGTCAATGAGATGGTCGAGTATCAATTAAATAATGATTAATATGTTTTTAACAAAAAAAGAAGAACAAATGTGTGATGGGGAGTTCGGAGAAACCATTAGAAAAAGTATGGATATCTTAGTTGCATTGGGAGATATCTATGGCGCTTCTAAATTGGTGGATATTACTTCCGCACAGGTATCTGGTGTTTCTTACAAAACTATTGGTGAAGCTGGTTTGGAATATTTGCAGGACTTGGCCGGTGACGGTTTGGGTGTTGCAAGTGTAAACGCATCTTTAAACCCTCCAGGAACCGATTTGGACAATTGGGAAGAGCTGGGTTTTCCGCGTGAATTTGCAGTCAAGCAAAATCAAATTGTAGATGCTTACGGAGACCTTGGAATAGCTAAAACCTGTACATGTACTCCTTATCTGGTTGGAAATGTTCCAAGATTCAGAGATCATATATCTTGGTCTGAATCCTCTGCTGTTGCATATGGAAATTCCGTAATTGGTGCCAGAACCAATCGTGAAGGTGGACCTGCTGCACTTGCAGCCGCTATTGTCGGAAAAACTCCATTATATGGGTTCCATTTGGAGCAAAATAGGAAAGCTAATCTTGTTGTAAATGTCAATACCGAGTTGAAGGGTGCTGACTTTGGAGCATTGGGTTATATTATTGGTAAGGTTGTTGGAGGAGGAGTTCCATACTTCAAACTTCAAAATATTCCGAACAACAATGATTTGAAAACTTTGGGTGCAGCTTTGGCTTCATCCGGTTCAGTTGCATTGTATCATGTTAAGGATGTTACTCCTGAAGCTGATGTTGCCGGTGAAGAGGATGTTGAGGATATAATGTTCATATCCGACAAGGAAATTCTCGAAACCCGTGAAAAGTTAACCACAACCGACAGAGAACCTGATTTGATTTGTCTGGGTTGTCCTCATGCGTCCCTTGAGGAAATCAAAAATGTGGCCAACATTGTTCAAGGCAAAACCATTAAGAATAAATTGTGGATTTGCACATCAGTTAGCGTCAAGGCGACTGCTGACAGAATGGGCTATACCGAAACCATTGAGCGTGCAGGAGGAAATGTTGTATGCGATACATGTATGGTTGTAGCTCCTATCGAAGACATGGGCTTTGAAGTCATTGGTGTAAATTCAGCAAAAGCAGCCAACTATGTTCCATCCATGTGCGGATTGGATGTTGTTTATAATGATGTGGAAAATCTTATTCGTTTTGAATAGATTTTCTCAATAATCTTTTTTTTTAATGCCAATCCATCATAAACAAGAAAAAATTAAAGCATCACCAAACTCAAAAATAAAAAATAAGAAAAATTAAGAAGACAAAATCCTAAAAAAAAGAAATAAAAAAGATGGGTTTTAAAAAACTACATTTTAAATTCATTTCATCTTTTTACCTGAGAAATATACTTCTTCCGGCTTGTTGAAACTTAATCCCTGTGGTTCAGCAGTGAGAAAATCATTTTCAAATACAATATAGTCTGCATCCTTGTCTACAGCAATAGAACCTTTTCTAGATTCAATTCCAAGTTGTTTTGCACCATTTATAGTGTATCCAAGAATCATTTCTTCAATGCTCATTTTCTCAGATGCCGGAGGATATTCAGATTCACTCCAATTTTCAGAATCAGACTTTGTTTTTTCATTAATCCAACGGGTCATACCCACTTCCATACCTAGATACGGATTCCAAGATTCAAAATCACCGAATACAATATTGTCACTTGACCATGATACGAGTGCACCAGTGTCCCAGAGAGTTTTGCAGCGGTACATTTTCCTTGCACGCTCTTCACCAAGCAAAGAAATTGAACTGTCTAAACTTGAACCTCCGACGGTTCCACTATGCCACAATGGAGTATAATTCACAATAACACCTAACTTTTCAAAGCGTTCTAAATCGGCATCATCCTGAATTTCAAGATGGGCACAAGTAACTTTCACATTAAAGTCATCTCCAAGCTTGTCTCTTGCAAGCTCCACACCATCCAACAATACACGGGATGCGTTTTCTGAAACAGTATGCAGGTGTAAATCCAAACCATCTTCATTGAGTTGAATGAGTATATCTGCAGTCTGTTCTTTGTTTAAAAGAGTAGCTCCCATAGTATTTGTATCTGCATATGGTGTAACCATTGCAGCAGTGTGAATAGCTAGAGTACCGTCCATGAAAATCTTCAATGTATGAGTATTAATGTGTTCACTGCTATACTCTTTTTTGAAAAGTTTCACATATTCAATTGCAGTCTGTGCATCCCTAGGATCCATGATTGCAAAACTGCCGTCAATATAAATCGGCAAGCGTCCCTGTTTGTCCATCTCGTACAAATATTTATAGCATCTTGCATGGAAGTCATCCACTTTAGGAGTACCTGCCTCAAATACAGCACTCACACCATAATCTATTGAAAAATCAATCCAACGTTGGATTGAAGCTTCAAGCTGTTCATCAGTAATATCCATTCCATGCTCCAAGATGATTGCCATTTCTGCACCTTCATACATGTTTCCAGTAACATGTCCATCGCTATCCCTCACATAAAAACTTAATTCAGGTACGATATCTGGAGTATCATCAGTAATTCCGTGCAAATCTAGAATCTTGGAGTTTACCCATATGCTGTGTCCTTCTTTTTCCAGAATGACTAATTCAGCATCCGGACAAACAGAATCCAAATCTTCCTTTGTTATAATTTCTCCATTCAAACTTTTAAGCTCCAATATAAGCATGTATCGCTTATTTCCAGGATTATTCTTAATAAATTCTGCTATGAAATCAGTGCATTCCTTTTTGCTGGTGCATTCAATCTCAGCATCAATAGGAATATAATCATAAGCAACACTCATTGGCACATGGACATGACTGTCAATGATACAGGGCATGATGAATTTACCGCCAAGGTCTCTTACTTCACCATCATAATCATTTAATCCTTCATCATCACCAACATAAACAAATTTACCGTCCTTGACAGCAAGGGCAGTTGCATGGAGATTGTTCTCATCAGATGTGAAAATCTTTGCATTTTTAACAATTTGGTCTACTTTCATTTTTTTCACCATTTAAGAATTTTTCGATAATAATCCCAAAACATGAGATTCAATTCAAAAGCGTAGTTATTATCATTTATATATCATTTTAAAATTTTATGCTACATAAATTAATCTATTAAAATATAAATTAAACAAATAAAATAATTTTCAGGTAAAATACACATCATTTATTTTGCCTCAATCATTATGAATCCTTCGATTCAATTATCTTTCCAAGATACCATTTTGCATAGGCAATAGCTATCAAACCTCCGACAGTGTATCCGACCATCACTCCAAACCATACGCCATTTATTCCCCAATTCAGTATTATTCCAAAAAATATAGCGAAAAATGTTGCGCAAATTAATTCTCTAATAATAGTAAAGATTAATGAATGTACTCCTTTGCCCAGGCCTTGAAAAACATAGGTTGAAATGATGCCTGCGGGAATCACTATAAAGAACCCTGCAAATATTCGGAAGAATGTAGTTGTTGGATTCAATAACTTTATACTTGCACCATATGAAAAGAGATATGCAAGTTGTGGGGCGAATACGATGAAAATCACAAATGCTGCAATTCCAAATACTGTTCCAAGCTTCATTGAATAATTATATGCCCTTTTGATGTTTTCATATTTCTTAGCCCCATAGTTTACCGCAACAATAGATACTAATGCAGTGGATATGGCAATCATCGGTTCGGTTGCAAGCATTATCATTCTCCATCCGTTTTCAAAAACAGCAATATAATCCGTTGTAGAAACCTCCAGGATTATAAAATGCATAATCGCAGTAATAAATGTGAGTAAAATCATTTCACATGTTGCTGGAACTGCAACTTTTAAAATATCCTTTATTATACCTTGATTATAATTAAATTTATCAAATGTAGGTTTAACGTAAGTGTCTTTTTTTACATAAATCCAATAGAGTATTATCATTAAAACAATTGCTAAGGAAAGAATTGTAGCTATAGCGGCTCCAAGAATTCCCATATTTAGCATGTAAATGAAAATCGGATCTAAAATCATGTTGACAACTGCACACAACACCAGCACATACATTGTTCTTTTGTTATCACCTTCAGAACTTAAAAGCCCGTATAGTGCTTCAGGCATTACAATGAATATGCTTGCTAAAAAGTAGATGCGTCCATATTGCATAGCATAGTCAAGTGCAATTCCACGACCTCCCATAAAAATAATCAGTTCCCTTAAAAAGAGTGAAAAAATGATTGTAATAATAATTGAAGTAATTATGGACAGTAAAATTGAATGTATTGCTGCATTGTCGGCCATTTCATCATTTTTCTCACCGATGTATTTTGATACGGTCGCTGTGATGCCTGCACCCAGACTGGTTCCTATACTGATTATCAGATATCCCAATGGCACTACAAAACCTATAGCAGCAAGCTGGTCTACACCAAGGCCTGCAATCCAAAATGAATCAATAATGCTGTATAGTGAAACCACTATCATTGACAACATTAAAGGCCAGGCCAATTTTTTAACTGCATTTTCAGGATTTCCTCTGAGTAAATTTACTCCACGTGTTTCAATACGTGCCATAAAACAGCTTCCCAAATTATCAAAAAGGTAGGAATAGAGATTGAATCCATGGCCCCATAAAGGTCCAGGATTCTTAGCTCACGGGCTTTAAACTCTAATGAATTTTACAATGTTAACTTTGTGATGCATCCATATCTTATACCAGTTAAGATAGTTAGGCATTATTTGAAAAAACAACTTCACCATCAACTATTGTAGAAATTAATTTTGCATCAGGTATTTTTTCTATATCATCATTTAAAAAGTCTGTATCATACACAACCATATTTGCAACTTTTCCAATTTCCAGTGAACCGAGATTGTCTTCTTGGCCAAACTGATATGCAGTATTAATTGTCATAGCTTTTAGAGCATCCATAACATCAATAGATTCCTTTAAATTCCTAGGTTCGCATTTACTAAGAGTATGTTCTCTTTTAACAGCAGCATAAATTGATTGAGGCATGCTCATAACTGGAGATACAGGATAATCACTGTGGAATGTAATTTTTGCACCTTCATCAAGGAAAGATTTTATCGGATAACAATTGCCAGCCCTATCTGGTCCCAAATATTCCAATTCCAGCTTATATTGAGTTTCTTCCTTTGGAGTCCATAATGGTGCAACAATAGCTATAACATTGTATTCAGACATTCTTTTAATATCCTCAGAATCTACAACTTGAAGATGTGCAAAAGCATTTCTCTGATCCATATTGCCTGTTGCAATTTGAGCTTCACTTAAAGCATCTAAAGCAAATTTAACTGCACCATCACCTACAGTATGGCAGTGAACATTCATATTATGTTCATTAGCAAGTTTTGCAAATTCCACCAACTTATCGTGGTCACTCAATGATTTAACTCCAAAATATCCTGGTTGGTCAGCATATTCATCCAAAAGCCAACCAGTATGAGCCTCTACAACTCCATCAATAAATACTTTAATGCCTGTAATTTCAAAGTATTCATTATTGACTTTACTAGCCAATTCAGCTAGTTCTAAAACATCCTCAGTATCATTAACTGTACGAACTGCATAAGTCCTGAGTTTTAGTTTTCCTGCTTTAGACACATCTGCATAAGCTTTAATTGACGGATATCCAAAATATCCTACATGAGCATCTAATGCTGCTGTAATTCCCTGACTGAATGCATATTCCTGCCAAATTAAAAGAGACTCTCGGATTTCTTCATCACTTCTGACTATTTTAGAATTTATAGCAATTGCAGGTTCTTCTGACAGGTATCCTGTAGGTTTACCATCTTCATCAACATGGACCTCATTGGTACTGTAAGTTTCCAAGAGTTTTTCATCAATGCCAAACTTTTCCATAGCTGCTGTGTTTAGCCATATGGAATGACCATCAAGTGTGGTCAATGCAATTGGAATGTCTCTTGAAACTTCGTCAAGCATTGCTGCTGTAGGTTTTTCATCATCACATATCCAGTTGTTACCACAGTAAATTTTTCTACCGGGATGCTCTTCAATATACTTTCTTGTTATTTCAACATACTCTTCAAGTGTTCTTCCTTCAAGCAAATCAATTGAAAACCCCAATATATTTCCGGCAGGCAGTCCATGAGCATGACCTTCCATAAATCCGGGATAGATGAAATTATCACCAAAGTCCAAAACTTCAGTATTTTCATCAATCAATTTATTAGCAACCCTTTTTGAACCAACATATTTGATTATTCCGTCTTTTACACATATTGCTTCTACTTTTCTGTCTAAGGTATATATATTTCCTAAAATTATTTGATCAATTGACATGAAAAACACCAACATACAAATTTTATAAAGATAGTATATAAACAAATGATATAAATAGATTTATGTAAATCTTATATCGGAAACTACATAAGGATGAGGGTCTTCTGGACAATTGTAAGACAGAAAGGGTATTTCTTTGAAACATATTCATGTAATGGATGCTCGAAAATTGAAAACTGCAAACTTGAACGATAAAAATCACGATTAAAAACTATCAAAAATCAATGAAAAATAAAAGAACATCGCCCCAAACGAAAACCAAAGCCAAACTAGCCTAAAATAGACAAAATATGAAAAAATATTAAAAAACAAAATTATTGACATTCCCCTTAAAATTTAAATTTAATAAAATCAAATAGTATAACTATTGTAGAAATTTTTGTAATTATCTGGTGGGAAGTTATAATTATGGATGAATCTGACTTTAAAAAAGACACCACTTTCGGAGTAATTGGTGTTTGCGGAGCTAATGGCAATCTAATAGCCAGAATACTCAAAGAAAGAGGATTCAATGTTATAGGAACTGATATTTCACAGAAAAAAGATTGCAAATTTGCAAGTGCCTTTGAAGGCTATGACATTGAAGTTTTCTATGGAGAAACTCCCGACGAATTTTTTGAAAGGTCAGACTATATAGTTCCTCCGGCCAGTCTGCCGAAAGATTCTGAAGTATACAAAAGAATCAATAAGCCTGTTTTGGAATTGGCGGATATTATTAACATTTTTAAAGCTGAAAAGCCGGTGTTTGGAATAACAGGAACCAATGGAAAGACCACCACAACCACATTGCTTAAAAAAATAGCTGAAGACAATGGAATCGATCCTTGCAAGCATAATCTGGAAGGAATGCAGGGAAATGCGGAATTCATACCTATTCTACAGTCAAGATTAAATGCGGACGTTGGAATTTTGGAAGTTGGAACATTCGGCGTTCCCGGAACCGTTGGAAGGATAGTTGCCAATACCGATATGGATTCAGGTTTAATCACCAATATCACTCCCGATCACTTAAATGATTTAGGAAGCTTTATGGATTATGCCAACGTTAAGGGAGAATTCATAAGGGAATTGAACGGCAAAAAAATCATTGTCAACGGTCATGACCCTACCATTATGGGA
>NZ_CADCJB010000038.1 GCF_902801725.1 uncultured Methanobrevibacter sp. | reverse complement strand
TTTTCCGTTGATTGTGAATTTGACGCTAACTCCGGAAGCAGCCACTTTACCGTCTTGTGAGACTATTTTGACTGAGAAGTATTTTCCTCCGTCATAGTCCACTTTAATGTTTTTGTTTTGTGTGATCTTGCAGGTGTTAGCATTAAGATTTACGGTTACCTTGTTACTGCAGGCCTGGCCGTTGCATTCGGTTGTCACTTCATAAGTGCCCGGAACATCAGTTATCCTGACTTTGGCGATTCCGTCATCATCGCTGAAAGCGGTTGTTGTTTTGCCGTTGATTGTGAACTTGACAGCGGCACCCACAACTGCGTGGCCATCGCCAGTCACTACATTGACGCTGAAGTAGGACTCCCCTCCGTAGTCAACTGAAATGTCACGATTGTTGATGATTTTGCTTGTGTCATTGACTGTAAAGACCTTCAGGCAGGCAATACATTCATCTTTATACATGTCGTTCCATTTGCCTCCGTAATATAGGAAGGAGAGATTTTCACCATAATGCGTTCTGGAATATTTCAAATTCACAACAGGCACTGCGTTTGAAGTAATGACTGCCTTGAACACATCCCCTTTTTTAACTGAAACATATTCGTTCAGCTTGATGGTATGGAATCCGTAAAATGGGGACACTCCATTCTGGATCAATTTCAACTCTTCGTTTACATATATCTCCACAGTGTAATTTACACCGCTTTGATTGAAGTAGGTTCCCACACCTGCAATCAAATCATCAGCAGCTGCTTCAAACTGATTGGCATAAATCATGGTGCCATTGACTCCATATTGCTCAGTGTAATCTACAAACTGGCCTGACCATGAGAAGTCGTGTTGGTAATTCTTGGTGTAGGCCACATCATTTTCAAGTATTACTGCAGCGGCATGACTGAAAACATTCGAATCTCCTAAAAATGACTTGTCATAATATGAAATGTAAAAGAACCCTTCTTCACCCCAACCGGTTCCCCAGCTGTTCTTGACTATCCATGCCCCATCGCCATCCGGCTTAATGAGGAAATTGTCTGCAGAAAAATCATCATCCCATCCGACTACTGAGATTTCATGGTTTGAAGTTAAGCTTTCATTGACATAATTTGCGAAAGTTTTAGGATTGTAGTATGGCTTATATGGATTCACATGATAACCTGCAACCAATGCACCGTATTTAAGGATTGCCTCTTTCATTTTGGAAGTTCCTGGCTCATCATTAGGAACCAAAATCATGTCCTGAATGTGGATGATATCCGAACTCGGCAGGAACTGTGAAAGCTTTCCGACCTCATCATAAGGGTCAAACCAGTCCACAATATATGAAATGGACATTACATTATTTCCTCCTTCCTCGGCTACTTTAAAGCCATTAGGAGAATATTTCAACATGGTATGAATCAGGTTTGATTCTGAAAGGTTAAGGCTCACCCCATATTTCTTCAACATTGCGGATTCCACTACATTCATCACTGCGAATGTCCAGCAGGCACCCAAATGTCCCTGATGCTTGACTGGAGTTACCCATCCCCAATCTCGCAAATCGAAGCGGGATGGAAGAGTTTCAACGTTTATGGTATTGTCAAGGGATATCCACTCCTGTGCAACGGAATCGATGAATGTCTGATATGAGTAGGTCTGATTGGTGATAACGCTGTCATCGCCGTAATCATTGCCATCCAAATTGACTTCATCACCATCAAAATCAGTGTATATCGCATTGGTGTTGTTGGCGAATGTGCAGTTTGTGATGTCATACTTCGAATCGCAGGCATATACTGCATTTCCAAGATATGCAGAGTTGTTTATGAAACTGGAATTGGTCAGCTCCATGGTGCCTATGTCACAGAATATTGCGCCGCCATAGGCTGTATCATCCTCTGATAGGGATGCCGCATTGGAAGTGAATGTACAATTGTAGATGCTGCTTTCAGTGAATGAAAGATAAACTGCCCCTCCTTCATAGGATGCCCTGCAGTTTTGAATTGTTCATGAACAGTTTACCCCACAATTGAACATATGCTCCGCCAATCATGGCCGATGAATTGACAAAGCTGCAATCAAGAATTGTGACATTGCAATCCTCGACTTCATAATCCATCATTATGGCCCCCGCATTTTTGGAGGATTTGGTGTTGATGAACTTGCAACCCCTCATGTAAAGGTTGCCTTTATTTTTCAAGCCAAACGCTCCTGCAGACATCTCGGCGCTTAAATTGATGAATCTTGAATTGGTTATTACAATATCTTCGCATTTTTCGAAGGATATGGCAGGAGAATAGATGGCGGATATGTTTATGAAGTTAGCCCCATCGATAGTGGCCGAGGACTCCTTTACCCAAATCTGACCGTATTTGTTAGATATGGATGATGTGAAGTTGGTGTTTTTTACATTCAACTCCCCATTCTGGATGAAAATGGCCGAACCCGATTCTGCGTGATTGTCAATGAACCGGGAATCATAGCAGTTGATCTTTCCGCCATAATTTGCTATGGCTCCACCCTTATATATAATATGGTCACTGAGGAATGTCATGTTATTGGCGATGAATGTGACATTTCTCAATGTCACCTCACCGGTGGAGTCTATGATTCCTCCAATTTCGGATTTTCCGTTCTTAAAAATCAGATTGTTAATTGTTACATTGTTTCCGGTTATGTTGAATATTCCTGATTGCCTGTTTCCATCAATTACATGGTTGTTTCCGTTTATTGTAAAATCGCTTTTGCTGATTTCAACATATCCCTTATCGCTTTCGCTGTTGAATGTGTAGTTGTTCTGGACATCAAAGGTGTCGTCTGATGCATTGATGTCAATTTCCAGTTCTGTGAATGTCTTCGGCGAGTCAGCAAGGATTTGCTGGTCTTCAGTGCCGATTGTGTCGTTGGCGTCGCTGGCGTAGGCCGCACCAATGGAGAAGAGCAGCACCAGCAATACTCCCAGTATGATTTTTTTCATTTGTTTCACCTATTTTACCTTGACTGTTGTCTTTATTGTGTCCTTGAGGTAGGTCACCTTGACTGTGTATGTTTTACCTTTTTTGAGTTTTTTGATGACTTTCTTGTCCAATGTCTTTTGTGCAATACCTTTTTTGTTGGTTTTGACCTTGTAGGTCTTGCCGTTGAACTTGAATGTTATTGTTTTTCCTTTTTGAACCTTGCCGTTGATTTTAATAGATGCTCTTAATGTAAATGCCTTAGCGGCCTTTTTGACAGTCACTTTAGTGGTCTTGATGATGTGTCTTACAGTGACGGTGTTTTTAATGGATTTGCCGTTGAAAGTGGTTGTAATCACGTATTTTTTAGGGGCGTCGGTTATCTTAACTTGTGCAATTCCGTACCTGTTGGTTTTGGCAGTCACGGTTCTTCCATTGATTGTGAACTTGACTGTTACACCTACTGCTGCTACTTTGCCGTCAGCTGAAACCACTTTTACGCGGAAGTATTTTCCGCCCAAGTAATCGACAGCAATGTTTTTATTTCCGATTATTTTACATGTTTTTAGGTTCAGTTTCACGGCAACATTGTTTTTATAGGTTTCACCGTTGTAAGAGGTTGTTACTTCGTAAGTTCCTGGAACGTTTGTTATTTTAATTTTAGCTATTCCACCAGCATCAGTTATGGTGGATGTTGTTTTTCCATTGATTGTGATGTTAACGACTGCTCCTTCGCCTACAGCATGACCATCAGCGGTTACGACATGAACGGTGAAGTAGGATCCGTTGCCATAATAAACGCTAATGTTTTTATTGTTGATGATTTTACTGTCATCAGCAACTGTGTATACTTTTAGACATGCAATATAACCTAAGTCATAAGCATCTTGCCAAGGCTGTCCGTCAAAACTGACAAATGAAATGTTTTCAGTATAATGTGTTCTGGTATCAGAAAGACCAATGAATGGAACACCATTTGAGGTAATCACTGCTTTGAAGACATCTCCTTTTTTAACTGGTATGTACTCATTTAATTTGATGGTATGATAACCAAGATATGGAGATAATCCTTCCTGAGTTAGTTTTAACTCATCATTAACAAAAATTTCGACTTTATAGCTGATGCCGCTTTGGTTGAAGATTGTTCCAACTGCTGCAATCAAATCATCATCTAAAGCCTCAAATACATTCATATAACTTGCTGTTGAATTGCCTGTTTTGAACTCTTGACCCCAGAATAGGTCATACTGATAGTTCTTATTATATGGGACTGTATTTTCAATTATTATTGCAGTGGCATATTTAAATATTGCACCATCATACTGCAAGAAAGATTTGTCATAATATGAAACATACAGGAATCCGTTTTCTCCAAAGTCAGTTCCCCAGCTGTTTTTGACAATCCATGCACCGTCACCAGGAGGTTCAATTCCGAAATTCTCTTTTGGATAGTTGTCATCCCATCCGACAACTGAAACAGCATGGTTCGGTGGAATAGTCACATTCACATACTGTGAATGAGTGTCAGGCCTGTAATAAGGAGTCACTTCATCATATGTGGATTGTCCATTGTAATTTACATCTATAGAACCGTATTTCAGGATTGCCCATTTGAGCTGTGTGCCGTTTGGTATTTCGTTGTTAGGTATGAACATAAGATCCTGAACATGGATGTCCTTTTGGGTTGTAATTAATGGTGAAAGCTTTCCTAGCTCATCATATGTATCAGCATCCTGTATAAATGCTCCAAGCCAGCTCAAGAGATAACCTGTGGAAACAATGTTTGCTCCTCCTTCCATAAATTGAGGGCATCCGTAAATTGAATATTTCAGCATAGTATCCTGCATGTTGTTTTCTGAAAGGTCAGTTGCAAGGCCTGTTGCTTTCAATAGTGCTGATTCCAGTGTGCCGGTCATTCCGAATGTCCAGCAGGCACCCATTGATCCCTGATTTCTGATTGGTGAAACCCATCCCCAGTCACGTGAGTCATATCTTGCTGGAAGGGCAGTAACATTGATTGTATTGTTGAGTAATGTTAACTGCAGTCCTTGTCCAACTTGGAATGTTGCATAGAATGTATTGTTGGTTGAGACATTTTTATCATTGTTGAAAGTATTGCTTGTGTCAATATTTGATTCCACATCAAAGAAAGTATAAATCGGGTTTGTATTGTTTTCAAACAGTGAATTTCTAATGTCATATGATGCATCATAAGCATAGATTGCACTTCCGGCACTTGCAGTGTTGTTGATGAATCTGGAGTTGTTTATACTTATTTTAGATATGTCAATGACCATTGCACCACCGTAAGTAGGATATCCTTCAATAATGCTAACACCGTTTGAAGTGAAATTACAGTTATTGACTTCAGCATAATCGACATATGAGATGTAAACTGATCCGCCATTGTAGGTAGCATGACAGTTTGTGAATTCTGTATTGTTTATGATGAGTTTTCCGCCGAATTGGATATAAGCACCGCCAAATCCGGAAGAAGTGTCTCTGAATACTGTATCGAGTATTGTTACATTACCTCGGAAGTTATTATCTCCAGTAATATCTGCAAGAATAGCTCCCGCATTTTTAGCAGAAGTGACGTTGATGAATTCACAATTCCTGATGTATAGTACACCACCACTTTTAACGCCCATCGCACCTGATGAGATGTTTGCAGTCAGATTAATAAATTTGGAATTGAGTATTGTAAGGGCTTTTGATTTTTCCATGTGTATTGCTGGGGTATAGTTTGAAACGATATTTGCAAATGTTGCATTGTCAACATGACCTTCAGCCTCTTTGAAAACAATTTGGCTACGTTTGGAAGGCATGCTTGAAGTGAATTCTGTGTTGTAGATGTTTAATTTGCCCTTTTCAACATATATTGATTGGCCGACATTTCCACGATTATCAGTGAATTTTGAATTGTTAATGTTTAAAACCTCATCAAATAAAAGTGCTACGGCTCCTCCCTGGGTTGCGTAGTTGTTGATGAAAGTGACATTGTTCAGTGTTACTGTTCCTTCTACCCATACTGCTCCACCATTATCCGCATTTCCGTTGATTAAAATTAAGTTGCTTAATGTGACGTTTTTTCCACCAATTGCAAATATTCTTGATTGGTTGTATATTCTTGATTGGTTGTTTCCGTCAATTGTGTGGCCGTTACCGTTAAGGACAAAATTATCCTTCCCAATAACAATTCCGTTGCTGTCATCGGTTTCATTGTTGAATTTGTAGTCATGGGTTAAATCCACAACATCTTTACTATTTATTTCATCAGTCAGGTTGGTGAATGAATCCTCACCTGCTGTGTAGATGTCATTCTGAGTAGTTTTAAGAATATCAGTACTGTCATCAGTTATGATATCCTCCGGAACCGTTTCCACTATTTCATTGCTGTCATTGCCTATTGCATCGTCGGCGATGTTTTCTGCTGCACAGACAGCTCCTACCGACATGATTAAAATAAGCATGACCATCAAAATTTTTAAAGCTTTCATAAATTATCACAATTAAATGTATGTGAAAATTTGATATATAAGTATGCTTATTTAATTTTGAGAGGTTTAAATGAGAATTACTCTGAATTGTTTGAAAGAAAATGAATGAACTAATAAATTGTAAAAAAAAATAAGTGAAAAGTAGATAGGGATTATCTACTTAACTTTAACAGTTGTTTTTATTGTGTCTTTTGCGTATGTTACTCCAATAGAATTCCCAGAGCGTTGGTTTTTGCTTTGTAGTTTTTGCCGTTGAACCTGAATGTTATCCATTTGTTTTTGACCCATTTACCATTGATTTTGAGTCTTGCTTTCAAGGTAACTTTCTTGGCTGTCTTTTTAATGACTGCTTTTGTAGCCTTAAGTACATGTTTTACAGTTACAACGTTTTTGTAGGATTTACCATTGTATTTGGTTATTATTGGGTACTTTTTAGGAATGTCTGTTATTTTTATTTTTGCTATTCCATTTTTATTGGTTGTTATGTCTTTTTGTTGATTGTGAAGGTGACTTTTGCACCTGCACCGACTGCATGGCCGTCAGCAGTTACAACTTTAACTGAAAAGTATTTTCCACCGCCATAATCAACAGCAATATTCTTATTGTTGATTATTTTACTGTCATCAGCAACAGTATATGCCTTTATAACGCAGACCTGACTTTCCAAAGATGCATCCTTCCATTCACCATCTTGTAAGTAGAATGATGTGTTTGCAGGATAATGTAATCTTGATTGGACATGCACTGGACCATTGTTTGATTTGATTTTAACAGTAAAGATATCTCCTTTTTTAACCGGAACAAATGTGTCCAGTTGGATGGTATGGAATCCATAATATGGGGAAATACCGCTTTGTGTGTGTCTTAAAACATCATTGACATAGATTTCGACCGTGTATTCTGCACCACTTTGATTGAAGTATGTTCCAACACCTGCAATCAAATCATCATCAAATGCTTCATAGATGTTCTTGTATTCGTTTGAAACGTCTAAAAAGCCTAATGCGCCCATAACATTTACTTGGTAATTTTTATTATATGGGACAGTGTTGTTGAGTATAAATGCATATGATTCCATCGCAGTTGCAAATGTGGTATCATAATAGGAAATATAGTAATATCCATTGTCTCCAACGGTTTCTCCCCAACTGTTTTTGATAATCCATGCACCGTCACTAGGCGGTGTGATATAGAAGTTTTCTTTAGGATAGTTGTCATCCCATCCGATAAGTGCAACTCCATGGTTTGGACCAATATTATCTGGAACATATTGTGAAGATCCATTGACATACGGAAGGACATTTGTACCGTAATAAGCAATTCCTACTGCACCATATTTTAAAATAGCCTCTTTTAACAGGTCATTGTCTGTTGAATTTTTACGTGGAGGTATGATGATTAGGTCTTGGATATGAATGGCTGAAGTTGGTGCGATTATTGGTGAAACTTTTCCAAGTTGGTCATATACATCATAATCGGATGCAAATACACCAAACCAACCCAATGCATAACCACTACCGACAACTATGGCTCCGGCTTCAGTCATGCCGTTTAAACCGTATCTGGAGTATTGTAGTCCCATATCCTGTATGTTGTTTTCTGAAAGACTCATTGGAATTCCTAAATATCTTAATATTGAAGATTCTAGTGCACCTGCAGTTGCAAACGCCCAACATGACAGCATATTTCCCTGGCTTTTGACGGGGGTAACCCAACCCCATTCACGTAAATCAAATTTAGAAGGGAGTGTGGCAACATCAATTGTATTATTTATTAATTCTATTTGCACTCCAGGAATGTCAACGATTGTTTCATAGAGTTCATTGTTCAAACTTGTAGAATTATCTCTACTGTAAGTGTTATTATTTAAGGTGTAGAATGTCTTTTCAAATGCAGTATAAATATCCATATAAGTGCCATTTAGATCAGAATTATTGTCAAATACATTGCTTTCAATATCATAATCAGAATCATACAAGTATATTGCTGAACCTGATTGCGCAAAGTTGTTGATTAACTTTGAATTATATAAATTTAATTCACAGGCATCACCATAAATTGCACCACCGTAAGAATCACGTCCGACTACAGATCCAAATCCACCATTTTCATCGAATATTGAATTTGAAATAGTCATGATTGAATAAGATGTATATATTGCACCACCATCGAATAATACAACATTATTTGTAAAATTACAATCTTCTATGGTAATATTACCCCCTAATGCCATTATGGCTCCACCAAATCCAGAATTACAATCTGTAAAAGTGGAATTGATAATTGATACAGGTTTAAACCCAGTATCCTCATAGGTATCAATAAATAATGCTCCTCCATTTTTTGAAGAGGAAACATTTACAAATGTACAATTTTCAATCACTGCATTTTCCCGTATTCCTTTTATTGCAACAGCACCTGCAGTAAAGTTGGCATATAAGTTGATGAATTTTGAATTCTTGATAATTGTTGATTTGTCTGACATTATTGCAGTAGAATACTGGGATCTTGTATTTGCAAATACGGAGTTTAGAACAGCGATGGTAGCACCAAGCCTACCATAGACAAATCCCCATACCAATTCTTTAGAACTGCTCATGAATACGTTATTGAAAGTTGCAGTGGAATTGGCTATATAGACTACTCCAAAGCTAGCAGTAGTTGAATCCGTGATTTTACCGTAGTTATTAGTATAGCTTGGACCATCTTCTGCACAAACTACACCCCGAGTGGCTACACACTTATCAATGTTTACATAATTTGTTGTTAGTGAACCTGATGGAATAATGAATGCACTACCCGCCTGAGAGTTTGCATTGATTATTGTAAGGTTATTAACGGTTACATTAGTTCCTAAAATAACAAAAGCCCTTGACTGATTATCTGCGTCAATTATATGTCCTTTACCGTCAAGAACGAAATTGTCATTTCTAATAACGACTCCCTTCTCATTATCAGAGGAACTGTTGAATTTATAGTTAGTATTCAATTCCAAATAGTTTCCTGTCGCATTTGTTATCTCTTCATTTAATTGAGAAAATGACCGTGGTGAATCGCCCACAGCAACGACATCTTCTTGTGTACTCTCCAAAATATCCTGACTGTCATCACCCACAATATCATCAGTAATGTTTTCTGCTGCACAGACAACACCTACCGACATGATTAAAACAAGCATGACAATCATAATTTTTAAAACTTTCATAATCATCACTATGAATAAATTTATGAAAAATAGTTATTTAAATCTTTATATTATGGTTTGATTTAAAAAAAGATATTCAAACTTTAACCATTACAAAATACAATTCATTAACAAAAAGTAATAAATTACATATAATATTCATTATAATCATAATCCGGTTTTTGTGAAAAAAAATGAATGTAAAATTAAACAGTCTGATGCAGTTATTGATTCTATTTATTTTAGTAACCATTCTGCTAACAGTAGCTCAGTCAATGAAACCTCATCATAATACCAATATATTCAGATTTTACTCTTGAAAACCATTCCTGAAAAGAAATGGCATACTTATATTTGACTATAAGGAGGAGATTAAACATTAAAATGCAAAATCATAATTTTTTGAAATTAACTTCAATGAATGTCAAAATAATAAGAACAGAGTCTTCTCATTCCCCTTTATAACATGACCCCCATAGCAAATTCTTAAAAAAATTCAGACTTACTTATACAACAAACAAATATTTTCATTTTAATCTCAAAACAAAACAAAATTTTACCATAACATTTATATTAACTTATAAATAAAAATAGTATTACTCAAATGAGTTTCAATTTTAAAAATTAAAAAAAAAGGTGATAAACATGGGTGTAGGAGATATAATAGGAGATGCAATAGCATATCCATTTAAAAATATTAAAGCACTACTTTTATACATAGTTTTAGGCATAATCGCTGGAATTATCGGAGGAGTAGCTATAGTAACACTTGCAGCTTCATTCTCTACAAAAGGTTTTGCAGGATTTGCTTTTAGCGGATTGAGTATTGTTGGAATTATTGTTTTTATTCTTGTACTGTTCCTAATTGAGGGATATGGTTTAGACATTATAAAATATGGTATTGAAAGAAGAGCTGAAGGTCCTGGAATAGACCTTGGAAGACAAATCTCAAATGCAGTTAAATTAATTATTGTTAGCATTGTATATTACGTTATTCCTGCAATTATTATTTTCATTTTAGGTCTTTTCCTTAGAGATTGGATACTTACCATAATCAGCATAATCTTAGTCATAGTATTTGCTTTGGCCAACTTTATGGCTAAATGTAGATTAGCAAAAACCGACAGTTTAGGTGATGCTTTAGCTATTGGAGAAGCTATTGGAGATATTTCCAGAGTAGGATTTGGAAAAATCATTGCAACTGTTATTGTTATTTTCATTATCTTATTAATAATTGCAGTTATCATTGCATTTATTACTAATATGAATAATACCATTGGTAGTATTTTATTAGGTATTTTTTCAGTTTACTTTGTATTCTTCTACAATAGAGCTATTGGTTTATTATACTCAGAAGCATAATCAAACCAATCTTTTTTTTCTTTTTTTCTTTTTTATCGAAAAATGTTTATCTAAATTTTTTTAATGAAAAACCCATTAAGTTTTTAAGCGATACAAAAATTAACTCAAATTTAGGAGTCTGATTTTAAAAAAAAAGATTAAAAAAAAGTTTATTTTAAAAATAAACTCTTTTCAATTATTATTCCCTAGGTTCAGGTAAGAAAGGAATTAATGATTCGGCCAATTTGGATATAGGCATTGTTTGAATCCATACTTTGCCAGGCCCGGTTAATTTTGAGAAGAACAATCCTTCACCAAATAATACGTTTTTAGCTCCCTTAACTCTTTCAATGTCAAAGTCAACGCTTTCTTCCATTGCTGCAATATGGCCGGGGTCAACTAATAATTTTTCTCCCGGTGCCAAGTCTTTTTCAATGACTTCCCCATCAATTTCTAAAAATACCATACCGTTTCCAGTGAATTTTTGAAGGATAAAACCTTCACCACCAAATATTCCAGATCCAAGCTTATCTCTAAAGTGAATGTCAACATCGACACTTTCTTCAGCTGCTAAAAAGGCATTTTTCTGACCGATGATTGTATTTGATCCATCCAATTTTATAGGCATGATTTTTCCAGGAGTGCATGCTGAAAATCCAATTTGCTCCCCGTCTGATTCTGCAGTAAAGAAATTTAAAAATAGAGTATCTCCAGACAATGCTCTTCCAAGTCCTTTCAATAAGCCTCCACCAGTATTGGTCTCCATATTCATGCCTGATGTCATGAATGCCATTGCACCTGTTTCATTTTTCATTACTTCTCCCTTTTGTAAAGTACATATTACAATAGGAAAAGAACCGCCTTTTATTTCATATTCCATTTTAAACCACCTAAAATATTTATTGCCAATAACCATTCAATAATGAAACATGGTTATTGCCTTCCTACACAAACAACATTTTTTCAATTACATCGTCAGCTATGTTAAATGCTGAAAAAGTAAAATTAAATCATTTGAAATGTTGCAGTTTCGGTCATCTTCTTAAATATTTTTAATATAACATCTTTATTAAAGACATATAATATTTATCTTAATGGTTATTAAATACTTATTTAATTTTTCAATTCCTAAAATATTAATAATGATTAGCGATATAAAAGTTAATTGGTGAACCTATGGAAATATTTGCTCGCACTTTGTTTCAATTATCCGTGGTAATTATTATCTTTCTAGTTTTAACCATTTTAGGCAAAGTCGTATATCATAAATTAAAAAATAAGTATGGAAACACCCTAAATATCAATAAATTATTGCCTGAAGATGAAGTTCATACTTTAATACAGGTTTTTTATTTGATTTTAATGGCATTATGTGTTGTGAATATTTTCTATTCACTTGTGGGGTCACAAAGTGACATATATTATTTTGCAATATTTGACATTGCACTTTCACTATATTTTGCAATCACATTAGATATGAGTTCTTGGAAAAATAGAGTTGTCTGGTTGTTATTGATTCCATATGGATCGTTAGTTTATCCATTATTTGGCCTTAGTTTAGTAATTTTTGCAGATTTTCTTCATGCTTTCATCTTTATATATATCGCAAAACTCAATCTCGATAAATTTGTAGAATATACTAATTCAAACGCTTTGGGATTAACTATAATATTGTTATTTGCAGTAATTTTCGCAGGTTTTTTCATAACACAGTATGCTGAAGGTGCTAATGCATTGGATTCCCTTGTAATTGTTTCCAATCAATTTACAGGTAATGGATATTCTGCTTTTGGTAATACTGTTTCTGGTAAACTCAACAGTCTATTGCTTGTTTGGGGAGGATATATTCTTTCCGGAGTAGGTGCTGCAACATTAACGGCCGCACTTTTAATTAGGCATTTCAAAAAGGAATTTGAAGAATTGAAAAAATTGATTGAAGAAGGAGAGGAAGGATAATGGGCTTTGAATGGATATTTATTTCTATTTTCCAAATATTGGTTGCAATGGGAATTTTCGCTGCTTTAGCATATATTGCCAAATATATTGTTACTAAAGGCAGATTAATGGCTCGTTTTAAAAAGTCAAAGCTTTCAAATCCTCAAGAATATTTTCCTTCTGAAGAAGTATTCTTATTAAAGCAGGTTTTTTATTTGATGGTGATATTGGTCATTATCATGATTTGCTTATATCTGACCTTTGATTGGGACGAAGGTTTTTATTTTGTATATCTTTTAGATATTGTTATTTCCCTATATCTTGCTCTTAAAATGGACAAAGATTCTCCAAAAGATAAAGTGTTATTATTCCTATTAATTCCGTTCGGTTCCATAACTGGAATACTGTTTGGAGATAGCATTGTTGGTTTATTGGATTTAACCCATATTATTGGATATTTGTATTTCATTAAAGTTTACTTCCGCAAATTTGTTGAATATACTGAAAATAACGGATTGGGAATAACCATAATATTGTTATTTTCAATAATACTGATTAGTTTTTTATTCACCATCGTTGTTGAAAACGTTTCTCCTATGGACTCCATAACCATGGTGTCCAATGCATTCACAAGCAACAGCTTTGATGCTTCAGGAAAAAACATAATAGGTAAAATTAATTCGTTGATATTGGCTTGGAGCGGTTTCATATTATCAGGCGTAGGTACGGCCACTTTGGCTGTTTCAATAGTAAATGAATATGTTAATCGACAATTTGCTGAAATAAAAGATTTAGTTAAAAAGAAAAAAGAAGAAAAGTAATATCTATTATGCTATTGGAATTCGTCTTCACACCTAAAATAATAAACAGTAAAAGAGAAATTCAATCTTTTATAAAATGATAGAAACAAAGATATATTAATATAATTAAATATCAAATACGTTATTAGGAGGAAAAAATGAAATCTAAATTTATTAGTTTACTTGCTATTCTTTTTGGATTAATAATCATCATATTCCCCGTAATGGGATTTATTGGAGTTACTCCTTTAATTAGTTTATCCATATTACTAATATCAATTTATTTGCTTGTTGTTGGAGTAAGCATAATTGATTACAATAAAAGCGGAGCAATATTAGACCTGTTTTTAGGTACGGTACTGTTGATTTTAAGTATCTTTTTAATATACAATCCGTCAACATTTGGGGTTTTCGCTGAAATAACAATATATCTTGCAGGAATACTGTTAATAATTGTCGGACTTGTTTCATTAGTCAACAATCGCAGCTCCAGATTTGGATTTTATATTGGAATAGCAGGAGTAGTTCTCGGTTTATTATACATTATTATAGGAACATACGTTACAAATCCTATTATTCTAGGCTCATTAATCGGACTGTGGCTGGTGATTAGTGGTGTCTTAAAATTAATGGATGGCTAAAAGCTATCCGATTTATTTCTTTTTTTTGGTGTTTATATTGATTGGAATTAGTGCAGATTTTGACCCAGTACATAAGGGTCATGAAAAATTAATCAAAGAAGCTCGCAAAATTGCAGAAAAGGAAGATAAAAAAGTAGTCGTTTACCTGAATAAGGGTTTCAGTGCAAATCACGCTCCATTTTTTGTTGACTTTGAAGCAAGGCGTGAAATGGCATTAGCTTCGGGAGCCGATGAAGTCCGGTCATTTGAAGGCCTGCACCACAGATTAATTTTATCATATAGCGTGCCAATACGACTTAAACAAATGATTGATGATGGCGTGACTGATTACATCACTTCAGCAAGCATCAGCCTTGATGAAATAAAGTCAAAGGCACAAAAATTTATTGATGAAGGAAATTTTGTTGGAATGCCGAAGCATTACACCAACAGAAATGAAATCAGATGGTATGCCCTGAATGAATTTTTAGGTTCCAAATTAAAATTCCATGTTGTTCAGGAATTGAATAAATCAGAATTCTCCGGAAGATTAATAAGACAGTCAATAATTGATAATGCCATGACAATACCATCAAACGTTTATAAATTGCTTCCAAAGACCACTTCAGAAATTCTTGAAAGAGAAATCGCATTGGGAAATATACCCGGTGAGCGAAATTGGGATGACATCTACAAAAGAATGAATACCTACTCCCGAGGAAATCTCGAAAAAATAGCTTACCTTAACGGAAAAACCATTAACGAAATTATAAAAAGAAGAGTTTATAGAGATCCCGAATCAATTTGGGCTGCCTTTAGAAGGTCTGATTACGGGCCAGTAATGACCCGACTGGCAATCAGCTCCATCGAAATGAATGTGACAAAACGGGAAGTGATGGAACTGATGAAAAGCTATGAAGCTGAAGGAGTAATCCCAGATAACCAGAAAGTTCAAAGAGTTATTGACAGAGCATGGTATGTTGCAAGCAGAGGAGATGAAGGCATTTCTGCAAGACAAGCCAATGAAGAATTCAGAAGTAAAAGAATTGAAGTTGATGCTCCATTGATGCTGGAAGCCGGACTGAATCTGACTAAATTCGAAACAAAGATTACCAAAGAAGGAATCAATACTGACTTGTATGTTGATAAAAAAGGAAAAATATCTGTTCAGTTCAAAAGTGAAGGCAAAAAGATTAAAACAAATTTAAGACTGCCTGCGCGGGAAGTAACCTATTTAAGATATGTGATGGACTCTCATTTCATTCCAGTTACTGGAATAATAAAACAGTCAAAAAAAGGATTTAAAGTTGCAGTTACAGTTGGCTGAATTTTTCCAAAGCCGCCCTGACCATTATCAAATCGTTTTTGTCAAAGCAATCAATAATTTCATTCAGCTCTTCGCTTTTTCTTTTTGAGCTTTTCAATGTATTTTCAATTCTGGAAATTGACCTTTCTTTAAAATCATCACCCTCAGTTAAGGAGATTACCTCAAAAAATTCATTTTCCAATTCATAATTTTGGGCTATCTGATAACTTTCGATTAAAAGCGCCGTGAGGGTTTTCGTATAGCTGCTTCGAAGCAACTTTAAAATAGATGCATCCCCTATTCTGTCGCTTAAAACTTTAACATTAATAAATTCATTTAAAAACAAGAGTTCATCTGCATTTTTACCGGAAATGTAGATTGTAGGATTCTTTGAATCTATTTTGCCAATGATTGAACCATCAATCAAATTGGATACATGATTATCTATTTCAAAGGTGGTCTGTGGAGAAATGTTATTCAAATCCAAGTATATTCCATTTGAATATTTTCCGTATTGTTTGGCTACTTCAACGGATTTTGAAGGAGAAGTGGCTGAAACTAAAATATCAGCGCGAATTGCCACATCCTTAAATGTGGGAAAGATATCAATGCCTGATTTTGCGATTGCATCAATCGTATATCGTGACCTTTTTTCTGCGGATGTGACAAATTGAATATCTTCGGATCTGATTAATTTAAAAAGATTTTGACATACTTTTCCAAATCCAATTAAACCTATTATCATAAGACCACTTTATTTATTTAAAAGAAGCATGTCTCTTAAGTTAACACCAATGTCATTGGCAATGGTATTGCATTTAGCACATAGCAAAAAGTAAATATCCTTATCTGACAAATCAATTTCAGTTAAACCTTCATAATTACCCATTCCTTTGGAAATTATGAATTCATGAGAGTTGAATATTTCCCGAAACTCATCTGAAATTTCACTGTCAACATATCCTACCGTTCCGGCACCTATTTCAACAATTTCACCTAATTCATCAAGACCCGCTTCAAGAGCCTCTTTCATGCAGGCATCATTCAAAATTGGTTCAGATTTAACAGCAATCACAATATCGACACCATATTCTTTGATTTTGTTCATCAGAAGTTTATCAAAGACTATCTCACCAGTATTGTCTACAAGATATAAGACACGATCATGCTTTTTAAGTGAGTTTTCAAACTCATTGATGTGTTTAACCGCCAAATCATCATTAAGAGAGTCTTTAATTATTGCATCGATATCATCATCCAATGTGAAGGCTCCAAAGTCCAATATGTTTCCAATGATGGCTATCTTTACATAATTTTCCAGACTGTCATTTTCGTCAAGTATCTCTTTTACGACAGGCAGATACTTCATGGCTATTTCATTGCTTTCTATTTTTTCCTTGAAGTACGGATCTTCACAGCCAGTTTTGCTTTTAATAATATTATGCATTATCGAACCGGTTTTATTTGAATTGGTGTCCTTGGAAAAGTTGTCTGCCAAAAAATCAAAAATATCATTCATTATTTCGATTTTAAGCATATCATCATCACAGGACAAATCCATAGCTTCACGGGCTTGCCTTAAAAAGCAAGGCCCACATTCATAACTTATCTTCAAAATTAACCCCCATAGATAATTTGAACCAGTTGAATTTCATCATCATCATTAATTACAGTATCTTCAATAACCAGTTCTCCGTTTTGTTTAGACACTATAGTCTGTGCAGATAATTCTAACTCGTTTAAAACATCTTTTATTGTATAATTTTCGTGAGGAATTTCCTTTTCTTCTTCTAGACTTTTATATTTTAGTACGAATGACATTTAATCACAACCTAATTCTTTTAAAAATGAACATGCTTTGCATAATTTGTTTGCTGAAGGTTCACCACATCTTTCACATCTTCCATGCGAATAGTCTTTTGTGAGTTCCTTTTTCAATATCCCCTTGATTTTATCGTATCCCCTTAATGTAGAATATTTGAGTGTAGGGTGCTTTTCTGCCAATTGATTGATAACTTCTGAAACTTCGCCCCTGAATGACTGCATCGCGTAGGGACAGCTGTCAAAATGAACTTCCAATTCTTTGGCAACAACATACAAACCGATTTCACGTTCAGGAATTTCTCGAAGAGGTTTTATTTTAACAGTGAATTCTTTTGCTTTGGATTCAGTTTTGGCACCTAATTTTGTTAAATTATCAGTATTTCCTTCAAGATAATTCATCATGATTGCCTGAACTTCATCATCCAGATTGTGGCCTGTGGCAATTTTAGTAGCTCCCATTTCACGGGCTGCCTTATTGATGATTGTTCTTCTGAAAACTCCGCAGTATGTGCAGGATCCCTTATGGTTTTCCCTCTGCATTATTTCATCCAAAGTAATCCCGTATTCATCCTTTAGTGAAACTACCTTATGCTCAATTCCAAGCCTTTCGGCATGCCGTATTGCAATGTCAACACCTTCCTGGCGATAATTGTCAATACCTTCATCCACTGTTACGGCACAAATATCTATTACATTCATCCTGCGAAAGCTATTAAGAATTTCCAATGTGGTTACACTATCCTTTCCACCTGAAAGGGCGACCAGAACCTTATCTCCTTTATCCAATAGCTTTTCTTTTCTAACGGTTTTGATAACTTTCTTTTCAATTGATTCTATAAAGCAATCCTTGCAAAGGAGCTGGCCTGATTGTTCTCTTTTAAATATAACCTTTGGATTGCCGCATTTACTACATTTCATTTTATACTTCCTACATCTGCTCTACAAAATGAGCCAATTGGTTTAAAGTGTTTACCTCGAAAACTTGCGCCCCAGCATCTTCATACAATGAAACGCAACTGTCCACCACATCCCATTTATTCCTGTCTTCAGGATTCAATATTATTACCTTTTTGGAATCCCTTACGATTTCTTCAAGAACTTCCGCACTTGCAGGTTTTCCATTTACTTTTGGACCGGACCAGTCTCTGCAGTCTGACAGGATAATTACATAGGACTTGTTATTGATTTTAGCCTTTTCCTGAAACTGTTTGAATGCTGAATACATGTCTGAAGTTCCATGAACCATCATGTTCTTGACGCGCATATCCTTAACTTTAATGAATGAATCCAACAGGTACTCCTCCTTCAGAGCATGGGTGGTTTCTATTACCTTATTGTCAAATTCAAATGTC
Organism: uncultured Methanobrevibacter sp.; assembly: GCF_902801725.1. GTDB lineage: Archaea > Methanobacteriota > Methanobacteria > Methanobacteriales > Methanobacteriaceae > Methanocatella. The sequence continues at coordinate 4,935 of NZ_CADCJB010000038.1, read as the reverse complement.
CTTGATTTCTTGAAGGCAGTCTGTGCAGAAAACATCAGCATGAAAAACCAGCTGCTGATCCATTCGCATGACCCGCTGATGTCATTGAGGAAGAGATGCTCATTTTTATGAGGCCTAGGCTTTGCCTGTACAAGCTCAAACGGAACTCCACCGTATTTCAAATTCGCCCTTATGGTACGTCGTATATCTATTTTGTGAGAGTTCGTTTGAACTTTCCTTCTTGAACGTTTGTTTGCAATTCTCTTACCCAATCTCTGGCAAATTTCAAGCATGCGGGGATCAAATCTGTTGAGCTTAGTCAAGTCCTTGTTCATTAACTCCCCATCACGCTCCAGCTCTTTAACTTCCTGAAGAAGAGGCTGACCGGACAACATTTTAAGCTTTTCATTGTCCATTTTTTCCTTGTTTAATTTTGCATATGCATCATTATTCTTTTTAATGATATATTTGTTGGACTTGGGACCTGATCCTCTATATGCAGTTCCACGCTTGTCTTCTTTTAAATTTTCTTTTTTATCCTCTTTTTTGAAGATTTCATCAAAGACCTTGTTGAATTTTGGAATGTCATATTTGTCCTTAACATAAACTGCCATCAGAGCTCTCTTTAATAATAACCGGTCATCATCTCCGAAATCCTGATAAATCCGGACAGCAGCTTGAGTGCTTCTGATACTTACAGGCAATCCCTGATTTCTGAGTTGATTAGATAAGTTTGCAATTTTATTAATCATTTTATCGTTTGTCTAAAACGTCTTTTACAACTCTTTTTTTATCGCTTTCATTTTTAATGGCTACACCAATACTGTCTTTTAAAGATTTGTCCATGTTTTTTGTACCTAAATTGGAGACGGACTTTACCCAGTCTACAGTACCCCTTACAGAAGGTTTCTTCATCAAATTGAGATTACGTATATTGTGGACTAACTTCACGACAGTCGATACCACTTCATCATCCGCATCAGGTATTTTGGATTTGACAATTTCAATTTCCCTTTCGACAGTAGGGTATGGAATATATAAGAATAGACATCTGTCTTTAGTTTCATCAAGCAATGATCTTTGGGAGTTTGATGTCAATACAACAATCAAATCATTTTCCAATTGGAATGTTCCCAAATCGTTGATAGTAATTTCCTGTTCACCCAACGCCTGAAGCAAAAAGCTTTCCACTTCTTCATCAGCCTTATCGATTTCATCTATCAACAATACTGAATCCCTTTTATTCAAAAATGCATTAAGTAAAGGCCTTCTTATGAAAAATTCTTCATCAAAAATTTTATCTTCACCATTTGAATCATTTTTAGCGGCTTCCAAGTGTAATAACTGCTTTTGATAATTCCATTCACCAACAATTTGTTCAAATGTAATTCCTTCATAACACTGTATCCTAAAAAAATCCCTATCAAATGTCTTGGCGATTACTTTAGCAAGTTCTGTCTTGCCCACCCCAGGAGGACCTTCAATAAGCATTGGTTTTTGAAGAAACAATGCCAAATAGAGTGTTGTTGAAATTTCATCATTAGAAACATATTCTTCGTCTAAAAGACTCTTGTCAATATCCTTTATAGTAATATTTTCAACTTGCAATGTGAAACCTTCATTGAATTTTAATTATAAATAAGGTTTAATTATAAGATAATATAAACTTTATGTAACTATTTTATAAAATATGAAATATTAAATAGTATATAGACAACATAAATGGAGGTTAAGTATGGAACGTGAAAATATAATTATTGTTGCATTAGTCGTACTCATAATTATTGTTGCTGGCGCGGGAATACTTGTTACAGGGTCAGGCATACACCTTAACAAAGACCCTCAGGTTAACACTACAAACATCACCCACAAAAATGTAACAAAAAATATAACTGCCAACACAACAACTGAATCTTCAGATTCATCAGGCTCATCAGATTCACCGAGTTCCAGCCGTGATGTTGGAATGACTGCTCCAAGTGATGAACCAAGCAGCGATTCACAAGATACTGGCGTGGCACAATCCGATTCAAGTGACACAGGCGATGCTGCACCTCAAGCAGGACAATCTGAAGGAACCTATGATCCAACAGACTTTGACTAAACTTGTTTTTTTAACTCATCAGGATTTTTGAACAATTCAAAATCCTGAACATAATCTTTTCCGGTAATCATTGCTATTTCTGCTTTTTTTAGTTCGGAACCCAAATAAGCTGCATGCTCCATTCGAGTAACCAGTTCCTTTGTAATAATTTCTTCATATATTTCTTTTGCAGTATTGCCTATAATCACCATATCTGCCTTGTTCTTTTTAAAATGAGTTGCTATAATACGACTTTCACTTACAGTTGTCCCATAATCTACAGTGATTTTAAAACTTCCCGCCTTGTCTCTTACGAATTTTAACGGTTCGGACTGTTTGACTTCAGGGATTTCATCAAGTTCATTTACAATAATGTCATTTCGCTTATGCTTATCCTTAAATACGACCATATTGATTCCAAGGTCTTTAGGAATTGATTTTCTATTTTTTGCAAGAAACATCATTTTGGATGCTGTAGCAAGTTCATAAACACTTCCTCTTGTTTTTCCACTTTCCTCAGGAGTAAAAAGAATGCTTGCACCCAATTCCATACCAATTCCTGCAAGAAGTACATTAACACCACCAGAATCAGCATCCATCAATTCGGTTACATTGCCCACTCCAAAAAACATTGGCGCAGGATTGACCTTGTGAAACTCATGGCAGGCAATAATGGATTCCACAATGCTTGAACTGTTGACGGGATCCAAAATCAAATCTGCAACATATTTCAGGCCTTCAGTATCTTTAATTAACTGATGCATCGATTCAACCCGTTCAGCTGGAGATTTCGGTGATTTGCCCTGTGAAAAATTGGTAGGAAGTAAAACTGCAGGAATGCCTTTTTCAATTAGCAAATCCTTAATTTCAGCATTGTTTCCCAAATCCAGACTTAATACAAAATCAATACCGTGTTCAGCTGCCGCTTTAATTTCTTTAGGATTCAATGTATCTATACTCAACGGCCTGTCTCCCACAATCGGACGCAATGTATCTATCAACTCGGGAATCTTATCAGAGAAGTCTTCACCGGCAGCCATTCCAATATCAATCATGTCAGCACCGGAATCAACAAAGTACTGGCACTTGTTAATCAAGGCTTCCTTTGATAAAAATGGCGCATTTGCAATTTCAGATAAAACCCTCATTGGGAAATCTTCACCAACAGGCAAATTTCTAATAAGTATATTATTCGGCTTTTCAAGAAGTCTTTTAATGTTTTCTTGATCATTTTCAAATTCTTCAATGAATTTGAATGCTTCACGTCTTTTTTCTTCTTCAATGAGTTTATCTGCAGGCTTGTCTTCAGATAAATCTATGCTTCCAACCAGATTCAAAACCATTGCAAGGTCCGCTCCATCAGTAGACCCCTTGAATGTTGGAATTCCAAGTTCCTTGGTAATCTCTTTTGTGCCCTTCTTAATTAAACCAGGAACTAAAATCATATCTATTTCGTCCAATTTATCTGAAAAACATTTTTTTACCTCATTTATTATCATGTTAGGAGTTAAAAATGCTGCAACTTGAGTATTATCAACTATGTGAACAATAATTTCCTCTTTTGAATCTGAAACCACATCCTTTATTAAAGGATATGCCAGTTCCCCCGTAACTATTAAAACTTTCATATTATTGCCGGCTTCAATTTTTATTATATAATATATATTATGTATAATATATTAAATTTTCTTAAAAATTACTATTATATATAAAAAACATGTTGAAATTGTATAGAAAATAATTGAAAATATTAAAAGTATTGTTAAAAAAATAAACTAAAAACAAATGATTAAAACAAAAAACATTAAACAAATATATTCAAAAATTAAATTTTAACATAAAATTTATATATTTTGGAATTTATAATGATTATACATGATAAATAATATGGAGGAGAATTAATGATTGAAATTCGTTTTCATGGTAGAGGCGGACAAGGTTCTGTAACTGCTGCTGAAATTTTAGCAAAGGCAGCATTTAAAGACGGAAAATATGTTCAAGCTTTCCCATTCTTTGGAGTTGAACGTAGAGGAGCTCCAGTTATGGCTTTCACAAGAATTGATGACGAGCCAATAAAAATGAGATACCAAGTCTATAACCCTGACTACGTACTGGTTTTAGATGAAGGATTGTTAAATGTAGTGGATGTATTTTCAGGAATTAAGGACAACACTGAAGTAATTATCAACACCAAAACCTTTGAAGGTAGTGGAGAACACACTGTCCACAAAATCGATGCAACAGGCATTGCTCTTGAGATGTTAGGGCGTAATATTGTAAACACAATCATCTTAGGATACTTTGCTAAAAAAACCGGAGTTGTAAGTATCGATTCACTTCTTGAAGTTATTAAAGAAACCTTCCCTGGAAAAATTGGAGAATTAAATGCGGAAGCAACTAAAAAAGCTTACGACATGGGATAATTAGGTGAAATTATGGTAAATATAGGATGTGTAATAACAACACCAGGAAACACAAAAAATAATAAAACCGGAAGCTGGAGAACTTTCAAACCAGTTTTAGATAAAGAATCATGTATTGATTGTGACAACTGTATTTTATTCTGTCCAGATTCCTGTGTAAACAAACAACATGATATTGATTACGATTACTGTAAAGGATGTGGAATTTGCGCATACGAATGTCCTTCAGATTCAATCGAAATGATTAAAGAAGAAGAGAGTGATTAGATGGTAAAAGAAGTAATGACCTCAAATAAAGCAGTCGCAGAAGCTGTTAGATTAGCTAAACCACAAGTTATTCCCGTTTATCCAATTACTCCACAAACTACAATTTCAGAATACTTAGCTCAATATGTTGCTGATGAAAAAATTGATGCTAAATATGTCAAAGTAGAATCAGAACACAGTGCT
>NZ_CADCJB010000037.1 GCF_902801725.1 uncultured Methanobrevibacter sp. | reverse complement strand
ATATTCATCCAGAATTTCACCGACTTCCTTCTTGTCCCTTACCCAGGATGTATCGAAGTGGTCGAGGAACACTACAAGGCTTTCTCCTTCGAAGTAGTCGAGGGTTGTCCTTATTCCGTCGGGAAGGAATGCCGCATCTATGATAACCTGCCTTCCGTTCATTTCGCCGAAGTCTTCCATATGTGCTGAAATACCCTTATATTCTGAAAGGGCTTTTATGATTTTATCTTCGCTGATTCCGTAATTTATTCCAACGGCTGCAGCCCCCACTGCGTTTTCAAAGAAGTAGCTCATCATGTAGAATGGTGTTGTGAACTCTCCGCCGTCATAGGTGACTGTAAGCTTTCTGTCACTCATTGTTCCCCTGAAGTCAGCTTCCTTGTCCATGCCGTAGAATATTGTGTCAGGCCTTAAAAGGTCTGTCTCTTCCCGGCATTCGGCATTTGCAATGAATGTTTCTGATATTTCCTGCATGCGCAGTTTTCTAAGCTGGTACTTTTCATATGAGCCTTCAAACTCGTTGAGGTGTTCCGGAGTGAGATATGACAGGACACCAATCTTGATATTGAGGCTGTTTAAAAGACCGAGGGACCCGTGAGGAAGTTCAAAGATTGCAATGTCACAGCTTTCAGCCTTTCCTGTGACAATTCCGTCAATGATTGTTTCTGAAACCAGATTGTTTGCAAGTGATGAGCATGCCCATACCTTAAATCCGGCTCCTGCAAATACGCTGGTTATGAGAGTTGTTGTTGTGGTTTTGCCCATTGATCCGGTAATTCCTATGATGTCTGCAGGCACAAGGTCGTTGACCATCTGTGAGAATTCCTCGTTGGTGAGTATCTTGACGTCACTTTCGGCTATAAGCTTTGCAATCGGAGCGGTTTTAGGCAATGTAGGGGGCATATAAACGGCTTCAATGCCATCCAGTGTAGGATTTGGATTGTTCAAATCCAGTATTATGCCTTCGTCCTCCATCTTATGCAGCCATGTTTGATATATTGGCTTGAACTGTGACATTTCTTTCAAATCTGTTATAATGACCTTATGGCCCAAATAATTGAGTAATCTTGCAACGGGCCTGCTTGCATTTCCGGCACCAACAACTAAATAATTCATGAAAAATTTCTCCCAAATTAATTATACATTAATAATGTTGTTTTTTAAGCTTTAAATATCTTTATTAAACATAATATATATTATGTCAAGACAGGATAAAATAGTCAAAACAAGCATTATCGGAATTGTCGTCAATCTGATACTTGTGGCATTCAAGGCAACAATAGGAATACTTGTAAATTCCATTGCAATCACCTTGGATGCAGTCAACAACCTTACCGACGCACTTTCATCAATAATTACAATCATCGGTACAAAATTGGCAGGAAGGGCACCGGACAAGGACCATCCGTATGGTTACGGAAGAATCGAATATTTCTCATCAGTAATCATTGCGGCCATCGTGCTGTGGGCGGGAATAACTGCCCTTATGGAATCATGGCCTAAGATATTCCATCCGGACGTGACATCATATACCACCGTTTCACTCGTAATCATTGCCGTTGCGGTTGTCGTGAAGTTCGTCCTTGGCCAGTACGTTAAGAAAGTCGGCGAGGATATCAACTCACAGGCGCTTGTGGCATCCGGAAGCGATGCGTTTTTCGATGCAATTCTTTCCCTTTCAACACTCATTGCGGCAATCATATCCATATTCTGGCACATATCCCTTGAAGGAATTCTTGGAGTAATAATATCCATAGTAATCATAAAGGCAAGTATCGACATGCTTAGGGAAACTCTTGACAGCATGATAGGGGCCAGGATTGATCCTGAACTGTCACACAATATCAAAAAATCAATATGTGAAGTTCCGGGCGTCTATGGGGCTTATGATTTGAGCCTTCACAACTATGGGCCGGAGGACATGCAGGGATCTGTTCATGTAGAAGTCGACGATGTCCTGACTGCCGTTGAAATCCAGAATCTGAGCCGTCAGATAATCCTCAAGATTTATCAGGAGTTTTCAATTATACTGACAATTGGAATATATGCCAAAAACGACAAGTATTCCCATATCAGAAACTATCTTGATGAAATCGCCTCCCAACATGAGGAAATCCTTGAAATTCACGGTTTCATAGTATATGAGGACCAGAACCTGATAACATTTGACATGATTGTTGACTTTGATGCCGACAGGCAAAAGGCAAAAGATGAAGTTCTCTCCAAAATCAGGGCCAAATACCCTGAATTCAACTATATAATCATTGACGACTATGATATCAGTGACTAATATATATTAAAAAAAATAAATATTATATCAGGTGAAATTATGGATAATAAAAATATAATTTTAGCAGTTATCGTTGTTTTGATAATAGCAGTTATCGGAATTGCTGCATATTCCCTTTCAGACCAGGGACAGTATGTTAAAAACGCAACAGATAATCTGACAAAAAACACCAATAACTCTTTAAACATCACAAAAGACACATCCAACAACAATACAAATAATTCAACTGCTGGAAATCAGACAAACAAAACATTGAATGATACCAACAAGACCAACAAGACTTATAAGGTCTATGACCCTCAAATTGACGGATATGTTGACGTTATCGGTGAAAAGTATGATACCGAATTCAATAAATGGTACACATATGACGCCGATGGTGTGAGATACTACAATACAAGAATTAAAAATCAATAATTCTTGTCTTTTTTTCTTTTTTTTTAGCTTAAAAATACTGCATTGATAAGGTTGTCCCTGTATGTGGTTTCGTCCTTTAGGGATTCGATGTGGTGTATTATATTGAGTTTCAAATCTTCCAGCTTGATTCTGGTTTCGATATCGTTAAAATCGACATTGAAATGAATGAGATATTTCAAATCCATTTCATAGTCGTATATTGCCCAGTCGGGACCGTTTATGTCAAGAAAATGGATTGACCATTTTGACATGACGGCACTGATCTTTTCGCTCAAATCGTCGATATTGAAATTCTCATCGACAGTTATCTCTTTCATTGATACAGACTCTCAGGTTCGATTTCATTAATCATTTCATCAAGCCTTTCCAGACTCTTGCCGTCCAGCACTCCGAAGCTTACGATTTCGCTTTTCCTGAGGGTCATGACCTGACTTCCCATAACTTCGTTTGCAGGTATCAGCATGAAAGTGACCCATTCGTCATCTTCTGACAGGTATTTGCATGGTTCGAAAAACTGGAACTTAAAAATAAAGGTAACAAGCAAATCTTCAACGTTTTCCACAGGTTCCCTTGAAGATTCCTTTGCAAATTGCTTTTCCATTTCTAGAAATTTCTCTTTGATATTCATAAACTATTCTTTGTTTTTGTTGTTTTATAAAGTTAGTCAATTTGCGAATTCCCGCATGTATGAATTCACGACATCGACATCTATATCTGCAAATCCTTCTGTTAAAATAAGCCAGATTGCCTTCATGAATCCGTCATCGGACAGTCTGGTGCAGCTTTCAAATCTAAGCTCCGCATAATCGGGCTCCTCAATGGTGTCATTTAGAAACTGTGTCTTTATTTCATCCCTCAAATCCCAATCTATAAATCCTTCAAGCAGGTCCCTGATGCATATCGCAAAGGTGTTTCCGATTGTCTTTGCAATGTCTGTGTGTTCGGGATCCAGTTCCTTTTGAAGTACCTTGAATGACGAGTAATCCTGATATCCGAATATTGTGAATCTTCCCTCAACGCTGTGGGCGGCATATTCGTCAATCAGCCTGTTGAAGACTGACGCGCTCAATATATATGTAACCACAGATTCGACATGGCTGTTTTTTGAAACGTCAAGGATTTTGCAGACTGTTCTTATTAGAATCTCCCTGAAAAGAAAATGCGAAAGCTCATGGATAATGGTTGTTATCTGAAGGGACTTGCGCTGGCGGTCATCCACATAAATCTTGTCGAATTCAAAGTATCCGAGTTCCCCTCCGTATGACTTGTATTCCACCTCAACGAATGACTTTGCAAAAAGAAGGACCTTGTCAAGAACGTCAAGTGAGTCAAGGATAATGGAATTTTCCTTTATGAGCCTGTCCATGTTTTTGAATGACTGGGCTTTGATTGAACGGATGACCTCTGTAAAATCATCATAGGTAAAGTTGAAATCGTTTATAAGAGTGATGTTTTCGTCGGTGATGATATTGTCTGATTCGTTTTTACGGACATAATCAAGTTCAGGGCTTGTGCTGATTGCCCTAATGTCGGTTTTATCTGTGATTTTCTTGAGGCTTACCAGACAGTCCATGCAGAAGTTTTCTGATGAGGGATATTTCCTGTTGCATTCAGGACAGACTTTTTCCAAAGGCTCAAATGGCTCATCAGCATAGCCCGGAATTTTGGACATTACAATACGGTCTTCCAAAAAATCCATATCATAGTCTGCCGCATCCAACATTTCAAGATTTTCTGCCCTTGAATGCTTCACATCACAGAGCATCCTTTCTGATTTGATGCGAATTTCCTTTATGGCAGGTCGGATGCTGGCGATTGCACTTTTTTGCTCCTCATCGACTTCAACGTATTCGTTAAGTTGAGTAATCCCATCCATATTATCACTATCTGTAAAGCATGGCTGAGGACATGAATCCTATAAACCAGATTATGACCGCAACGATTATGATGTATTTTCCGTGCTTGGATGCGCTTTGTGAGTCCTTTCTTGTGGCCAGGTATATTCCGATAATAAGACCTATCAGAGGAATCAATACGGCAAGGATGTAACCTATGACGATTGCTGCAGTATGTGAATTTTCTCCTGCTGGCCTTTCTATGGTTGGGCCTCTTGGAACGGCGCTCACGCTTGAGCCGCAGTTCTTGCAGAATTTAGCATCGTCGATGAGTTCGACTCCACATGCCGGACAGTATTTTGACATTCTTTCACCTCACCCGAAGACCTTTTCGATAAGCTGCTCTTCTGTCTTGTAGAAGTCGAGCTTGAGAATTTCCATCAGGGTTTCAGGGGCACCTATGATCTGTGTCATTGAATACCATGGGAGAAATATGTTTTTTGCACCCTGGTCATAGCACATCTTCAAAAGTATCGGCAACTCTGTGGCCTGGTCCTTGTCAAGTATAACTGTAGACTCAGGAATTGGCTGGTTTCTTTTGATGGATTCATTTGCTATGATTTCCTGACATTTAAAATTAGTAGGTCTTGATGAACCTGTTAAATTATCGACCTTAGTTTCATTATTTTCAACTGTTAATCTGAAGATGTTTCTATCATCGATGAAGTGTACCACACCGACTTCAGGTTCGTTTTCCAGAAGCCTGCCAGGAATCTCGCTTAGGATTTTCTCGGCAATTTCCTGCTGAATGCTTTCCATCTTGACATATTCGAATGCATCAGGGGCGTCATCCTCCTCCCCTGCAATTTTTTTGAGAAGGCGAATGATTTCATCGTTCTGCCTTTCGATATTCCTGTTGATTTCAATTAACTCAGATAATTCAGACATGGATATTAGTATATAATTAGTGATTATTAAAATTTTAGATTATTCAATCAGAAACAGATAGTAAATAGACTCGCACAGCCTCTCGTCATTGGCAAATTTTTCAAAGCCAAGAGAATACCTGAGAAGCTCTGAGCGCGGAATGAGAACGTTGTCGCTTTCGGGATTGATAACGATACCGTCCATGTCTTCGCTTAATACGAAATTCACCAGCGTTGCAACATTGATAATCTGTGCATACTTATAACAGTCCGAATTCACCGCTTTCATCTTTTCTGTTGAAGTGAATATGCATGCATACTCTCCCCCAATCCTGTCCACATACATCTGAGCAAGGGGTCCGGTTGACTTCATTGAAATGAGGCCGTCTTCGGCATGATTCGAAATGTCGTTTGGAGACAGCATAAGAGCCATCACTGTGGAACCGGACAGCTTTTCAAAGAGCCCCTCATAGTATCCCACATTCTCCCTTTTTGAAATGAACTCTTCAAGGGAAGTATTGTCCATATTTGTGATGAGTGATTTGAGCTCGTCTTCATCATATGGATTTGAAGAGTAGAAACTGGTCTTTGGAAGATTGGTGATGCCCAGTATGAACTTGTCTGTGAAAAGGTACTTTTCAGAAGCGGGATTGAGGATGTATCCTTCAATGTCGGTTGTTTTTATAATGTTCTGGTAAAGCTCGAATGTGTTCTGGATGATTTGAATGTCATCGTCTCTGTAGAATTTTCTAAACTCGTCCTCGTCGGTAAAAAGAGGGGTGATTTTTCCTTCGCAGTCCTCATAAATAATAAAATTAAGTGTGCCTTTTTGTCTTTTTGCCGGAATGAAGAGATTGGAATATCTGAATTCGTTAATGAGCTTCATCAGCAAATCCCTGGTGAGCATGTCATCGTTTGCATGGATGTCCTCGATGACTGTGCGAAGATGCTTGTGGTTGGCCATGTTATCCGTCAGCAAAAGTGTTTGTTCCGTCGAAATGCTTTTCGATTGTGGAATCCTTGTTTTTAAAAATGACATAAAGCTCGCCATCCTTTAGAATAACTGAATCGTATGTGAGCTCTTCTCCTTCAACCTCATCGATTGCATCGTAGAGATTCTGCATGGTAAGGTCCAGATCTTCCCTGTACTTTTCAAGACGGTCAAAATGTTCATACTCCATTTTTCCCAGTTTCGGATTTGTAATTCCTACACCCTGTGATGAATTGATGACTTTCCTTCTTTCATCCCTAATCTTGAATCTTACCTGGTTTTTATATTCGCTTGTTCCGTTTTTCTTTTCCACATAATCCAGGGCCTTGTAATAACTTTTTATTGAACCGAAACCGTCACCTAACTGCCATTGGGCTCTTGCTTTCCAGTGATATGCGCCGGAGATGTTTGAAAATCTGTAAAATGAGTTTAAGTATTCCTTGATATATTCATCAAAGATTTTTATGCAATAATAGTATCTTCCAAGATAAAAAAGGGCTTTTCCTTTGGTATATTTCATCAAAGCGTCAGAGCCAAGATTCAAATCAATTGCCATGTTAGCATATTCCACAGCCTTTTGATATTCCTTATTCTTGTAGGCTTCCAGACAAATTGATTCATATTCCCTATATTGTAATACAAGCTTTTCTTCCTTTTGAAATCTTGCATTGACTTTTTCTTCATCCGAAACGATGAAATGTGTTCCGCATGAGCAAGTTTCCACACCTTCTTCAACATACTTACCGCAAGTTGGGCAAACTGGCATTAAATCACCTTCATTTTATATATTGTTATAAGTCATTAAAAAGCATTGCTATATTATCCATATAATCAAAAGACTGATTGAGAATTTTTCATTAAAGAATTTTTGAAAAATTCCTTTTCCAATTGCTCCATGTTTGAATTATAGTCAAAATATCCCAGTTTGTCAAGTTTTTTTAACTTCTGCCTGAAATCGTGAAGCTGAGCGTCGCCGCAGTCAGTTCCGGATTTGAAGAATCTGATGATGATTTCGGTTTCCTCCTCATAAAGAGATGCCAGTTCGTAGGCTTTTGCAAGATTGAGATATATCCTGCAGTCGTTTTTGCCCAACAGTTTTTTGAAGTATACTATAGCATTCGCATAGTCTCCGGTGCTGATGTATTCCTCGCCCTTTCCTATTATTCCGTCATCGATTCGGTTATTAACGTTTCTGGGCCGGGCCATCTTGTCTATTGCATCACGGAATGTGTCCGGCAGAAACTGGTTTGAAATCATGTCTGAGTAGACATATCCCATGAATCGGTTGTCTATCATGTATGTTGTGCAGTAGTCCTCGCTGAATCGCATTCCCCTTCCGTGTGTCTGAACAAGGGCAAGGCATGTCCTGTAGTCAAGCCACCTGTCATTGTCCTGAGCCCTCAGCAGTGTCTGCTTGTCTGCCAAATCCGGATAGGGAATCTTGTAGATTATCTGGAATCTGCACTCATCACCCGGCAAATCCACGCCCTCGTTCATTGACGGCGATACCAAAACCAAAGGATTATCGGATTGCTTGAATCTGTCGAGAACCTCGCTTCTGTTATCTGTATCATGTGTTAGAAGCCTTGAGCTTTTCAGGTTGTCCATGAGAAAGTCACGGCACTGGTTGCTAATTGTGTGGATAATTCCCTTTTCATCGCTGTGCCTTTTTAAAATGGATTCGATTGCCGGAACGGTCATCGGTGCTGATTTCGCCAGATTTCCATAGGTCATATTGAAATCCCTGAAGGTATGAATCGGGTTTTTTGATATGTCAAAGGGGCTTTTGCACCTGATTGGATATATATCCCCAACAGGTATTCCCAGCCACTCGGCAAAGAGTTCGTAATCCAGTATTGTAGCGCTCATGAAAAGGCAGGTGTCGCAGTATTTAAAAAGCGTATCCACTGCATAGTTGTCTATCTTGAGGGGCTTGAACTGGGCGGTTCCGGTCAGTCTGTCATAGTCGAATATCCATTCGCCGGGACTTAACGTGAACTGCTCGATGAATCTGCTGCAGTCTGAAATCTGGTTTTTCATGAAAAGAATTTTTCTTGAAACTTCAGGGTTTGTCTCAAGATGCCTGATTTTTTCAAGCTCCTCATCATACCTTGCCTTTACCTTTTCGATAAAATCAATCCAGACGTCATGGCCTCCATGAGCAAGCTGGCTTACCCTCGTCTTTGATAGATTTATTCCAACGTATTCCTTGAGGTCTCTTCTGTTGAACTCAAGGGTCAGCTGGCTCATGATCATGCTTTCGATATTGTGGGCCTCATCGCAAATCATCAATGGCCTTTTTTTGAAGTCCTCGACATAGTTGAGCTCCAAAAACATGTACGGATAGTTTGCTATCACCACATCAGATTCAAGGGCCATATGCTTCTGGTAAAGGTATCTGCAGGTGTTTTCCTCGATGACTTCTTCATGGCTGATTCTGTATTTGCACCTGTGGGACTCCAGTACGCATTTTCCCTCATCGCAGCCCACATCCGAGAGCCTGCATCTGAAGTTTGACCTTCCCTTGACCACCTGAAAGTCGGCAAAGTCCTTTGCATACTGGTCCTGAAGCTGCTTTGTGATGGTGAGGATATATGATGAATCGAATATCCTTGCAAGGGTGGCGGCTATAGCAGATTTTCCAGTTCCGGTTCCCGCTTCAAGAATGATGTACTTGTATCCCTGATTTATTGCTTCAAGGATTTCTGAGACTGCCTCAAGCTGGTTGGTTCTCGGGCTTTTGAAAGGAAAATATCTCAATGCCTCAGGGCTAATTTCTGAATAAGTGGTGTATGCCCATTTTGTCATGCTAATCAGTATGAATAGAAATCGAATTTCCGGAAACGTTCATTTCATGTGAGTTTGCATCCCCGATTGACACGGTTGAGCTTTCATTTTCTGGATTTGCATCCTCGACTTCTGATATGCTTGAAACGTATGTTTCCTCCTCATCATCATTGGAAAATATTGTTGACGGGTTAATCTGGTCGAAAACACTTTGATCTGATGCTTTAGGAAGAGTCAGTGTATCTCCTCCAAAAAATTCATTTGCAGCCCCTGCTGCGATAAGAAGAATTACTATAATGCATGCTATGACGATTGCCTTTCTTATTGTCGATGCTGACTTGAACCTGTCAATAAATGATTCCTTTGTAGTGAGGTCGTTTCCGCATCCTCCGCAATACTTTGCACTGTTCGGCAGTATTTTACCGCAATAAGGGCATTTCATCTAACTACTCCCATCAATATTCCTTGATTGAACCTATCAGATTTTCCATATCGTCCAAAAGTCCTCCGACGTCATCGTCCTTGGTTGAATCCAGTGAAAGGACAAGCTCATTTATCAAATCATCCATCTTGTCTATAAGTGAATTGAGGATTTCAAATTTTGATTTCAGTTCGTCATCTATACGCTTTGAATCCTCGCTTGCAAGACTTATGATGTTTTCTATGTTATCCGCTTCCTCATTGAATAGTTTTGTTGAGCTGTCAACCACTGATATGAACTTGTTGTATGTAAGCTGAGGAGGCTGGAATTTCTTTTCTATAAGCTCCCTTGCACGGCCTTCCCTTTTCATGTATGCTGTTTTCATGCCTGCAAGCTCATCTTTGTACTTTTCGAATTTGGATGATGTTACCTCAACAACAGGTTCACTCTCTTCAATTGGTTTTTTATCCTTTTCAGGCTTTATTTTTGGCTTTTTTTGTGAAGGCAGCTTACCGTTTTTAGGATTGTCGTTTGTTAACTTGTGAACAGCAAAACCTACAATGTATACTGGAGCGGTGAAAATCAAACATGCCAATATTGCACCAAATATTGGGATTTTGGCATCAGCTAAGATGAACATGAAGATTCCAAAGATTATGAAGCATGCTATTTTTGTCTTTGCAAGGACAAATTCCCCGGTGTTTCTGTTCTGCCAGAAGAAAAGCATATGCTTCAAGTCTGTGAAAAAGCCATAGTCGTTGTTTTCAATCACTGCCTTTGTAGGCCTTCCCCTTACGATATGTAAACCGAATCCAACCAGGAATATGATTGCAGAAACAATGAGTCCAAGGAGAATCGCTCCAAAGGTATAAGGCATTGTGAAGCTCATCAGAATAAAGATCACCAGAATGAATATTGCCGCAACCTTGGATTTGGACATTACAAACCTTCCGTTGTATTGCCAGTAAAACAGTGACTGGACAAAGCTCGGCTTAACGTTTGAAGTTATGACCTCTGCTGTGTATCTGAATGATGTTGACTTGCAGTTGGGACAAAACTTAACGCCTGAATCCACCTTTTCGCCACAGTTTTTGCAGTATTTATAACCCATCTTCTTCACCTACCAAAAAATCTTCATATGTCAATGTATTAAGTTCCTCATCCGTTATTTCATCTTCACCGGCCAGCCTGTTTGCCTGTGCGGTCACTACCTCTTCAAAAAGATTTCTAACGGCACGTCCGTTTGCAAAGTTTTTGGACCTGTTGTCATACATCCTCTTCATGTACTGCCTGAGGTATTCCTCGCCGGGCTCGTCAAGCGTCATGTTTGACTCCTCGCACATGAGGCGGAATATATCGCATAGCTCCTCATCGGTGTAGTCCTCGAAGTATATGAACTTGTTGAACCTTGACTCCAGGCCGGGATTTGAGTTTAAAAACCTGTCCATGAGTTCAGGATATCCAGCAACTATGACTATCAAATCATCGCGGTGGTCCTCCATTGCCTTTAAAAGAGTGTCGATTGCCTCTGCGCCGTAGTCGTTTTCGCTTGAAGATGTCAGGCTGTATGCCTCATCGATAAAAAGTATTCCACCCATTGCAGACTGGATTATTTCCTGGGTTTTTATTGCAGTCTGGCCCACATAGCCTCCAACAAGTCCTGAACGGTCGGTTTCAACCAGATGGCCCTTGCTTAAAAGTCCCATTTCATGATATATCTTTGAAAGAAGCCTTGCAACGGTTGTCTTTCCGGTTCCTGGATTTCCCGAAAATACAAGATGCAGGCTCATTGCAGGCTGGGCAATGCCCCTTTCACGCCTTATCTTTCTTATCCGTACAAGGTTTATAAGTGAGTTGACGTCCTTTTTAACCTTCTTGAGACCTACCAATTTGTTCAGCTTTTCAAGGTATTCGTCAAGTGAGTGTGATTCCTCTTTGATTTCTTCTGTTATTTCTTCTTCGATTTCATCTTCAGTTTCGATTAATCTTATTGGCTTTACATCCACATCGCAGTCCCTGAGTCTGTCTTCAAGCTTTGAGATGTAGTCGGAATAGAGCTTCAATACGTTCTCGTCAAGCTCGTTGTCTGCGGTTATGAAAAACTTTCCAAAAAGCTTGTAGCAGCCGAAAAGCTCGTTTGCGGAGTTGAGCTCATGCATGTTCATTGCCTGGCCATATGAATCAAGCTCCAAAAGACATTGAAATGACATTGGAAAATCGTCAATTTCAGCCCGACCTGCGATATCTTCACTGGAATAGTCAAAGCCCAAAAGATCATTGATGAATTCAAGCTCGTTGTCAGTAATCCTTCCGTCTCCCATTGCAAGATAACTGAAATATCTCAAAAGGTCATCGGCTATCATATCCTCAACGGATAATCCTTTGATGTCTTCAGGGATGTTCGGTCTGAAAACGCTTATTGTGCTGACAAGAAAGTTGAGATTGGTCAGATAGGGCGTCAGATAATCCATATGGATTTTGTCCACATCAGACTGGCAGCTCTGACAGGTTTCCTGACTGTTGTCCAAAATTTTTCCGCAATCACTGCAAATGGTCCACTCCAACATAGAAATACCTTCATATTATTTAATAATATATTTTCAGTTGAAAGATAAATAACTTATGTATACAAATATAAAAAAAGGATGGTGACGGCACCATCAATATTGAGCTACTGTTCGGAGAGGATTTTCCATTCCATATACTTGTAGTAGAGCTCCTCGTCCTTGACTTTCAAATCTTCCAGAAACTGCTTGCGCTTTTCCTCGTCAAACTTGGACATGACCTCTTCAAGCGCAATGAACGGAGAGTGGTGAACCTCTTTTGGATTGGAATTCTTTTCATACATCTTGATTTTAATCAAATCACAAAGCTCCTTGAGATAGTCAATATTTGACATATAGACGACTTCAGGACTTGGATCACGTTCATAGTACTTTTTCGGCAGCTTATTGTTTTCAAAGTCCTGCATGAACTCGACAATCCTGTCCCTTTCCTGGAGAATCTTCTTTAAACTTGCAGCTTCAAACTCTTTTCTGTAATCTTTAGGATGCAGCATCATGTTATCACATCATATAAAAGATATCTACTTCATTGCTTTTATTATTATCCCGCATCATTAAAAATAGAATATCCTCATGTAATTATAATTATCCGTATTCTTCACCGACCCAACCCATGTTGACATCAGGCCAGCAACATTCTTCACAACAGTCCCATATCATTACTGCACCGCAACTTGGACATTCGCAGTAAATCAAAAAAATTAAACAAGCTCTTAGAAGGAATAGAATATTGTGTCGCAGACAATAAAAAAGAATAATCGGTAAATATTACAATAAAAAGTGTTACATTAATGTAACACTTTAAAATATAATTAAGCTGTGGTGGTCTCAACATTTGATGAACTACTACTTTCAGAACTTGATGAACTTGAACTTCTATCATCATATCCATAATCATATCCATAATCAGGATAATTAATTGAATCATCATAACCCTGTAAATATCCATCAGCTCTGGCCCTGTTCAAATCTTCTTGAGTATACTTTTTATTATTGGCATCGTCAACATTCGAATTATTAGAAGGTTCGCTAGTAGTTGCTGTACTATCTTCCTCAATTGTATCATTAGTTGCATTAGTTTTATTCACAGTTGCACCGTTAAATTTCACATGGTCTGCTATATAGTTCACTACCTCTTCATTTTCACCCATTACACTAATTGATTCACCTGTTGCTTCATTCATCACCATACGGGTGTATACTTTCTTGCCGTTCTGTTCCAATGCCATATTATCGTTCAAGTCTGCCCCTACATTTGCCCCATCAACAGTACTATGACTATATGTGATCTGCATTACTTCATTGTTACCGAATAATGCCTTGGTTGTTGAAGCTACATTAGAACCCATAATATTACTGTTGGAATTTAAGTCTCCTGCCCCATTGTTGAATTTAATCCATGTTGGTAATTCAATGCTACATGTTGCACTGAAGTTATATGGTTCATAGGTCTTTTCATGTGGTGTTCCAATGCTGATTACAATACCAATTGCGAATATTGAAATGATTGCAACCAGAATTATTATTAAATATTTCTTTTCCATTGCTTTTCATCTCTTGTTCTATTAATATCAACTGTATGTTAGTTGATATTACTATGTGTACAAGTTAATTATATACATTTGCAATATTTTATGGATTTATTAAATTCTTTTGGTATTTTCACCATTCAACCATATTCCTCCCCAAGCCATCCCTGATTGACGTCAGGCCAACCGCATTCTTCACAAACATCCCCAATAATTACAGCACCGCAGCTTGGACATTCACAGTAATCCGGGCCAGGTGTGTCGGTTTTGCCTTCGTTTTCACAGTATGGACACTCCCACAGGTCTCCTGAAATGGTGTATAGGGTATCGCAGTTTTCGCATCGGAGGAATCCTTCACCGTAGTCATCCTCACCGCAGAAAGGACATTCGTATTCAACGTCTTGCTCATCTATCTGGTGTCCGCACTCGTAGCATTCAAACATGGTTTAATCTCCAAAATGTAATTCATAACATTCAGTCGTCATAGTAATCATATCCCCAGTCGGGGCTGTCTGATAAATCTGAACCGCATTCCTCGCATACTGCATTGCTTGAGTCATTAATGTGACCGCATACGCTACATGTTATCATTTTTTAAACCTCCATTAAAAACATACACAACATTGCCTTATTAAGCTTCGGATTGTTGCATGTTTTCTCAATTACTTCTGAGTAATCAAGCAGTGTTTCTCTTGTCAATAATATCTGTTCATTTCCAGGATTGATAATCAGACCATCCATGTCCTCGTTTAGAACAAACATGACCATGTGTGCCGGGTTGACTATCTGAGAATACTTTTTGAAAGGTGTATTTATTGCCGTCATCTTCTCTTCAGAGGTATAGACAGTTGCATATTCTCCTCCCAAATGGTCAATGTAGAGAAATCCCACCGGATTATCTTTAGACGATGATATAATACCATCTTCAGCATTGTCGGATAAATCATCCTTTGAAAGCATCAGTGTGAGAAGGGTTGATGATGACATCACTTCAAAAAGCTCATCATATTTTGCGATATTTTTAGGGTCTTTTATGAAGCTTTCAAGCTTTTCATTGTTTATTGAATCTTTTAAGTTTTTAAGTTCTTTTGAGTTATATGCATCATCGGTAGGGAAGTTGAAATCAGGCAAATCCTTAAAGCTGTCCATAAGATCACGTGGCATGATAAATCCTTCACTTTTGAAGTTGAGGATGTATCCTGAAAGGTCAGTCTTTTTCAAAAAATCAACGTATGTTGTGAAGAAATGCTCCTTTGATCCGACCCCATAATCGGGAAAAACCTTATTGAACTCGTCCATGTCAGTAAAAAGCATGCCAAAAACTCCAATTTCTGTTTTGACAGTTGACATGTCCATCAAATCTTCTCCAAAATTGCCTGCAATTATAAGACTGGAATGCTTGAATTCCTCAAATAACCTTACATATGCCTCAAGGGGAGCATCATCCCCCAACGTCATGACTTCATACAATACTTTTCTTAAATGCTTATGCTTGAGGGTTGATTTTCTCATTTTTTATCACCTGGAAAATATAAATTATTTATTAAATTTCTTTTCTTTAAGTTATACATTAATTGTTAATAATTTATGACCAATAATATTTAAAAAATTTGACTTTATAGAGATTATAGAATTTATGCAAAAAAATTTCAAAATTACTAAATTAATCTAATTAACCATATTCTAATTTATACTTGAAATTTCACATTAATTAGAAAAAATAAGGAATATATAATAAAATAGAATATAAACCTCAAAAAAATACCCATTTTCCAGTCTAAAAAAGACTATCCGTTAAACACACTCCAAAAATACTTCCAAAGATTATCCACACAAATATTTCACAAATTAAATAATATATTTATAATTAAATTTCTTTTTGTGAATTACAGATATTTTTGTACTGACAGTACTTACAGTCATCACAGGAACATGACGTGAATTTTCCTTCATGAATATCTTCTGCAACACGTTCAAGTTCAAGCTTTAACTCTTCGATGTATTCCTCGTCAATATCAAAGTCAATCATCTTTTTGGATTTGATTGTATAAACCTGAAGATTGGATATTTCTTTTCCTTCATATTCCTGATTTTGGTCACGAAGTGCTAAAACATACAGGTGAAGCTGCTTTTTAAACTTATCTTTGTATTTGGCTTCAAGACGTGTATTTTTATAATCAATTATACCCAGTTTACCGTCAACTTCATAGATTAAGTCAACGACTCCTTTAAGAGCATAGTTTTTATCTTTCAGGTAGAACGGATATTCACTGTCCAGTATCTTTAGGTCATTACCATAATTTTTGTAGTAGTAAATGACATTGCCTGTAACTTCATTCAGCTGTTTATTATATTCAGCAGGGTCTTCTTCATGCAGTTCTTCATTTGATTTTTCAAATAGGTCTGTTATGATTTCAACAACTTTATCTTCGCCAATAAATGCATTATTATTGTTTATGATTTCTTTGTTGATGATTTCCAGTGCTTTGTGAACAAATATTCCTTCATCGATTTCCTGTTTTTCAGAAATGCTGAAACCTATCTGATTTGCCAATTTATATCTGAACGGACAGTTATTGTAGTTTTCCAGAGCTGTAAAACTTAAATCAATGCAGTAACTATCATCATTTTCTTCTGTTTTTCTGGCTAATGTCTGGATATCGATATTGTTTGGATCAATTAAAACACAATCATTTTCCAAATTCTCGTTTATTGCACTTTGAATGCGTTCAGGTCCTTTTGGAAGTTTGGTGAATTCCCCAGATTTCAGTGCAGAGTGTTTGGCAGGTTCACAGTCATCAACAATGGATGACAATATTAAAGTATCTTCTGCACGGGTCATTGCAACATAAATTATTCTTTCTTCTTCCATTTCATGAGACAATTCTTCTCCAAACTCTTCATCAAATTTAGGGTATATCAGACAGTCATCAGGAGTATAATATGTAGGACTTCCAAATATCCAACCTGATTTTGGGTTTGGGTCAATGAATTTCATAGGGAAGTTATCTTTTTTAAGTGACGGAACAATAACAACAGGAAATTCTAGTCCTTTAGATTGATGTATAGTCATAATCTGAATTCCATCTGTGTCTTCACTGTAGCTGGAATGGCCTCCAACGGTTCTATATATAAACCAGAATGCACCTCTGATATCCCGTTCAAATCTGACTTCGACGAATGTTTGAAGTGAAGAGGTGAGCTGTGAGAGATTATAAATCAAATCATCATTGTCCAAAACCTTATCTTCAGATAAAAATCCTGTAATGTCAGTCAAAAAATTCCAAATCATCCTCATTTGTTATTCCATATTCAATCAGGTTTTCATTTGAAAGTACCGGTCGGGTAACCTCATCAAATATTTCAATAAGCATTTCTTCGGGACGTTCCAAAACCTTTGCAAATGATTTTTTACCGCCTGATTTATGGTCTCTTAACCAGACACGGTTTTCTGTTGTGACGACTTCCTCTTCAAAGTCATTTTGAAGATTATACAATATTTCTTTGGTTTCATCTGACAGTTCAAATAATATCTGGTCAGCATATGCTTTCAGATTAAGCCAATCCGCTTCCCACCTGTTAAAGAAGTGTTTGTGCGGATCATCATCTGATACCAAATGATAGAATAACGTCAGGACTGATTTTATTTCAGGCCGGTCAATCAGATTACTTAAACCCCTGATTTGATAGTCAATTGCTTGCTCTTTTAATTTGTCAAGCAAACCTTCAATGCATCTTGAACTGCTTTTATTTAAGGAACGGAATAAAATTCCGATATCTGATAATTTACTGACTTTATTGTTTTCAATCAGATATTTGATTACTTTGAAGATATTTTCTGCTTCAGCACTGCTGTTCTCATTTACCAGGTAGTATGTGGGATTGTGAACTTCACGTCCGCATCTGGCTTTTCCAAGTGCTGAATCAGCAGGTCTTTGATGTTTAATGAAATCTTCTGAAATATTGATTATCTCCCATGTGGAACGATAATTGGTCGGAAGGCTTTTAAATTCAAATTCATCTGAGTGGTGTTTTGCCAGATAAGTAAACGGATTTATGTTTGAGCCTCTAAAACCGTAAATACTTTGGTTAATGTCTCCCACGACGGTAAATGAATCTGCTGTTTTCATTAAGTTTTCAAAAAGTTCCATCTGCATCGGGTCGCTGTCCTGAAACTCATCTATCAAGATATTTGTAAAAGGTGTTTTAAAGCTGTCTTTTTTAACAATTTCAAGAGCATCTTTTTGAAGGTGTGCAAAATCAATTGCTTTTTCACGTTTTAAAATATCTTCATAAATAGGATATGATTTTGCAATTTGAAGGTATCTTGCATTATATTTTGATTTTTTAAATACATCATTTTCTTTTACTTCATCATAGGGATATTTGCCGTCATTTTCTTCCATATAATTTCTGACGAAGGTTACATATTCAGGATCAACCGGTCTTTCAGCTTTAATATAATCAATCAGCTGGCCTGTTTTAACACCAAAAGAGCAGTACTCATTATACTTGCTTACGATATCCGGAATATCGCTGTTTGACATGTATGCTTCTTTAACAAAACCAAGCTCTTCCATATGTTTTCCAATAAATAACAGGTTTTTCTCACCGGCATCATCTGAAATTACGTTTAAGCCAACCTGGCCGTTTTCCTCAAGGATTCTGCCGCAGAATGAATGAATTGTTGAGATGTGCATCTTTTGAACATCACTTTTAAGCAGGTCTCCTTCAGCCAATCTTTCCTGAAGCTCTTCAGCCGCTTTGGTTGAAAATGTAATGATTAACAGTGTTTCAGGATCAACATTGAGTTCATTTACCATGTAATTAACTTTTTCGATTAAAACTCTGGTTTTACCAGCACCGGGGCCTGCTTCAACACTTAAAAACTTATCCCCATCGTATGTTACAATTTCTTCCTGTTCTTCGTTTAAATCAATTGCAATATCCTTGAATTCCGGAAACTTGCTTAAAAATTCTTTCAACTGAATATCTGCATCGTTCCTGTCAAACTTCAAATCCTCTGGAATTGGATAGTTTTCAATTAAAAAAGGAACTTCCAGATTATTTGAAGCACAAATTTCTTTGATTTTTTCCTGAGATTTTAAAAATTTCTGTTTTTTGATTATGTATGACATTATTTCAACCCGAAAATGATTTTGTATTTAACTTGTTAGTATATTTATTGTCAATAACATAAAAGAATTACTAAATCAAAAATTTCAAATTGAGTTTTTTAATACTCATTTTCTTGTTATCCAAATAATGTTGATTAATTTCTCCAGCCGGAAGCATAATAATCTGAATATCCTCCAAATGCAAATCAGACAATATCTCAAGTTTTGCTATTCCGAGATTTTCAATTTCACCACCATATTTTGGAAGCAAAAATGCATTTTTAACGCCACTAAAATTATTTTCTTTAATGAATTTTCTGTAAGCTAACTCGTACAAGTATTGTTTTGTTATACTTTCAAGGCCTGGTTGGCCGGATAAATTATTTTCATCAAAATTCAATTTGTAGTATTTGGCATCTAAAATAATAAACTGATTTTCATAAAACGTTACAATATCTGGAATAAATGTCCCATCTGCCTCTTTTGGATAAATATTTTTATAAATCCATTGAGGCTTTTTGATAACATCAATTAATTTAGTTTTTTTACCTTTAAACTCCACAATACTGTTTAACTTATCATCAAACACTTTTTTAAGCATCGCTTCCCAAATTACATGATAGGAATTTGTTCCGAATAATGTCAAGTAATTTTCATTGGAAAATGAATTCTGTTGCTTTATGAAAGTATGCATTGATTTTAGAAGTTTTATTTTATGTGAGTTAAACTCAACATGCAATTCCTTTTCAAATTTATTCAAGATAAACTCCAATTCTCCAAATTCATATAGTTCTTTATCTGTGAGTTCTACTGGTGTCAGGTCAAATAACTCAAGTAAGCCTGCCTTTTCAAGTCGCCTAGAACAGACTGTAATGATGTATTCATGCAAAAGTCTGAAATAATCATACAAATCATCTATTTTGTATTTGGTGTATAATTCAACATAGTAGGGTTTGCTGTCCTTAATTACAGGATCTGTGTAGTTAATTGTACGGTTCCAGTCAATTTCACCGTTTCCATTAACTTCCAGAATATTCTCTACATTTGAATATATACCATACTCATAGTAATCCTCCAAAAAGAACACCATCATAGACAACAGATTGAAGGAAATATCTTCAAGCTCCTCATTTTGATAATCCAAATCATTTGAGGCATTGTATTTTTTAATAACCTGTATGATTTGTTTGAAATTATCATTTGAATAGTTGGTGAAATATTTTGGATAGCAGTTAATAACCAGTTTGTCGATTATGATTACTCCGACATATTTAAACTGATACATATCATCTTCTTTATTAACAAAGGCATAATTTATTAGCTTTTTAAAAGTATTTTCACTGTTGTCAAGAAGTTTTAGGAGCTGATTTTTAGTGTAGGGTTTCAGTTCACGAATGTTAATTGTTTTCATTCATCATCACTTATGAAATTAAAAATTTTAAGCCCGATTTTGTCAAATGCATCACAGATTTCAGAGTATGTTACATAATCCTTTGTTTTTGCACCACTGAATAAGTCGTTTCGTTTTGCTCTTGCAGCATCTTCAAACAAATACATGATAATTTTATTTTTGAATATATCTTTGAAAGTTTCTTCAGGTATTTCTTGATTCATAAATTCATTAAATGCGAAAAACGGTCCCATAAGTTTATCTTCATTGATTTTGTATGACAATAATTCATCGTTTATTTGTTTTCGTAAAGTGTTCCAGTTGACCTCTTTACCGTTGATAGTTGAATGTGTGTTTTCAATTAAATTTTCATTATTGTTGATTGAGAAATATTTGAAATCCCATCTTCGTTTGAATGCAGTATCCATTGGGAAAACTCCCTGATCTGCTGAGTTCATAGTTGCCCAGATGAAAAGATTTGAAGGTAGCTTGATTTTATCTTCATTAAGATATAATCTCATGTCTTCAGTTGTATCGATAGGGTAAATTGATTGGTGATTTTCATTTCGGTCCAATAATTGGAAAACATCCCCAAAAACAGCTGCAACATTAGCACGATTGATCTCTTCAATAATTAACAAATAGGGTTTATCCTTATTGTTTATTGCTTTTTTAAGAATTCTCATAAATGGACCTGGAACATATTTATACACAATATCCCTACCATCAGGATATGGTTTAAAAGTCCCGACGAAGTTTGCATATGAATAATCAGGATGAAAAGTTACTCTTTCATAATTATCTTCAAAATCTTCAAGCAAACTGTCTTTATCTTGATTTAAATTGTATGATTTTCCGGTCCCAGGAGCTCCAAAATAAATTAAATTTCTTTTTTTATTTGATTTAAATGGATTTTTACCCATCAATATCTCTTTAATAGGAAAAATTTCAACGACTTTTCTTTCATTATCCGCATAATTTCCTAATTTCGAATCACATATCCAATGACAAAATTCATCAAAAATTCTAATATTCAGTTTAAATGAAACAGCATCAGATAATTTTTGTAAAAATTTCTTATATTCTTTATTACTCTCAATATATCTATTTAAATCAGCAGACAATTTAATTTCATCATCCAGCATTAATGATAATAATCTAACAGTTTTTATAGCTTTACTATTGATTGGATAAAATGAAGATTCATCCAAATAAAATAGAATTGGAGACATCACACCTGTCTGAAAACCATAGCTTTTATAAACATCATTACTATAATCATTTAAAATTTCTTTTTGTTCTTCATTATTTGATGTTTCTAAAAGACCATTAACCGTATCTACAAATGCAATAGCCAAATTATTCATATCTTCATCGGAAAAATCATATTTCTTTTTGGATCTGGCCTGAATCATACCTTTTAAATCATTTCCACCAATACTAAATAACTCCAAATCCCTATGAAAAAGATTTTTCCAAAAATCATCAAACCAATTTTCATTATTGGAAATTTTCTGATTAATTAAAATCCAATCATTTTGAATTTTTTCCTTTCCAGATTCATATCTGCTGAAATGATTCTGACCCGCTTCAGTTGAATGAAAATCATCACAATATTGATTGAAAATGAAATCTAATAGTTTATTTCTGACCGATTTATCTTTACCTGCAATTCTTGCCAATATCTCATTTGCAAAATAAGAATACTTTTCATTTAATTTTACAATATTATCTGTTTTAAAAAAATATTTATCTTTAATTTTTAAATTATCCGGAACGTAAATCCAATTTATCTTACGAATATTAGTTAATACATCATTTTGATGAATATATTCACTTTCAATAATACCAATTCCACAAACAACAGTTTGACCTTTATGAGCGATGAAAATATCTCCTTCTTTAATGTCATTGACAAAAATATTAATTAAGTTAGGTTCTCTTGAGTTTTCTGGAAGAGAATCTTTCAAATATCCTTTTATTTCATTAACATTATTAAATGAACTATAATCAAGGGATTTATTATGAATCCAATAATCAATACTTACACATGAATTTTCTTTAAATAAATTCCATGCATCATCATAACTGTCTTTTTTACTTACATTCATGGACCAAATATTATAATCCACTTTTATTCTGTAATCCTTTGATGAGTTTAATGTAAAATATTTATCTAAATATTCTCCTAATTCATCATTAACTTTTATTGGGGATTGAGGTGCTGTTTTCAATCCATTTTGTTTAAGATATTCTAAAGATAATTCTTTCCTATCAACTTTTTCAATTAATCTAATTCTAAAATAGATATATTCTTTTGATTCATTATATTGATTTAAATCCTTCCAAAACTCTTTATCCTCAATAATATCTGAAGCTGGAATATTAATTTTTTCTACAACAGATTTAAACATTATTTTTCTATGTGTTTGACTACAATATAGATATACAATATCTCCTACTTCATACTTATTTTTATTTTGTCTCCAATCTATAAATCCATTTTTTTTAAATGAAGCGTCAGCATCATAAACATTAGGATTTGATGGAACTAACCATTTTTGCATTATTTAACCTCAGCAATTATTTCATCAACCAACATATAAATTTTTTAAAATATAATTTTTACAATTTTCCTCATAAGATTGTTTAAATAAATCTACAAAATTATCAGATTAAATCATTTAAAAGTAGGCAAATAATCTAAAATTATAATAATTCTATTTTTTTCGTTGCATGAACTCTAATTTTTCCTTGAAATAAGTTTGTAATCCCATATCTTCACAATAGACATAGCATCCCTTCATTCCACGACTCATCAACGTCCTGTAAGTATTTTTAATTATCGCATCAGCCAATTCCAAAGCCTGCTGGGGATTTTCATCATGCATCTTTTTTATTCCCCACAATGACCTGTCAGTTCCTGCACGCATATTAAAATCCGTGACGATATGTTCACCATCAAATCTCAAATCATTTCCAATGATAACACCTACATAATCAAACTCAAGACCCTGTGAAGTGTGAATACAACCGACTTCATTAATTGAATCATCATCTATAGCCCATGTTTTACTGTTTCCCAAATTCCAGCTCATGGAAAAGTCATCAATTACAATATCATGAACATCACTGTTATCCTTTTCATCAGTAATCCAATCCCAACAGTATCCGGCAACCAAACGTGATTTATTATTCTCAGCGTTCCTTTCAAAAATCAGATTTTTCAATTCCCCCGGCGAATCAACAACCCTGAAATCATAGTCAAAGTCAAATCCATCAAAATTTCCAGTTTCCTCAAGTTCAAGCACATCATCCAACCATGACAAATAACCATCAGAACCATTGCATCTGAACTGTGATGCCAACTTAATCTGTTTAACTTCAGCATCAAACTCTGAGGCAAACTTTTTTATCTCACCAATGCTCCCATAATCTTCAATTGAAATTCTCTGGTATTTATCAATGAAAAATACGCAAAACTTACCTGCGTTTATAATTTCTTTAATCTGATTATCGCCTTTTTTAAAAAAGCCTGTTTTCTCAGTTAATCTATGAGCCTCATCAATGATTATTGCATCATAATCATTCATCTGAGAGTCAATGAATGTCCCCGAACCTTTGAAAATATTTTTAATCCATCCGACTTTAAATTCTCCACCTTTCAGTTTTTTATAAAATACTTCACGAGGAGCCGTATTTTTTGTAACATAACAGGAATTCATATCATCCTGCATTATATCAACAAGCAAATTGATTGCTACAACTGATTTACCTGTTCCCGGACCTCCTTCAACAATTAAAACTCGTTTTTTATCATCCAAATAACTTTCACGAGCCATTTCAATAGCCATTTCATAAGCAATCTTTTGTTCATCAATCATGACAAACTCATCATTTCCCTTAAGCATACTGTATAAAGTATCCTGAAGCCTTTTGGAAGGTCTGATTTTGCCGTTGTCAATCCTGTACAAAATTTCTCCATCATCGCCATATCGAATATATTTTTTAATAAATTCCCTTAATTTAAAAATATCTCTCTGACCATATAACGGTGCTTCATCATAATATGGTCTGTATATTTCATCTGTTAACGGGTCGTCTTCTTTAAAATCATAGTTATGTAAGAATGCGCAGGGATATAGATCTATTTCATCCTCTTCAACAGTCTGGTTAAAATTCTTAATTAATGATGCATAAGACCATGCCTGATAAGACGGATGTGTTGTTTCATGAATTCCACCACCTAAAACTGTTTTTACAACACCATCTTTTCCTTCAACCTTTTCAGCCCAATCCCACTGCTTAAGTTCAATTATCACAACTGAATCATCTTCAAATTTATTTAATCCGGTTAAAATAAAATCAATTCTTTTTGATGTTGTTGGAATTGTAAATTCAATGGCTACACCACAGTCATCAGGAATTTCAGAATCCTCCAAAACATTTTTCATATATACCATTGAATTTCTCCAGGATCTGATCTGTGACTCAGGAGATTTCCCAATTTTTGCCAGATAAATATGTTCAATTTCATCAGTAATGGAACCGGCCAAAACAGAATCACAAAACTCCCCTTTTGTAGCCTCATAAACAATCATAATTAAAACTCCGTATACTTTTTGGCATTGCCTTTGGATTTTGAGACAGGATATTTAATTGCATTTTTCTTCATTTTGTTTCGGATAATTTCTTTAATGTCCAAATTTAGGGAATCAGCCATATACATGCAATAAATCAGAACATCCGCAAGTTCATCTGCAACTTCACTTTCATCATATTCCTTTCCCCATTGAAAATGTTCCAGAAGTTCAGCCGCTTCAATAGAAATGGATTTAGCTAAGTTTTCAGGTGTGTGAAATTTTTTCCAATCCCTCTCCTTTTGAAATTTGATAATTTCATCTTGTAATTCCTGCATGAGTAAACCTTCTAAATTAGATACAATATTATATCTTCTTTGAAATATTTACTTATTTCTAAAATAATACTAAAATATGTTGAGGATATGACACAAAGACAGTATTATTCTAATTTTATTTTCATTTAATTTAATATATTATGAAGTACACTCTTCCATCATATATAATCTGTGTGGTTGTTTTATTTACTCGATTCATAGTGATGGTTCTCTTATAAATCCATTACTCTTTCAAGTTCCTGTTTTCTTTCCTTTAATTAACTAGTATTCTCTTTGTTTCATAATCATTTCATAATTGGGATTGTTGTGTATTAGTGTTATGGTTTCCTGTGCATCGCCGATAGCTATTAGCATGGCTCCAAGTTCGTATGCATCCTTGTGTGTAAAACTTGATTCTTCTACTATTTTTTTGAGTGTAATTTCAACTATTGTGCTGATGTTGGTTTTTTCCGGTAACATAATACATATATTTATTATGCATTATATATAATTTTATTATAAAAAAAATATAAAAGTAATAATAAATATTACTTTCACAATTGAAAAATAGTTTTTATTTAAGAGTTATATACATGAGATATATTTTTTGAAGCTATTCTTCGTCATCCATTTCGTCAAGTTCCTTTTGGAGGTCGTGGATTTGCATTTCCTTGTAAAATCTTTCGAACTTTCCTACTTCAATAAGATAAGCTGAAACTTCAAGAGCATCTCTATAGGTATAATTGGACTCTTTGATAATTTGCTTTTTATCTTCATCCATGTAGGATGAAGTATTATTTATATTGGCCATAGCTATTACAACCTGTATATAATAATTAATATAATATTTTATTATTTCAATTATATAAATTATCATTAAAAAATTCATGACCAGTATGTTATTAAAATTTCAAAAATAAGAATTAATTGTCTATATATAGTTGAATTAATTATGGAGTTTTTTTATAAAAAAAGTTGAATAATGATTTGAAAAGTAATTTTTATAATTAGAAAGAAAACAAAAATTAAAATAGGAGTTAATAAAATGTCATATGATTTAAAAAATGTAGAAGAAAAGTTCCATGAATACTTAAAAGAAAGATTAAACGAAGAAATTTATCGTATAGATGAAATCAAGATAACAGAAGAATTATTAGAAAAAGAAGCAGCATTTTATATACCTTTCGGATGGATATCCTACTTTTTAGTCATCGAAGATGAAAAACCAGTAGTATATGCAAATGCATGTTCTAGAATGGATTTGGATGTAGTTGCTTTTATTGATGAAAACGGATATGAAGATTATTATGTATGGGCAGGAGAACATCCTGACATGGACAAAAAATATGGTATTCAAGCCAAAAAAGTTAAAAGATTCAATTACGAAGAAGATTTGAAATTTATAAGTGATGTTGAAAGATAATATTTAAAAAGTTGGTTTTGAGTTAGATGTTAATGATAACAGATATAGTTTTCATTTGCTCTTTTACAATAGATGATGTTAATATGATTAGTAGATGTGAATAAAATGAAAGATTTTATAGATAAAAAAGGTGAATTTTGGTTTGAAACTGATGAAGAATATAAATTTTGTGGGAAACTTATTGAGAAAACAAATAGCTTTTTTTTAAAAACAGATATTGACAAAAATATTATTATACCTAAAAAATATGTAACAATCGTTGGAAGAATTGGAAACAATCCTATAACTTTGTATAAATGCTCTTTAACCAATAATCCCCTTAAAAAAGTTTTTTTAGTCAGATATGTATTTGAAAATTATAATAATGAAACAAAGCAAAATTTCAACACCATTAATATTAAGTTCCATAATTTAGAGGAATTGATTGAAAAAGACTCATTTGATACTACTTTTGAAAAC
>NZ_CADCJB010000036.1 GCF_902801725.1 uncultured Methanobrevibacter sp. | reverse complement strand
CGGTTACAGATACTCAAGATTAGGTTACGGTACTGTTGTAGAAGCAGCTATGCCTCCTCTTGAAGCAAAACACACTCACGAAGAAATTGCAACTATTCCTCAAATTGATATTCCAGCTATGCCATTATTCGGTAACAACTGGTTTGTAATGGAATATGCAAAAGATAATAATATTGAAGACATTGCAGCATTCGTAGCTGCATGGTTAAAAATATCCAAAGGTTACGGAATCAAAATCGTAAACCCATGTGGAAGTGAAGCATGGGGTTGGGGTATGAACGTACACGGTGTAAACGACAAAGCACCATACTTTGATGTAACTTCCAAAGAAGTTATCGTTGCACTCGCAAAAGCTAACGAAATGTTAAACTTACCTCACTCTATTCACATTCACCCTAACGACTTAGGACACCCTGGTAACGTACCAACCACTATCGAAACCATGGACTCCGTAAAAGACGTTAAAAAAGGTTCCAAAGCAGCTGAAATCAGAGACCAAGTTATGCACGTTTGTCACTTACAATTCCACTCTTACACAGGTAACAGTTGGAAAGATGCAGGATCAGGTGCAGAAGAAGTTGCTAAATACATTAACAAAAACGACCACATTACCTGTGACGTAGGTCAAGTAACTTTAGATGAAACCACTACTATGACTGCAGACGCTCCTATGGAATACGACTTATTCAAATTGTCCGGTCTTAAATGGACCAACAAAGATATTGAATGTGAAACCGCAGCAGGTATTATCCCATGTATTTACTCTGGTAAAAACCCTGTTAACACTTTACAATGGGCTATCGGTCTTGAATTGTTCTTACACATTGATGACCCATGGAAAGTATGTTTAACTACTGACCACCCTAACGCAGGTCCTTTCATCAGATATCCTAGAATCATCTCCTGGTTAATGAGTAACACCAGAAGAATGGAAATGATTGAAAACAGAGAAGTACACAAATGGGCAGAAAAAAGAACTACCCTCGCAACTCTCGACAGAGAATACGATTTCTACGATATTGCAACTATTTCCAGAGCTGCTCCAGCTAGAATTTACGGATTCACCGACAGAGGTGCACTTACTCCTGGATACAGAGCTGACATTGCAGTATATGACATAAATCCTAATGATATTGATCCATCCAGACAATACGCTGAAATCGAAAAAGGTTTCGATGTAGCTGACTACACAATTAAAGATGGTCAAATCTTAGTAAAAGATAAAGAAATTGTAAAAGTTAAAGAAAGTCAAAACATCTGGGTTAACGTACAAGGATGGGAACAAAACGAGCAAAAAGTTATCGACAACATCATGCCGTTCTTCACCCAATACTACTCAGTCAAATGGGAAAACTATCCAGTACACGACCACTACGTATCCAACCCAATTAGAATAGATGTTGATGGTAAATAGGGGTGTTTAATTTGAAAACAATAACATTTGATCAAATAAAAACTTCTTCAATCGCTTTAGAATTTGATGAATTAATTCCTGATGAAATTTATTCATGGACTGAAGCTGATTTCGCAAAATATCAAGTACCTATTGGAAACTCAAGATTCCCAATCACTGACTTCTTCGATATCACTGTAGAAGGAGAAGCAGATGGTGCTGATGATGTTAAAATGATTCTCAACGGTGATTTAAACAGAGTTAAATACATCGGTTGTAAAATGAGTGGTGGAGATATCGTATGTAACAGCAGTGTAGATTTACACGTTGGTGCTGAAATGAGCGGTGGATCCATTCTCGTTAAAGGTGATGCAGCAGCTCACGCTGGAAGAGAAATGTCTGGAGGATACCTTGAAATTGAAGGAAACACTAAAGAATTTACTGGTGCTTCTTACATTGGTGAATGGAGAGGTATGACCGGAGGACAAATTGTTGTCGGCGGAAACGCTGGTAAACAATGTGGTGAATGTTTAACCGGTGGTAGAATCCACGTTAAAGGTGACTGTGATATTTTAGCTGGTATTCACATGACCAAAGGTATCATTGAAATCGACGGTAACGTTAACCGTTGGCCTGGTGGACAAATGAAAAACGGTAACATTGTTATCCACGGATTCCTCGGAAGATTACTCGAAGGATTTGTTCTCAACGGTGTTGTTGTAGATCCTGAAGTTGACGGAGTCACTTTCGAAGGTAAATATATTAAATATACTGGAGATATTGGTCTTAACGGTAAAGGTAACCTTTACTTAGATGCTGAAGCTAACAAAGAAAAATTAGCTACTTACGGCGAATTAGACGACGAATATACTTCAATCAGAGAATACAGGAATTTATAATTCCTCTCTCTTTTTTCTTTTTTTTAACAAATACTTAAAGGCGATATGATGATTAAGGAAGTTGAAATGACCTTTGATGAAGCAGTTGAATACGTTAGAAATAATGTTCATGTTAAGGACACTTTAGAGGTTTCTTACAATCGTATTTTTGCTCCTGGTGAGGTATTGGGAATCACTGAAGAAGATGAAGAAACCGGCGAAGGTCTTAGAGTTGCGATGCAGCTAAATGGTGAAATATTAAACCAATCTATTGAAATTGATTTTAAAAATCTTGAAGAAGACCTAATTGAAATGCGTCATATCCATGGCGATGAAGAAGTGATTATTGAAATTCTTTAAACTCTCTTTTTTTATATTCGATTTTTTTTGTTTTTGCATTTTCACCGAAAAATTATTTTGTTCGTTAGTATACAAACATTTATATAATATTAAAAATAAGTATTGTTAATGCGGAGTTGATTAACATGAAAGAATTGGAGTTAACAACACAGGAAGCTGTAGCTTACTTAAAAGAAAATGTCAAAATTCATGATATTCTGGAAATTTCCTATAACAGGATTTTCGCAGAAGGTGAAGTTCTAAACGTTGATTTTTCAGAGTATTTTGATAAGCCGGGATTCAGATTGCTGGTTTCACTTGATGAAAGTGCAATCGGCGCTACTATTGAGATTGATGTCTATGAAGTGGAAGATGATATAATCGAATTTGTTCATAGGCCAAAAAATGGTGAAGATGTGGATGTTACTGTAATCTGATTACAGCCTATCCATACTTTCAAATGGAATTAATTTTTCGATGGCTTTTACTTCAATATCTATTCCTTTTTCTTTAATTGCACCTATAGAATTCAGTCCACCACCAGCTATAACTCCGAAGTTATAATTGTCTACTTTTGCATTGTATACCAGTTCTCTAGGTTTTCCGATTTTGTAAATTGAAAATCCTATATTATTCAGAACATCAAGTAAATGAACTGCATAATCGCGTGAAATGTATGGAATTTCTTTTACGCTGGCCAATATTTTATTAGGTCCGATTTTTTTAGTTATTGAAGTCATATTTTTTGATAGGAATATCTTATGAGGATCCACTGTAGTTCCATTGTAGGATATCAATTCAATGAATAATGGGGGTTCTGTCAGTTCAAGCAGGCCTCCGTATTTTGGAGTGCTCATTATTCCATTGTTTATTAATAGTCCATCAATGCTTAAGCTGCAGATTGTAGCTATTCCTATTTTTTCGTCATCAGCTGGATGCTCAACCAGTTTATAATAAGGATTGATGTATTTGGGATTGTTGTTGTATGTTTCTTCCATTGTTTTCAGGGATTCATCCAAACTGTCTTTGGATACGTATGAAACATTTGCTATAATGTCTCCTTTTCTTTTTTCAACATCAAAATCAACTTGTTGTATCAGATTCCAGGATTTTGAAAGTAAAAATGGTATTTTTGGTTCCTTAACTTCTTTTACTGGATGCAAACTAGGGGTAATTGATGTTGTGATTGGAGACAATGTTCTGAAATCTCTTATTTCCTCAGCTATTTTTATGTCAATATCATGATTTTTTTCTTTAAGTGCACAAAATGGAGTTATTCCTCCAGTTATGCAGATTCCAACCATGCCGTCAGGTACAGGCAAACCCAAAAGGTCTTTTCCTTCTTCAGAAATGCCTATTACTCCTCCAATACCGATCTTATCTAATCTGTCTATAATTTCTATTGTCCTTTGACGACTTACTCCCGGCACCAGTCTGAAGTTGGCAGGTATGATTCCGTTTCCTTTGTTTATGACGTCTAAAACTGATGTTAAATTTGAGTCTGAGAATGCATCCAACGGAGTCAGTGATGTCTTTTTGTAGGATATTAGTTCTGTGAACTTTAATGGTTTTGAATCCTTAATCTCCAGAAGTCCTCCATACTGGAGTTGGGATGGTATTCCTTCATTGAGGAGTATCCCGTCTATTGTTGTACCGCATATTGTGGTTACTTCAATTTCATCTCTGTTTCCAACCTTGTTTAAATTAACGTAAGGGCTTACAGAAAGACCACTTTTAAAAATATCTTCAAGAATATTAATTGATTCTTCATTATATATGGTTGAGGTATTAACAACTACATTTCCTTTTTGTTCCATATAGTTGAAGTCAGTTAAATATATCATTTCTTCAAATTTTGAATGAATGAAATCAACTTGGTCGTAAATCAGTCCTTTTTCTAATTTTTCACGGCCTCTGTCGGTAATTCTTCTGCCGGAATATCCCATACGTTCGGTGTATCCCTTTTCATCTAAAATTTGCATATGATATCTGACTGCACGTTCTCCCAAGTTGAATCCCTTGTTTCTCAATTCATCTGCAATTAACTTGGAACCGGTAGGTTTATCCTGTGTGCTTAATATCCTTAAAATTTCAATCATTCGGTGTTCTGATTCTGACATTAAAAAAGCTCCATTTTTTAAATACAATAATGGTTGGCATTAGATTTAAAAAAATAAAAAAGTAATATATGGATTTAGATATCCAAATATTTTCTTTGTTCATATCCAAATACTTGGACACGATATTCGTCCCATTCCTTATATTTGAGCTCTAAGAATTTTTCGCTGATGTGGTCACCTAAAGCTCCTAATATGAGTGGGTCTTCCTCAAGGGAGTGGTAAGCTTCCCATAAACTTGATGGTAAAACTTTAATTCCTTTTGCTTCCCTTTCCTCTTCGGTCATTGTGTAGATGTTGTCTTCAATAGGGTCTCCAGGATCAATTTTGTTTTGAATACCGTCAATACCTGCTTCAAGCATTACTGCAAATGCTAAATAAGGGTTACATGCAGGGTCTGGTGATCTGTATTCAATACGGGTTGCTTTTCCACGTGCAGCAGGAACCCTAATTAAAGCTGATCTGTTTTTAAGACCGTATGCTCTGTATACTGGAGCTTCATAACCTGGTACCAAACGTTTGTATGAATTTACGATTGGGTTTGTAATTGCGGTTAGTGCAGGAGCATGTTTTAACAATCCTCCCATGAAGTGGAGAGCATCTTTTGATAAACCGGTTTCGGAGTTAGGGTCTGAAAATAGGTTTTTGTCTCCTTTAAATACGGATTGGTGACAGTGCATTCCACTTCCGTTTACTCCGAAGAAAGGTTTAGGCATGAATGTTACTCTGTAATCCATTTGGTCAAAAGTTGCCATGTTGTCTACAATAGCTTTAATAGCTTGCTTGAATGTAATTACAGCATCAGCAGTTTTGAGAGCATCTTTGAATTTAAATGCAATTTCGTTTTGCCCTGGTGCAACTTCGTGGTGAGAAGCTTCAACTTCAAAGTCTAATTCTTCTAAGTTTAAGGTTAATTCTCTTCTGAAGTCCGGTCCTTTATCGAGAGGTTCTACATCAAAGTAGGTAGCATCATCGTAAGGCATCGGATATCCGTTTTCATCAATATCTACGATAAAGAATTCTGGTTCCGGTCCGATATTATATTGTAATCCCATTTTTGCGATTTTTGCTAAAGATTTTTTCAATATGCTTCTAGGGTCACCAACAAAAGGCTCATGTTCAGGAGTCCATACGTCACAGATAAATCTACATACTGCAGATTCTTCAGGTCTCCAGGATAATCTGGAATATGTGTTGATGTCAGGTTTCAATACAAGGTCACTTTCATTGATTCCGACAAATCCTTCAATGGATGATCCATCAAATAACATTCCTTCTGTGAATAAATCTTCGATATCTTCTTTGTTAAATGGGATAACGATGTTCTTTACAGTACCGTTTATATCAACAAATTGTAAACGGATAAATTTAATATTATCCTCAGTCATTTGTTCAATTACTTTTTGCATTTTTTCTTCATTTATTTCGCTCATCAAATCAGCTCCAATATTCTATGAATATTGAGTAATAATAATAGTCGGAAGATGTCTTCCTACCATGGAAATATATTTCCTACCCAAAGTATATAAATGTTTTGAAATTGTAATATAATTTTATATTTGTATCTTTTGGTATATGAATATCTAACATTTATTTTTTTTAATACTAAATTATTTATTGATTTTAAAAAATAGTGAATTTTTGTATAATATTAAATAAAAAAAGGGTAAAAATATTAGTCATTGTTTAGATGTCATCAATGACGAATGAAGATAGATTCAATAAATCAAAGCTTAACATTTTTGGTGCAACAGTAACTCTTCCCACCCCTGTCAATATTTTGAAAGCCTCCATTGCCTGAATGCATCCAACTAAATTTGGTGTGGGTCCGATAGCCGGTGGAACGCCTGAAGTTACATTGTTCAAATATTCTATGGTTTCACAGGTAAGTTCCTTTCCCGCAGATTGCAGGTTGAACATTTCCTCATATGTTTTGTCGCTGTTTGGAAGAAATGTTGTAATCTGTCCCAGTGTTCCATGGATGGCTCCATGAATGAAAGGAATTCTCTTTTCTTTCGCCTTTCGGGATACGATGACTCTTGTCAATACATTGTCGAGGGCATCGATTACAATGTCGCTATCTCCAATTATCTCATCGACATTTTTTTCATCAACATGCTCGTTGTAGCTTGTGACCTTGACATAGGAATTTATTGACTTTACTTTTCTTTCTGCAACTTCACTTTTGGTGTGCCCTATCTCATTTAAGCTTGAAAATGTCTGTCTGTTGAGATTGGATAAATCAAAGGAATCTTCGTCTACAAGAATAAGTTCGCCAATGCCCATTCTTGCCAGCATTTCAATTGTCTGTCCGCCAATTCCACCGCAACCGATCACTGTTATTTTGCCTTTCTTAAATCGTTTCTGTTCACTTCTGGTAACGATGCTCATTTGGCGAGAAGCAATTTCCCAGTATCCGTCATCAATGTGTCTTGTCGGCATTTTTTCACCTTAAAAATGATCAAATTCACTTCCGAAGTATTCATAAACTTTTTGAAGCTCTTCAGGAATATTTAACATTTGAGTACAATACGGAATGCATTCCATACATTGGATGCAGCTGTCTGCTCTTGAATCGTCATCAATCAGACTGAAATATTGCATTGCGCTGGCTTTAGGGTCATTCATCATATGTGCAATATTGTATTCGGTCAAACAGTTGATGATGTCCACGCCATGAGGGCAAGGCATGCAATAACCGCATCTTGTGCAGCTGTTTCCTAAAAATGTTCTGTATGTTCTTGCAACTTCCCTAATCAGTTCCTGGTCATTTTCACTAATGATGTCTTCGCATGAAGCTATTTTGACATTTTCTTTAACCTGTTCAAGGCTTGTCATTCCGCTGAAAACACAGTCCACATCGTTTCTATTCCACAGGTACTGCAATGCCCATTCAACAGGGGTTCTTTTAACTTCAGCACCATTCCATAAATCCTGTATTTCCGGAGGTATGTTTTGAACCAATCTGCCTCCTCGAAGAGGTTCCATAATCATGCTTCCAACATTTACTTCTTTTAGATAATCAAGCCCCATGATTCCAGACTGATAGTATTCGTCCAGATAATTCATTTGGGTCATCACGACTTCCCATTTGGGGTATTCGTCAAGAATCTCAATGAGATAATCCACTTCAATATGGGAAGAGAATCCCACGTGCTTTACTGTTCCGCTGGACAGACAATCATCAAGGAAATCCAGAACATCCAAATTCTTAACTTTTTCCCAATCAGGAACGGTAAGGGAATGAAGCAGGTAAATATCAATATAATCGGTTTGGAGCTTTTTAAGCTGTTCATCAAGATAATAGTTAAAGTCCTCTTTTTTTTCTATTGCCCATGAAGGAGATTTTGTTGAAAGTAAAATGTCTTCTCTGTAGCTGTTCTCTTTTAGGAATTT
Organism: uncultured Methanobrevibacter sp.; assembly: GCF_902801725.1. Classification (GTDB taxonomy): domain Archaea; phylum Methanobacteriota; class Methanobacteria; order Methanobacteriales; family Methanobacteriaceae; genus Methanocatella. The sequence continues at coordinate 9,184 of NZ_CADCJB010000036.1, read as the reverse complement.
ACCAACAAATGTCTCACTGTTTCCGCTGCCGTCTAAAGTGGCGCTATGATATGGATAAGCGGTATCGATAATATTTATTCCATTTTCAATTCCGTAGGTTAGCATTTCAGATGCTTCATCTTCAATGATTTCATCGTTGGAATTTTTTGTTGGAAGTCTCATGGTTCCAAAACCCAGTCTTGAAACCTTTAAATTGCTTTTTCCAAGTTCATTATATATCATTTCAAATCCTCAATTAGTATATTATTAAAATAAGTATAAAATTATTATGATTTGAAAAAAATTTTCTATAAAAATAGTTAAGATGGAATTCCTGGGATTTAGGATGCCGGGGGCGGGATTCGAACCCGCGATCTCACGGTATCCCAGGAATAAGTCAGAGCACTGCTTTATTACCCTATGAGCCGTGCGCTCTAACCAGCTGAGCCACCCCGGCATCTAACAAATATATATCTTTTTATCATTACATTTAAACTTTTTGATTTTTTGCATTTTTTCACGAAAATTGAATAAAAAACATTAAATTTAAAAGGGTATAATAGAATATATTTTATTATAATTAATTTTTACATGTGATTTTTATGAGTAAAGTTAAAGATATGTCACTTGCACCTGAAGGTGTTAGGAAGATTGAATGGGTTCAAAAACATATGCCTGTTTTGGAACAGATTAAAGCTGATTATGAAGAAACTCAACCTTTCAAAGGAATTACTATAGGTTCTTGTTTACATTTGGAGCCTAAAACCATTAACTTAGGTTTGACCTTGATGGCTGGTGGGGCTGAAGTCGCAATGACTGGATGCAATCCATTATCCACACATGACGATGCAGTTGCAGGAGCAGCTGATTTAGGTTTAAACGTTTACGGCTGGAGAGAACAAGACGACGAAGAATACTACCAGACAATCAACATGGTACTTGATCACAAGCCGGACATAATCATCGATGACGGTGCAGACATGATTATGGTTTTACACAACGAAAGAACCGATGTCTTAAAACACATCAAAGGCGCTTGTGAAGAAACCACAACCGGTGTACACAGATTACAGGCAATGCATGCTGACGGAGCACTAAAATTCCCAGTAATTGCAGTAAACGATGCATACACCAAATATTTATTCGATAACAGATACGGTACCGGACAATCCAGTTTCGACGCAATCATGGGAACAACCAACATGGTAATCGCCGGAAAAACCGTAGTCGTATGCGGATACGGCTGGTGCGGAAGAGGACTAGCACTCAGAGCAGCAGGTCTCGGTGCTGACGTAATCGTAACTGAAGTTGACCCAATCAGAGCACTTGAAGCAAGAATGGACGGATACAGAGTAATGACCATCAGAGAAGCAGTAAAACAAGCTGACTTAATCATTACCGTAACCGGTAACGCAGACATTATCTGCGGTGATGATTTCAAATACATGAAAGACGGATGTATGCTTGCAAACTCCGGACACTTCAACGTAGAAATCAACAGACAAGACCTTGAAGCAATATCAACCGAAGTCAAAGAAGTACGCGAAAGTATCGAAGAATTCACAACCAAAGACGGTCGTAAGATTTACCTTTTAGCTGATGGTCGTTTAGTTAACCTTTCAGCTGCTAGAGGTCAGGGACACCCTGCTGAAATCATGGACATGAGCTTTGCGGTTCAAGCATTGTCAGCAAAACACATTCTCGAAAACGACTTGCCTGTAGGAGTAACTAAAGCACCTGATGAAATCGACTACACAGTTGCAAGCATGAAACTAAAAGCAATGGGAATCGAAATCGACTCATTAACAGACAGCCAAAAAGCATACCTCGCAAACTGGCAAGAAGGAACATAGATTTCCTTCATTTTTATTATTTTTCATGTCATATTTCAGATATATTGACAACGGTGAAGGTCCGGTCAAATTATTCATTGGCGGAGTTCACGGAAATGAAGGTAGAACATCATTGAAATTCATTAAAAACATCGATGAAGAGGATTTGTCTGCCGGACAATTTTATTTTTATAATTTTGACAGGACTCCTTATATTTCAACTATTAAAAAAGAATATTATGAGTCTGAAATAGGTCAAAAGATTTTAAGCCTAATAGAATATTTTCAGCCCGATTTCTACACCGAACTTCACTGTTACAATCTTAAAAATTATGAAAAGTTAACTTCAATGGAACGGTATAAAAAAACTGGCATTCCTCCATTGATAAAATTAGGAAATCATGTGCTGGTTTCTTCAGTTTCGCCTTTGATTAGAATGACTTATTTTACAACTGAAACTGTATGCAAAACTCTTGAATTTCCATGTTTTGAAAAATTGGATTCTGAAACTGTTGAAAAATACGGTTTCAATAAGGATCTGGCTATTGAAACTTATGAAAAACTCCTTAAACTTATTTTGAAATCTCCTTCAAGAAGTTATTTTGAAAAACAGTCTCTTATTAATTATGCTCCTCAAGTTGAGCTAGCCATGAAATATGCAGAAAGAGTATTTGGTAAGGATTTTCCTCCATATTGAAGGATATTGATGGTTTCCGGTTTAAGGTGGTGAGAAACCATCAACACCCGGATTCAAGATATTAAACATTTTTTCTCCCTTAATAGCGTTCACCATATAATATTACAGCTGCTATTTTTTCCGTGTTTTTGCAATCTGGGGCGTGTGGTGGTTGATTGCAATAAATTTAATATATGAATCCTATATTTATTTCTGATTTTAGTATTATATAAATTTATACGGAAAGTGTGTAAAAAGAATACGATATCATATGTAAAAAAATAAGAAATTGGTCATGAAATCTTAAAACCATGCGTCAAGACTTCCTTGGGATGAATTTAAATTTTTAAGTTTATTTGAAGCTTTTATCACTCTGTCTTCGGAAAATCCATGTTCATAACATAAAAATTCGATAATTTTGTCCTGTTTTGGTTTTTCCCATTTGATTTCATAATCTGTATTCACGTTGTGATTGAGAAATATTTCACGGACCTCATCCAGATTGTGGTTGGATTCTTTTTGAAGTTCAGCTATCTTTTCTTTTAACTGTCCTTTTTTTGCTAGCTTTAAAGCGGTTTTGGCTCCCACTCCCTTCAATCCGTCACAGAAATCGGTTCCAATTAATATTCCCATGTCTACCAGTTCTTCACGGGTGATGTCCAGCTGTCTTAATACTTTATCCAATTCATAAAATTCCAAGTTTCCTAAATTGGAATTGATAGCAAGATTCCTGACAACCCTTTTTGCACCAAATAAAAGGCAATCATAGTCTTGAGATGCTACGGCATATGCATCGCCTTTTGAAACCAAATATGCTGCCTGTGCTTCACCTTCTCCTTTGGCTTCAATATAAGGAATTCCCATTAAGGTTAATAATTTTTTGGAAGATTCAATGATTTCGGGAGATAACTTTGATGATCTCATTGCGAATTTGCGTGCCTTTTCAGTATCTCCTTCGGCTAGAGCTTCTTTATATATTTTCTCTGCTTCATCTCTTACTTCCCTTCTTTTGGCTTGGGTATCACTTTTAAGTTCCGGTGCTTTTCCATCAAAAACATAAATTGGCTTTATGTCTTTTTCAATCATTGATGAGTTTCTATACAGAATTCCGCTTAGGTGGGATGTGACATTTCCGTTTTCATCTGTCAGTGGCCTTCCATCCCTTTGTCTGATTGTTGATAGGAATTGATAAAGAGTGTTAAATGCATCTATTGAAACGCTTCTCCCTTCCAAATCCTTAAAACTGATGTTTTTTGGTTCAACGATATCTTTTAATTTAACACCCATTTTACCACCTATATTTTAAAATAACTCAACGGATATTTTTCTTGAGTCCATATTACAGGTTTTTTATGCTGTATCATAACATAACTTCGTGTTATTAGAGGTTCATCGGTATGGAACAGTTCCTGCAATAATGCATTGGGATTTTCTATTGAAATTTCAGTGATTACTCTTAAAGTTTCAATCATATTCTTTGTCATAATGGTTCCGGTAGGTAAATGCTTTTTGGATAAATCCTCACGAACTGGATCGCCACATCTTGATATTGGGATGTAGGATTGTGCATAAACCAGTGGACGCCCATTTTTATGTACGATTGCTTCCCTGTAATCTATTTTATCTCCTTCATTTACTTTAAGTAGGTTTGCGATATTTTCATCTGCATCTTCCAAATGTTGGTCCAGCATAAACAGATTAACCTCTCCGTATAGAACATCAAGTATTGTTGTAACCGGTTCCTGTATGCATAACAGTATTTTTTGTGTTGTTGAGAATTCGATGTTGTGTTGCTCTTCGACTTCTTTTAGCTTTTCTTTAATTTCGTTTTCTATGATGTGGCCTTTTGAAAACATGTTGTCCTCCTTAAATTTCTGTAAAGTGGCTTATTGGAAATACCTCCTTAATCCACATTAAAATCTCGTCACAGTTGATTATAACATAATCACGAGCCAGCATATCTTCATCAGTTCCGAATATTTCCTTCAGTTTGGCATCCGGTTTTTCTACATATATGTTCCTGATTTCCCTTCTGGATTCAATATCATAATTTTTTAAGATTCTGCCGATTGGAATGTCCGCTCTAATTAAATCGGAACAGATTTCATCATTGCATCTTGATAATGGGATGTGTGATATCGCATATATCAAAGGCTTTTCGTCTTTGTGCATTATGACTTCTCTGAAATTAATCTGTTCTCCTATGGGAACATTGACCAGTTTTGCATGGTCTTCATCGGCTTTTTCAAAGTGCTGGTCGATGGTTGTTAGTGTGATTTTCCCATACAACACATCCAAAATGGCTGTAATGGACCCATCGGTTGTCAGAAGAATTTTTTGTGTGTTTGAAAATGTTGCATTGTTGTCTTTTTCCACTTCATTTATTTTGTCGATAAGTGCTTTGTTTGCTTCGTTTTTTTCTTGTGTCATTTAAATCACTATAAGTCTTTTGGATTTGTAATTACTCCTGTAATTGCTGAAGCAGCAACTACTTTTGAGTTGGATAAGTATACTGATGAAGCAGGATCGCCCATTCTTCCCTTGAAGTTTCTGTTTGTGGTTGATATGCAAACCTCTCCTTCGGATAATACGCCCATATGTCCTCCTAGGCATGGTCCGCAACCCGGATTGCAGATAATGGCTCCTGCATCGATGAATGTTTCAATGATTCCTTCATTCATTGCCTGTTTGTAAATTTCACGAGATGCCGGAAGTATCAGTAAGCGGACATCATCATTGATTTTATTGTCTTTCAATATTTCTGCGGCATCTTTCAGGTCAGATAATCTTCCGTTGGTGCATGAACCAACTAAACATTGGTCAACATGTGTTCCTTCGACTTTTGAAATGTCTTTAACGTTGTCGACATCATTTGGGCATGCAATCTGAGGTTCCATATCATTAATGTCAAAGTGCATTTCCTTTTCATAATTTGCATCGCTGTCTGATTTCACGACATTCAGTTCTGATTCTTTTTTGCCGGTTCTTTTGCAGATATATTTAATTACATCTTTGTTGGGTTCCATTATTCCATTTTTAGCACCCATTTCAATAGCCATGTTGCACATGGTTGCTCTTCCTTCAACGCCCATGTTTTCAATAGTTTCTCCGCAAAATTCAGCGGTTTTGTATGTGGCGCCGGCTATTCCGACTTCACCAATGATGTTTAGGATGATGTCTTTTGGTGCAATATAAGGGTTAAGTTCTCCTTCGACTGTCATTTTTATTGCTTCGGGAACCATAAACCAGGTCTTTCCTGTTGCCCAAACCATCGCAAGGTCTGTTGCACCCATTCCTGTTGAAAATGCTCCAAATGCACCGTATGTGCATGTGTGGGAATCTGCTCCTACGATGACTTTTCCAGGCTCTACCAATCCCATTTCCGGAACTACCTGATGGCAAATTCCTTCTCCGTGAATGAAATTTTTGGTAATGTTTTGAGTTTTTATAAATTCACGGCAGACCTTTTGAAATTCAGCGGATCCGATGGTATTTGCAGGGATGTTGTGGTCAAATATAATTGCAATCTTATCGCTGTCCCATACTTTATCAGCCACTTTTTCAAAGGTTTTTATTGCAGGTGGAGAAGTTCCATCATGTGACATCGCAAGGTCGACAGGTATTTCTATTATTTCACCGGGTGTAACTTCATGACCCGCTTTTGCAGATAATATTTTTTCAGTAATGTTCATAATATTGCCTTATTTTTTTGTATTTTTAACAATTTCTTTGAATACTTGATCGTTAATGTATTTGCCTTCTTCTCTTTGTTTTTTAACTTGCCTTACAATTTCAATAAGTTCGTCGTCGCTGACATTCAATTCGCATTCATTTAATTTTGCTCTGACTGCTCTGCAGCCTGAATGTTTTCCAAGCACTAGCTGGCGCTTTTGGCCGACGAGTTCCGGAAGGTATGGTTCATAACAAAGAGGCTCTTCAATGACTGCATCAACATGAATTCCGGATTCGTGCCTGAATACGTTATTTCCGACAACAGGTTTGTTGTATGGAATTGGAAGACCACTGGCTTTGGATACGAGGTCAGATAATTCCTTAATGTATTTGGTTTTAAATCCGTAATCCTTTCCGTATAAAATTTTCATTGCCATGATAAGTTCTTCAAGAGATGCATTTCCTGCTCTTTCACCAATTCCGTTAACTGTTGTTGAAACGGCTTTTGCACCTGCAAGCACCCCTACAATTGAATTTATCACGGCCAATCCGAAGTCATTGTGCAAGTGAACTGCAATGTCAATATCAATGTCTTTAATAAGTTCCTTTACAAGATAGTCGATACCTTGAGGGGTGATTGCTCCGGTGGTATCTGCAATATGGACTCTGTCAGCTCCACATTCTTGGGCTTTGCCGTAAATACGTTTTAAGAATTCAATGTCTGTCCTTGTAGCATCTTCAGCTGAAAATGCAACGAATAAACCATGGTCTTTAGCGTAATCGACTGCAGTCTCACATAGGTTGATTGCATCCTGTCTTGTAATATGCATTTTATGATCCAAGTGGATATCTGAAGTTCCAACAAAAGTGATTACTCCGTCCACATCACAGTCGAGTGCAGCATCAATGTCCTCATGTTTTGTTCTGGTTAAACCTAGGATTTCAGCATCAAATCCTTCGTTGGCGATTGCTTTTACAGTTTCCTTTTCTTTTTCGGATACGATTGGAAAACCTGCTTCAATCTGGTGTATTTTAAATTGGTCAAGTTTTCTTGCGATTTCTAATTTTTCTTCAAAACTGAAACAAACGCCGGGGGTTTGCTCACCATCCCTTAATGTGGTGTCATAAATAGTAATATCTTCAGGAAATGTCAATTCATTTTCTTTATTATAATGACTTATAAAATATTGCAAAATTATCACTTCTATTAAAAACGTTTTTAATTATATTATATTAATAATTTATTCAGTATTAATGTTTTCTAAAAGTTCCATATATGAGGTTCTTTCAAAGCCATCAGTAATGTCCAATTTTTCAAACAATTCAAAAATGCTTTTTTGGGCATCATCATAATTGTTTCCGTCTTCAAGTGATATTTCTATTTCCATATATGGAGTTAAGCCTTCAACGTCATCCAGTGATATTTCAAAGTTTTCATAAGTGTAGTATTGGCGGTTTTTCCGAACTGTTCTAACTTCCTTAAAACCAATTTCTTCAAAGATGTCTTTTGCTTTTTCAGCACTTTCAATGTTCATTTCAACTTCCTTTCTGGTTTTTGCCTGTGAATTAAGCTTAGGTCCCTTATATGTTATAAAAATGTCATTGTTTGTTGTTCTGACTCTTAATGCTTCGTCAGTTTCGGCAAAATCCACTATAGGGCTTGCAAAATAAATGTCCTCTTGAAATTCTTTTTTGCTTTTAGAAGCACCAATTTCTGAAAGTTTTTCTTCCATTTCTTTAAAGCTATTGATCTTTGCTTTTACTTCAACTTCTATCATTTTAATCAACTAGTTAAAATTTTGTTTTATTAATTTTTAAAAATTTCTAAAAATTCATCGGTTGAATTGTAAAATTTTCTGAGTGGAATATTTTTAATTTTGGGCAGCATATGATTTTTTATGTTGGTTAATTGAGCTTTTGCTAAATTCGTTTGTTGTTTTATAGAGTTTATTCATTTATTTTCATAATATAAACTTGATTTTTAAAGATGGGATGAAATTCATTTTAAAAACTTAATCTGAATATTTTATTTTATAAACTACTTGTTGATTGTAGTAACATTTATAAATAAGTTGATTCTAAATACTATTTCAATTTAATATATAATTAAAATACTTATTTTCAAAATTTAATATTTTTAACTTTTTTTATAAATTTGATAATTTTCTTTAAATAAACATACCTTTATATACTATTTAAATTAAATATTTTATTAGTAAAAATTTAACTTAATTTTTTTGTTTTCTTAAATTTTACTTACTTATTTTAATAACATAATTGGAGGTTTTAAATTGACCGATGTTGACATAAAAATTGAAAACATTGTTGCTTCTGCAAGCATTGGTAAAGACATAGTTCTTACTGAGGTCTCTCAAGCTTTAGAAGGGGTTAATTTTAATCGTGAACAGTTTCCGGGATTAGTTTTCAAACTCAAAGATCCTAAAACAGCAGCATTAATTTTTAGCTCTGGTAAGCTTGTATGTACTGGGGCAAAATCTATAGATGATTCTAAATTAGCAATCAAGAAAACTGTAGATTTGATGAGGACTGTCGATACCGACATTCCAGAAGAGTTTGAAATTAAAATTCAAAACATTGTGGCTTCTGCAAATTTAGAATCCACATTAAATTTAGAAGCAGTAGCTTTAGAACTTGAAGATACTGAATACGAACCAGAACAATTTCCTGGTTTAGTATATAGATTATCAGACCCTAAGGTGGTCTTATTGTTATTCGGTTCCGGTAAAGTTGTATGTACTGGAGCTAAAACAAAAAGCGATGCCAAACTTGGTGTCGAAAGAGCTTACGACAGATTAAGTGAGCTAGATTTAATATAATTGGTGGTATTATTGATTGAACTTGTAGTATTTGACTTAGATAACGTTATTATTGATGGTGAAGCGATAGATGAGATAGGAAAATTAGCAAATGTTGAAGATGAAATAGCTGAAATTACTGAAAAGGCTATGCAAGGTGAAATAGACTTTGAAACTTCTATTAAAGACAGAGTTAAACTTCTTGAAGG
>NZ_CADCJB010000035.1 GCF_902801725.1 uncultured Methanobrevibacter sp. | reverse complement strand
TAAATTCCGTCAAGGTCCAGAGCTTTGGAGATTATGTCAAAATAGAGATTGTCGAGGGGTTGTGATTTGTACATGTTTCCCAGTATTTCAGGAACGGTATGGGTTATGCCACCGTCTTCAATAACTGTACAGTAAAAATGCTTTTCACCCAAATAGCCTGCAGCTGATGTTTTTTCGATAGTTTTTTTAATATCAATATTATTTGCATTTTCAAATTTTTTAGCTATTTTCAAGGCTTCCTCGTCACTTATCATTATCTGTACTTCCTTTTAAAATTTTTAGCTGTTCTTTCAAGATATTATAAATGCTTTCCGCACCTATGATTTTTTCATCTGTAATATTCCACTCTGAAGGATATAGGATAAACGGTTGGGATTGGCTTCCTCCAGCTCCTCCGTGGCTTCCGACCAATTCTTCAAAGGCACAGATTTCATCTTTTTCGCTGTCATAAAAGCTGTTAACAAGAATATCGGGTGTGTGGTCAAATGAACTGCTTCTTTTCAGATGTTGAGCAATATTGTCTCCAAACCCTTCAAGGGGATTTTCTCCATCTATTTTTCCGGTATCAAGGTAATATGTTCCATTTTTTCCAATTGCCAAATCCCCTTTTTCGGATGATTTTACTAGGATGAATCCGATGAATTCGTTGTTTACAATTTCAGGAATCAGTTCGGGGAATAGGTTGTTAATTTCTTCATAGGTCAACCTGTGCTTCCATTGGGTTAGATAGATCATTGCAAGATTTCCTGATGCAAGTACAATGACTTCAGAATCTGATAATTCCTGTTCTTCATCTTTTTTGCTCCTGCTTTTAATGTAGTCGATTTGCTTTGAAAAGGGCATGTAGGTTTCGGCGTAGTGTTCTTCATTTGAAGACATTTTCGCATACATTGTCATGTCCTGGGGGAGCAATGATTTGATAAAATCTTCAAAGGACTGTCCGTACCTTTGCTTGAATGTGGCTCCATTGGTTTGGCCATGGTCTGACTGGATGACGAATTTATAATCTCTTGGAGAGTATTTGTTCCCGTAAAATAAACGTTTTATCTGTTTGTCCATTCCTTTAAGCGCATACCATGCATCATCATCTCTCACTCCTGAGTGATGGGCTATTTCATCATAGCCCAGATAAGTGGAGTATGCAACATCGATATCTCCAATCATCATATCTCCAATCAGTGTTTCTGTGTTTATTTCTCTCATAAACACATTGGTTCCTGCTCTTGTCGGAATATATGTGATTCCTCTTGAAATTCTGGGTCTAATATTTAATACCTTATGTTTAATCTGGGAATAGATTTCATATATCATTTCCATAACGAACAGTACAACTATCCTTGCGAAATTGCTTGGTTTTGAAAATACGGAAAACCAGGCCTGATTATACAGTTTTTGCAGGTTGGTGATTTTGCTGAATGTGAATATTACATTATCAGTATCTCCTGAAAACATATTTGACCTGCTTGCCCCATTGTCTGCAAGCAGTCCGTTCCCATTTGATATTCTTTCTTCCAAAACTTTAACTTTTGTAATTCCAGAACATTGCATAATCTGATTGTCATTTTCTTTTTCAACCCATCTGAATGCAGTTATGTTTTCATTATTTCCATGCAGTATTCCAGCCTGACTGGCTCCGGTCTGGGAGGATAAGTCAGTTTCCCACTTTCTAAGGGTGTGAGTTCCGTTATCTATCATTGATTTTATTGTAGGCATATATCCCTTTTCGATAGCTTCGCACAGTACGTCATATGCAAGACCGTCAATTTCTACAATTATCAGTCCGGGATAGTTTTTAATATTGTCTTTCCTTTTCTGTTTAGCGTCTCTCAGTACGAATCTATAATATGTTCCATCGTCTTCAATGGTTAACAGTGCTGAGAGAATTGTTGTAACTAATGCCATGGCAAGCGGTGCCAATATGACTGCAATGCCGTTCACTGTTATGCCGAAGAATGGTCCAAAAATATGGAGCAAGAGTCCATTTAGGAGGAGCGTACCGATTCCGAATGTCAAAACTAGAAATGGCATCAGTATTTTTGTTAAAATTGGCCATAGGACCGCATTGACAAAACCTAGGAACAGGACAAAAAGTATGATATCATCAAATCTATCTATTGTAACGCCCAATCCTATAAAACTAATTAAATAAATTCCTATAACATTTCCAATAAACACAATTAAAATTCTTTTCAGTGTCTCTCTTGGAGGATTTTCCATTTTTGTTATTTTCTCCATGATATTTTGTCCTTTAATGTGTTTTCAGTTTTTATATTCAATTTCAATTATGGTTTCTGATGGAGGATTTCAAAAATTTCATCAACAGTTCCTGCTGTTTTGAAAATTTCCCCATGTTTGTAGAGGAATCCTTCTCTATGCATTTCCTCCATCATTTCAATTATCTTGTCAAAGAAACCGTTTATGTTAAATACGATTATCTTTTTGTCATGTCTTTTTAGCTTTTTAAGGGTTATAATTTCGAAAAATTCATCAAATGTCCCTATTCCTCCGGGTGTTATTACAAATGCGTCGGAAAGTTCAAGAAACTTGTTTTTACGTTCATCCATTGTGTCAACATAAATAAATTCACTGCATTCATCGCATAATAATTCAAAATTATTAATCCATTTTGGAGATATTCCAATGGATTTGCCGTTGTTGTCATGGACTCCTTTTGCACAGCCGCCCATCATTCCAAAGTTTCCTCCACCAAATACTAGAGTATGTCTGCGTTTGGCTATTTCACTTCCCAATTCATAGGCTTTGTCTGTGTAAATTGAATCTATCATTCTGCTTCCCGATCCGTATACGCATATTTTCATAAAAGTTATCTCCTTAAATATTGGGGGTCTGTTCAGCTAAGCATAAATGGCAAATTGCGTTTTCGTTGTCCTTCTGATTGTCCTTTACGGGACAGAAAAATCTGCCGTTTTTCTCTTCCACTTTCAGGTTTCCTGGAAATTCGCTTCCCACTGGATGTATTGGCTCTTCCAGAATGAATGTGGTATACAGTGAGGTTATCACATAAATCAGCGGAAATTTCCCATTATCATCGTCGGATATTCTTTCTTTTTCAAAAGTCCTCTTCAGCAGTGGAAATGATTCGTCAAATGATTCCTTATCTATGTTTTTATTTTTGAAGTCTCTGTTGTTCAGCACTTCCTTCATTCGAAGAATAAAATGTTTTATGTATATTTTCAGATATTTTTCACGATATTGCTTATGAATGTATTCTCCGTCTTTTCTCATGTGTGCTGTAGCCATCATTAAGTCATATACAGAAATCTCTTCGGCATATTTTTTAAGAATTTCCATCAACTCCTCCCGAGTTATGTAATCTTTTTTGGATAATTCTTTAAGATCAATTAAGATGTCCTCAGCTTTCATGATTCTATTTTATAATTTTAAAAATTATATACTTTAACATAAAATTTTTTAATAATTGAATGTTAAAGAGTAGTATAGGTTGATAGTTATGGCTGAAGATTTTATTGAAATTTCAAAAGAGGATATAGAAAATGTCGAAGAGGCATTAAAAATAAACTCTGATTACAAACTTAAAAATTCTAAATTCAACATCAAATCATTTGAAAAAGGCAAAGATATTGTTATAATTCAGTATGTCGTCAATGTGGAAAACGAATTGGTTTTTGAGACTAAAGAAGAAAATGGAAAATATTATATTTCTGAAACTTTCAGTCTGTTTTTTGACAACATTATTAACGGCAACGAATCAAGGGATGTTTTCCAGTCTGTTAATAAGTATTTCCATGATGTCATTTCCGATGAGAATAATGATTTTGCGGATGAAAAGGAAGAATTGATTAACTTTTTGGTATTGACTGAAGAATATAATCCAAATCAACTTGAAAGGGATTTGGACCCGTCAAAAATCCGTGAAGACTATAAAAGAGATCATGACAGAATATATTCTGATGATTCAATGAACAGGGTTGAAAAAAGCCTGGCTTTAAAAGAGCTGTTCCACATGTCAATCTGTGAGGTCGTAAATGACATTGACCTGTTTTTCACAAGACCTTCCGATTTGACTCCCGAAGAAATTGCCGAAAAGGATAAGCAAGAGGCTCAAGCATTGAAAAATGAATTGCAATTATCTTAAATATTCATTTTCACAACCATTTTTTCATAACTATTAAGTAATAGTTTTGATATAATGAGTATTATCAACTGAAGAGAATTGGATTTTATGATTACTATCACTAAGAATGAGGAAGTTGTTCTCAACCAGATTAAGATTTTTAAAATTGAATATCCCGAAGGAATTCCATTAGGTGTTTTAAGGAAGGATTTGGGTTTTCATGAATATGATCTGGTACAGATTTTAGGCGAGCTTGAAGACAAGGAACTCGTCATCTTCAAAGACAACAAGGTTTCCTTATCAGAACATGAAAAAGACATCAACACTGTTAATTCCAAAAAGGATGTTGAAGAATTGGAATTAAATATGAAAGAGAAGGAATCATATGATTTAATCAAGGATTTAGTCGATGACAAGAATATCATTTCCAAATATACTTTGGAAGGACATCTTTTATATGGTGACTTGAAATTGTCTAATTTTAGAATGTATCACATTATTTTATCTTTACAGAATAAAGGCCTCTTAAAACTCATTAACAAGGATGATGGTGAATATTATCTCCTTGTAGAATAATATTTTTTTTACATTTCATAATATTTGAGTAATATTATTTTTCATTTTAATCATAATATTTATATAATTTAAAGTTATAAACTAATTATATAATTTATTACTTGATGTGTTTTTTTATGATGAGAATAAGTATGTCTTTACCTAAAAAATTGCTGGCAGATTTTGATGAAGTATTGAAAGAAAGAGGGTATCAGTCCCGTTCAAAAGGAATTCGTGATGCGCTTCAAGATTATATTGTTAGATACCAATGGATGAATTCCATGGAAGGTCAAAGGATAGGTATCATAACCATTATTTACGATCATCATTATACTGGCGTAATGGAAAACCTTGCAGAAATTCAACACAGCTTCAGAAACGAAATCAACACAAGCATGCATATTCATATGACAGACAAATACTGTATGGAAATAGTAGTTGTAAATGGGGATATTGCTGAAATTCGCGATTTGACCGAAAGGATAATGAGGCTTAAGGGTGTTGAACACGTAAAACTTACAAGCACTGCAAACGGAGAAGAATTTAGTGATCCTGAACACTCACATGACCACAGTCATCATCACTGAATTTTAATTATTTTTTTCATGAAATTTAAAACCACTCCATATCATTCCGATTTATTGAAGGATTTGGAGAGATTATCCAGTTTTTATAATGCCATTTCCGAGTATGACAGCAATACTCAGTTGGCTTATGATTTGGGCTGCGGCAGCGGCATCATGTCATATTTTTTAAGTTCTTATTTTGATGAAATCATAGCGTTGGAAATTGATTCTAAAGCTGCAAAATGCGCAATGAAAAACCTGTCGGAGTTTCCAAATGTAGAAGTTATCAACAGTGACGTTTTGAAATATGATTTTTCAAGAAAGGCAGATTTGATAGTCTGTGAAATGCTGGACACAGCTTTAATTGATGAGGAACAGGTTCCGGTAATCAATTTCGCTAAAAGATTCTTAAAGGATAGCGGGCAGATAATTCCGAAGGGAATCATTAACACGGTCGAACTTGCAAATATCGAAAGGGATTATGTCCACTGGGATGAAGACGGCGTAAAATATGATATACTTTCAGACATGAAGGTTTACTCAACATTTAATTTTTTAGATGATATCAATCCCGATTTCGATGAGAAAATATCTATTCAGGCTAAAAGTGACGGTTGGGTTAACGGGCTGAAAATCACCACTTTCACAATGCTTAATGATAATATAATATGTGGTCCGACTCCAATGCTGAATCCCCCTTTGCTTGTTCCCTTGGATGAACGATTTGTAAAAAGCAATGAATTTATAAATGTTAAACTAAAATATAGTATGGGAAGTGGGATTGAAAGTATTGAAACAGATTATATTTAAGGTGAAAAAATGTCTTTTAAATCTCAACTAAGCGATTTTCTTTCAGACTGCGACAAATTAATTGTTTTGGGCGTTGGCAATGAACTTAAATGTGACGATGGCGTAGGTCCATTCGTTATCAAGAAACTGAAAGAAGAAAATATTGAAAATAATAACCTGATGTTCATCAATGCCGAAACAGTTCCTGAAAATTTCACAGGAAAGCTCAGAAAGGAAAATCCGACTCATATCATTATAGTTGATGCATGCCTGATGGATGGTCAGCCAGGTGATATGGAGATTGTAAACAAATATGATTTTTCAAACATAGGCATTTCAACTCATTCCATGTCTTTATCCTTCTTTGTGAGATATTTGGAAAAGGATAATGATTTTAGAATAATTTTTGTTGGAATCGAACCGGAATCCATGGACTATTCCGAAAATTTAACGGAAAATGTTGAAAAGGCGGCTTATGAATTTATCGATACATTAAAAGGGATTATATTATGAAATTATTGTTTATTGGTTCAAGGTTATATGATGACCTTGATTGGTATGTCAGAAGCAAAGGAATTGAAAGTATTCTTACGGAATCTAATGAGGATGCAATTAATTTGGATTTGCCCGATCAGGTGTTTATTGTTCCCCGTGGAATGGATGGTCCAAAGCAGGTTGCATTGATGCAAAATGTCGATGCGGTTGTTCCGTTAATTGGAATTGACCCTCCGTTGATAGATGTTGCACATATGAAAGAGGAACTTGAAGAAGAATATGGCATTCCTGTTGTTGCTGCCGGTGTAAGGGCAGTTGAATTGACTTCCAATAAGATAAATACCAAGGAATTTTATAATGATATTGGCGTAGCCACTCCAGATTATCAGATACTAAATAATCCTGATGAGCTTGATATGGAATTCCCGGTTGTTTTAAAGCAGGGTGAAGGACAGGGCGGAAAGGATATTAAGGTAGCCCGGTCAATTGAAGATGTGCAAGATTACTTTGAAGATTTCAGTCAGGCATTATGCGAAAAATTTGTTGAAGGGTCTGAAATTTCAATTGAAGTGCTGGGATACAACGGTGAATATGTTGCATTGCCTCCAATCTATAAGGGTGAAACCACTTTGGAGGGAACACATCCTCTTAATAAAGTCAAGACCGGTCCGTGCATGGTTGAAGGATTGGATAACAATTTGGTTCAGCACACCGCCTATAAGATAGCTAAAAGTCTGGACTCAGATGGAATTTTTGAAATGGATTTCATGTTTTCAAAGCAAAGCAATCAGTTGTATGCTATAGAAGTTAACACCAGGCCAAACGGAACAAGATATTTGACAACAGCAACCTGTGGTGTAAATTCATTATGCGAACTGGTCAACATGGCAATCGGCGAGTTTTCATTGGCCAATATTTACGATAAGCTCGGATATTATTATTCAACTGAAATTCCGATTGGAAACTATGCTGGTCCGTCTCCAAAAGAGCCGGTAAAATCTTTTGAAGATAATGATTTTGTTGTACATGGTCCTGAAGGATATCAGAGGGTAACAGCAAGAGCCACTTCAAAAGAGGAACTTAAAAATTTGGTTGACAAATTAACTTAATCTGTGTTATAAGTTATAATTATATAGTATTACCAATAGATATTTTACTGATTATAAGTTAGTTGTATGTGTGGTAAGATGAATAATACAGATATGTTAATTCTTTTTTTAATAACATTATGTGCTGCAATATTCTTTACATGGTATGTTAAAAGGATATTACTTAAAGCAAGGATTGCTGATAATCCTATAGTTAGTGAACATAGACATAAAAGCGGTACTCCGACAATGGGCGGTATTGCATTTTTATTTACAATATCTTTAATTATTGCTTTGTATTATCAAAATACTCCTATCTTAATAGTTTCATTCATCATGCTTGCAGGCGGTATAGTAGGTATGGTTGATGATTTAATCGGCCTCAAGGTTAAAGAAATCCAAAAAATCGTTGTCAATACTTCCGATGAAGTCATTGCATTGGGAAGGTTGGATGTCAAGCCTGGTGAAGAAGTTCGTGTTGCAACTCCAAAGGCTAAGGCTGAAGTTGATGGTCTTCTTAAAGAAGGCAAGGTTGAAGTCATCGGTGAAGTTCCAATTAAAACAGAGCCGGGGGAATTAGAAAAGATTATCTGTCAGATTGTATTGGGTTTATTTTTAGGTTTGACTGGAGTTATTACTTCATTGGGCGGATTTGAATTGGGAATATTAGCTATTCCTGTTGTTATCATTGCTGTTTTAGGTTCTATCAATTCAGTTAATTTGATTGACGGTATGGATGGTCTTGCAGCAGGTATTGTTGGAATTGCATCCATTGCATGCTGCGTATATGGATATCTATTTGGACCGGTTACCATTATCCCTCCATTTTTAATATTATCTGGTATATGTTTAGGATTTTTGGTATTCAACAAGTATCCAGCATCAATCTTTATGGGAGATACAGGATCATTTGTATTGGGAACAGGTTATGCTGCAGCAGTTATGGTATGTGACATTCCTTATTTTGGAGTTTTGGCGTTGGGTGTTCCAATTATTTCAGTGGTTGTCAGCCTATTGCACAGGGCGCATATTATCAAGCTGCCTGTAGAGCCGCTACACCATACATTGAATCATTACGGCATGTCTGAAGTAAAGATAATACTGACTTACTGGGGTGCTACAATACTTTTATGTGTAATTGGTATTCTTGCTAAAATGTACTTATTCTAATTTTTTTTATTTTGGGTGATAATAATGGAGATTCAGGAATTGGTCGATTCTGTTGAAGGAAAACTTGTTGGAAATAATGAATATTTTTCCATTGATGGATTTACAGGAAAATTTACTTTTTTAAATGATGCTCACACTGGAGATATAGTAATACGCCATTGGATTGACGAAGGCGGTATTGAAATGGCATTTAACAGGAACATTGCCTGTTTGATAACTCAAAATCCTAAAGGCAAAGCGATTGAATTGGCCAACAGGCTAAATTTCCCGCTGATTATTACCGAAAAGATAGAACTGGCAAATGCTCTGGCGCTTTCATATGCCATTGAAAAATTTTCTCCAACTTCAACAAATGTTGTGATTACAGGAACAAACGGCAAATCAACCACTTCACATTTAATATATCATATCCTTGATACTGCTGGATTTCACGTATTGACAAATACTGACAGTGAATCAGAATTCAATACTCTGATTGATCCTATGGTTTCCAAATTGATTGTTGATGAGGTTAAAAGCAATGGCCAATTGGATTATCTGGTTATTGAAGTATCTGAAGTTCAGGGATGGCTTGGAAAACTGATGAAGAATCATGCCGCTTTAATGAGCAGGGCAGTTAACCCGAAGGTGGGTGTAATAACAAATATTGCAATGGATCACATTGGGCTTGTGAACTCAATTGATGAGGTATTTGATGAAATAGTTGCAGTTCCACAGGCTATAGGAGATGGCATTTGTGTACTTAACTATGATGATGAATTGGTTAGGAAACTGGATGCTGTTAATCCGTTTTACACATCCATGTCCGAATTGGATGGGGAAAATGCAGTTTATTATAATGGCAGTGAAATAGTTTACATGGGAGATGCCATCCTGACAAAAGAGGAATTGCCGTTCAACAGCAATCATTTTATACAGAATATTCTGTCAGCTATCGGGTCATGCATATCCCTTGGCATAAACATGGATAAGATAATTAATGGTGTTAAGTCTTATAAGGCTTTAAACAGGCGTTTTGCTAAAATTAATGATGAACCTTTAATTTATGATGATTTTGCCCATAATCCTGATGGAATTAAAGCTACCATTTCTGAAACAATAAAAATGCTTCCTGATGGACAAACCTTGTTTGTCGTCTGTTCCATTAGAGGGTCTCGCGGTGTTGAAATCAATCAGCTGAATGTTGATGCGCTTGTTGAATCCATGGATGATGATATTGAGTTAATTTTATCTTCAAGCAATGATGTTGTCAATGATTTGAATTATGTAGAAACTGAAGAGCGTGAAGTGTTTTTCAATACACTAAATCAGAACAATATTGAATTTATACATTATGATAATCTAAAAGAGTGTTTAAGCGAAACCTACCGCAAGGCAGATAATGATGACATTATTTTATTGATTGGGGCTCAGGGAATGGATCCTGCGGAATCAATTCTAAAAGATTCCATTATTTAATGGGCAACGATTTTTCATACAGCTGTTGCATATTGAATAATGAAATTTATCTTCAATATATTTAAAAGTATTTTTTCTACTTTTGGTTTAATCATAGGACATGGACATTAACGGGCACTGTTTTCGAAATCAAATCTGATTTTAAAATGTGATGTATATGCCTTGATTAATAATTCCTTTTTTTGCAAAATGAATCTGAAAGGAATAATTAGTCATTAAAGTCAAAAAATTCATAGTTTCACATTTAAAAATGCTGTTTGGAGTAATTTTTCATAATGAAAACTTTAATTCTGTTTTTGTTTAATTTAATTATTTTTAAGCAGAATCCTGATTTAAAACCATATTTAATCAATAAATTTCAAATCAGCAAAGTTTTTGAAGAAGTCTTTAAAAGGCATTATATAAATTTAAATATAATATTAAATTAATATAATATTGAATAGTTTTATTTTAATGGAATATTCGATACAAAAGAGGATATAAACATGTTTATAAAGATTAGAAGAGACACTTTAATAATTCTATTATTGGCATTTATTTTAATCTTGTGTGGTCGTTTAATCACTTATGTTGCATTTGCTTCCTCTGGTGAGGTAAATGATGGAATTGCTATTTCAGGAGTCATTATTAAAGGTAATGATATAGTTCCAGTGGATACTATTAGATCTAATGTTATGCAATCCGGATTAAGGGATGGTAGTGTTATTTATGGTGATGTTTTAAAAACTTCAATCAGGGAAGTTTCACTGCAGGACGCTATAAAGACGGCACAGGAATTAGCAACCCAGTCAACGGTTCCCGGAACTTCCGTGCAACCGATTACAGCAGCCGATGTTCAAGTAGATAAGAATACTGGTGTCGTTACTGTAACTGTTATTGAGGACTTTTCTTCTGTTGATATGGGTAATAAAACAATAGCTACTACAACAGGTGAGACCGGTGGATAAATTTAAGGTATCAATTGTATTTTTGATTATATTTCTAATGACAATGAGTAGCGTAGCGGCTACATGTAACATTATTGTCATCACAGACCCTACTGGTAAGGATCCCAATGGGGCTGCTGCAGGAAGTATGTCTTTTGCTGAAAACATGTTCCAGTCAACATTCTTGATGTCTAAAAACAATCATTTTGCAGTACTGTCTGGGGGTACTGGTAGTTCAGATACAAGGCTGGAATCTGTAATTGAAGCAGTTGCTAACTTGAATAATAATGTTTCCGCTGCATCAGCGGCATCTATCGCTTCCCAATATAGTGGGGCTCGTCTGGTTGCAGGTGGTCCAAGCATTGGTGCTGCCGTCGGCGGTTCCTTTGATGCTTATGTTATTACTGTGGATGATGCAAGCAATGATATTAAGGTAACTCCATACAGCAGTGGGGTTGCTACATTACAGCCTGGTCAGAAAGGAGCTATTATTCACTTGAGAAATACTAACGGAAATCCTTTGTATGGTACAGCAGATGCAGTACGTAAGGAAACTGCAATGAATATTGGAAAAATGATTAGGGATGGTTATCCAGCAACCACTATCTTATCAGAGGCTATGGGTGAAGTAGCTAATGATTCCGGTGAAAAATACGGTGGTGGTGGAGTGAATTTAGTTTCTGGAATTTCCACTGAAGACATGTTTACTCCTCAAGAGATGAATCAGACTGGTTATCCTATGGATGAGGAATATTCCAAAGCTTGTATGGATTGTGAATGGGCATTGGGATATCCTGCTGCTGAGGCGTATGGTAAATGTCCTGTCTGTGGCGGTGAACTGAAAACTATTTATGCATATGAGGCTTTAGGTGATGCGCTGACGGTCAGCTCGAATGCAGTTAGTGTTTCGGTTTATGGTAGTGATAAGCCAGGATTGGCAGCAACCACGACTGAGGTAGTGGAAGCTTCCGTTGCTAAAAATGGTTATGATGCTTCTGCAATAGCAAACTCTATTAACAAAGCTATTAACAATGGTCTGATTATGGGTGTTGACCATATTGAACCTAAGGACCTAAACGTAAAACAGGGTTCCAAAGCAGTCGGTGTATATTACAATGCACTTCCTGGAGACAGATCAGCTCCGGCGTGGGATTTACCTATTGACGGAAATATCTTGAATATTTTAGGAAGCATTCAAACTGTTGTTGGTATAATTCTGATTTTACTGGTTGTATTCAGAAGTAGATTATTAAAATCTTTCCAAAATAGGTGATTATTCACCTATATTATTTAATTTTAGGGATTATTATGGCATTAATTTTAGTTAGAGGGGAGAGTAATTCCAAATTGCTCAATGCAATTGCGGATATGGAAAGGCACGGCAATTTGAATTTGATGACAAAACCGAAAGTAATCGATGCAGATTTTGCAGATTCATTGGTTGAAAATATTCTAAACTCTAAACTCAGAACAAAATCTAAAGTGGCTACTGCTTTTTTTGTAAAAGAAGATACTACATTAAGTATCATGCAAATTAAAAAAATTCATCCTCCTGCGCATGTCGTTGTTGTAAGCGATGAATATGAAGGATATGATGAATTGGAAGCTTTGCTAAAATCATCTAATGTCTTTCAGGGATATCATTCTCACAGGGCTAAAAATGATGGGATGATTGATTATACAATTAAAGGCAAAGGAAGACATATAAAAAATGAGAAATTGAATAGCTATATTAAAAAATAGCTATTTCCTTTTAATTTTCATTATATTGCCTAATGTACGTTCGCCGGAAGAACTGTTTACGAACTGATTTAAATCAACATTGTTTACTTTTTCCAGCAATTTGATGTTCAGCGCTTTTTCTAATTTTCTTGTAAGCTTAACATCAGGAGTCATTTTTCCTGTTTCAATTCTTGAAATGACTGAAACTCTTTCATTGATTTTTTTACCTAGGTCTTCTCTGGACCAGTCTTTTGCTTCTCTTGCTTTTCTTACTGTTATTTCAAAATCTTCAATTAATTCTTCAGAAGGTTCATCATTTCTAGAATAGCTCTTGTTTCTAGTTGTGGATGGCCTTTTGGATTTTTCTTGTTTTCTGAATTTTGGTTTTGGAGGTGCTTTTTGGATTTTTCCAAGTTTTGAGCACTCTTTACATACAACCATAACTGATCCTTCAATTTTTGCTCTGATGGGATTATGTTCCGGTACTTCTTTACCACAAATTTCGCATTCCATATTAATCAGTTTTCCTTATTTCGTTAATTAATATTATATAATCAATAACTTATAAAATAATTGTTAGTATCGGTTCAAATGAATACATTTAAATATTTAAAGTTACTAATTGTTATTAAAGTAACAATGAAATATGAATTTATAACTAACTGGAGATGATTCACATGGATAATTTCGATGATTTGGAAAATTCTTCTAAAGAACAATTGATTGAACAAGTAGAATCTCTAAAAGACGAAGTTAATCATTTAAGAGAAGAAAAGTCCAAAGCTAAAAGTAACTTAATGTGGAAAGTTAGGAAATTGGAAAAGGATAAAGTCCTAATTGAAAATGAAAAAATCAGATTAGAAAGGGAAACTAAATCTTTACGTTCAGAAGTTGATAGGTTTAGATCTCCTCCACTTGTATTAGCAACTATTACTGAAGTTTTAGATGATCACAGAATGACTGTTAAAAGTAGCACAGGGCCAAGTTTCCTTGTCAATTATTCAAAATTTTTAGATGAAAAATTACTCGTGCCTGGTTCAAGAGTGGCACTTAATCAACAAACTTTCGGTATTGTGGAAGTATTGCCGTCAGAAAAAGATGCAAATGTTTCCGGAATGGAAATAGAAACAAAACCTGATATTACTTATGATAAAATCGGTGGTTTGGAAGAACAAATTGTAGAGGTTAAGGAAACTGTCGAGTTACCGTTAACCGAACCTGAGTTGTTTGAGAAAGTAGGTATTGAACCACCTAAAGGAATATTGTTGTACGGACCTCCTGGAACAGGTAAAACACTGCTTGCAAAGGCTGTTGCTAATGAAACCAATGCTACATTTATAAAAATAGTGGCATCCGAATTTGTTAAAAAATACATAGGAGAAGGAGCAAGACTCGTTCGTGAAGTATTTGAATTGGCTAAAGAAAAGGCTCCTGCAATCATATTTATTGATGAACTTGATGCTGTTGCGGCTAAAAGACTTAAAAGTTCCACCAGCGGTGACAGAGAAGTTCAACGTACTTTAATGCAGTTACTCGCAGAACTTGACGGTTTCGAATCAAGAGGTGATATCGGAATTATCGGTGCTACCAACAGGCCTGATATCCTTGACCCTGCATTATTGCGTCCTGGTCGTTTCGACAGGTTTATTGAAGTTCCTCTTCCAAACGTTGACGGAAGAAAAGAAATTCTTAAAATCCATACTAAAAACATGTCATTGGATGAAGAGGCAGATATTGATATTCTCGCCGATTTAACCGATGAGCTTTCAGGTGCTGACTTAAAGGCAGTATGTACTGAAGCAGGAATGTTTGCAATTCGTGAAAAACGTGATAAGGTTACTGTAGCTGACTTTATGGATGCTATTGACAAAGTAATGAGCAAATCCAAAGAAGACGAATTGTTCAAAACTGAAGCCGGAGTAATGTTCGGTTAATTTTAATATATAATAAGCCTATGATGAACCCTATGAGCTCTGATATGTGATGAATGATGGGCGAGCTGAGGCTTATTTTTTCAATCTTTTTTTGTAAAACTTTATTTAAAAGAAATTCTAATATTATAATATTATGTTATTTGATAAAAATGATGATTTGAGAAATGAGAGAATTCTTTATCAGACAAAACCGAATATGCTTTTCGGATGTAAAAAGGCTATTTTCGGTGTTGTTTTATTGATTATTGCACTGATGCTTTCTTCAATGGCAATCAAATTCATTGGTGAAATGCAGGTCTATTTGATATCTCATATCGAACTTCCCATAACAAGATATACTGCAATTGCATTTTTCGTTGTCATTCTTATCATTATAGTTTATATTATCTGGCAGCTTATTGGATGGTATTCCAAGGAATACACACTGACTCAATCAAGGGTTATAATCAAATCCGGCGTATTGTCCACTAAGAAAAATTACATGCCTTATGCATCTATTCAGGATATAAATACTTCCCAAAGCATTGTTGCCAGGATGTTTAATGTAGGTTCAATCTCTATATTCAGTGCATATGACAATAATCAGATGGAACTGTCAGCAATATCAAATCCTTCAGAAATTGAGGACATTATTTTTTCAAACATGGTCAACCGTAGGGGTTATAATGAGCCGAGGTCTTATTTGAATGAAGACAGATCATATGAAAGGAATTTCCAAACTGATGATAGTTATATTGAAAGGGATGAGTATTATGACGAATTTGAACCGATTACTCCTATTGGCCGTGAAAAGGACAATCCTCCAAGAAGAGAATATGAATATTATCCCAACGACTTTGGCTATGAGGAAACTTCCCGTAAAAAATATGAATATGAACCTTATAACGATGAATATATTACAGTTGAGAAGAATCCTTTGAGGGCTGATTTAAGGCGTGAAGAGCCTTCTAGAGGTTATGATGATAGTTTTTATGGTGCTGAAAGGAAATCTTTCGAATCAGATAGGTATGAAGAACCTTCCAGACCATATGATGATGGAAGTTATTATGATGAAGTAAGGAATGATTATTCATATGATGATAATTACTATCATGATAATGATTCTGGAATGCATTATAATGATGATGGAAAAAATGCTCAGCATAATTCGGAAAATGCTGATAACTCTAGTGAAAAGGTAATAAGAAGGCATTTCGATAAATTCAAAAAATAGGAAAGTCTATTTTTATAACTGGCATTATTTTAATTATTGTTTGTTTTGGTGAATTATAATGGAATTACTATGTATACAGTCTCAGGAACATCCGGAACTGCCTATAGCAGAACTGAAGGCAGTAATGGATTGTGAAAATATTGAAGCTAACCTCAGTGTTGTTACAGACGGCTTGGTCATTTTAAAAGATATATCTGATGACAAATGTGACAGCTATTATGAGATTCTCACAAAAAGGTTAGGTTATACCCATGAGGTTCATGAGATTATCTTGAAATCATCAGTTGACAGACTGGATGAGGATGTTTCATCAGTTGACTGGTCGGATTACATCAATGAGACATTTGCAGTAAGAGTAAAAAGATTCCATTCCGATATCGATACTGTAGCAACTGAAAGGAAGGTCGGTTCACTTATATTGGAAAATTGTGATGACATAAAGGTAAACCTTAAAAAACCGAAATCCCTGGTAAGGATTGTTGCATTTGGAGATGTTGTATACGTTGCTATTGAAAAAATCAAATTAAATAAAAAGCATTTTGAAAATAGCAAACCCCATAAAAGACCATTTTTCTATCCAGGATCAATGAGTCCTAAATTGGCAAGGTGCATGGTTAATCTATCAAGGGTTACAGCAGGTGATTTGGTTCTTGATCCGTTTTGCGGAACCGGGGGAATACTTATTGAGGCTGGAATAATAGGATGCAAAGTTGCAGGTTCAGACATTTACTGGAAAATGAAAAACGGAACTGCCATTAATCTTGAACATTATGGAATTACAGATTATAGGACATTCAATCTTGACGTTCGCGAACTTAAGATGTATGAAAAAGTGGCGGCAGTTGTCACAGACCCTCCATATGGAATTTCGACTACTACAGGAGATATTGACGGTGATGATATCTTCAAGGAATTTTTCAAGGCGATTTATGATAATATGAGGGACGATGCTTATCTGTGCATGGCAAGTCCTCATTATGTGGATTTGCAACCTATGGCTGATGAGGTAGGTTTCGAAATTGTTGAACAATATGGGATTAAAATGCATAGAAGTTTAACAAGAATTATTTCTGTTATTCGTAAAAAAACATGATTTTCAGATAATTAATAGTTACATTTATATATGAGAACATTGGGTCAAGGTTTTCATTGCCTCCAAACCTGATTATTATTTTTTATTTTTTATTTTCACGAAATTATTTTTTTTTATTTTATTTTTTAGGCGTTTTTAAAAATTTTATAATTAAATCTATTAAAAAGTTTATTTTACTAATATCTGCTTTTATCATGAGTATTTGTTTTTAATATTTGATTTAAATTATTATTTTAATTTTCTAATATTTTTTGCAATATTTTTTAATTGAATTTGTTAATAAAATTTCTTTGCCTATTAGATGTGCTATGTGTTTTATGGCGATGACCTAAGTTATATTGTATGGAACAATTTTAACTATGATGGTTGCTTTTCCGCATGTAGCTATACATTTTGTGAGTACTTGAATTTTCTCAAGTATGATGTTGGTTTTGTAGTATGTGGTGAATTAGTTACAAACTAGTTTAGTGTAATACTCGTCTATATTTTTAGCGTACTTCATAATACTTTATACTTATATTATGTCTGTTATGTGTTCAATTCTGTTTGATCCTGGCAGATGTTACTGCTATTGGGATTCGATT
>NZ_CADCJB010000034.1 GCF_902801725.1 uncultured Methanobrevibacter sp. | reverse complement strand
GGTGTTTACATTGCTGGTGTAGCACAAGGTCCTAAAGATATTCCTGACTCCGTAGCACAAGGTTCAGCTGCAGCATCCAGAGCAGCAATCCCAATGGCTAAAGGAGAAGTAGAAATCGAACCTATTATTGCATCCAACGACGACGCTGTTTGTGGTGCTTGTCAAGTATGTGTTGAATTATGTCCATTCGCAGCAATTACTATTGCAACCGGTGTAGGTGGAAAAGAATTTGCACAAATTAACTCCGCATTATGTAAAGGATGTGGAACTTGTGTAGGTGCATGTCCATCCGGTGCTATGAACCAACAACACTTCAAAACCGAGCAAATTATGGCACAAATCAGTGCTGCTCTTGAAGACATAGGTAAATAGATTTAGAGATTAATTTCTCTATTTCTTTTTTTTCTTTTTTTTTTGATTTACTGATATTTTTTCTAATTTTTCCTGTTCCTTTAATTTCTCAAGATTTATATGCTATTTTTAACATAACTATTGTTATTAAGGAATTGAAAATATGAAGTATAATCCGAAACTGCTTTTATATATCTTGATGTTGTCTACCTTTGGTATAAATACTCCTTTGAGCATAATAGGCATCATTTCTCAAATATCCGAGTATTTTAATACATCAATTTCTATTTCCGGATTATATGTCAGTTCATTTACATTCACGATTGCGCTAAGTGGGCTGTTCATACCCATCTTATTTTCAAAGTATGAAAGAAAGAAAACATTTTCTTTTATATTGGGAATCTTTGCAATATCCAATTTCATTATTATCTTTACAGACAGTATTTTGATAGCTTCAATATTCAGAATTCTTTCAGCTGTCGTATATCCGGCGTTCATTTCACTTGCATTAACAGTTTGTGAAGAAATTGCTCCTGTCAATCAAAAACAGGATTATATAACTAAGATTTTGCTTGGAATTTCTGTTGGAAGTATCATTGGTCTTCCAATAACAACAGGTTTCGGTACGATATTTGGATATAAGATTGCAATGATTTGGATTTTTTCAATTAATTTTTTGACATTGCTTCTGATTTTAATATTTTTCCCAAAAATTCCTGGAAAATCGAAAAGCTATGAAGTGCCTTTTTCAAGTTTGAAATCTAAAAAATTCATTTTATCGACAATAGGAATAGTGATGATGCCAATCGGCGCAAGCATCGTTTACAACTACATTCCATATTTCCTCCAGACTGTAAGTCAAATTCACACATACAAATTAAGCATGGTTCTGTTAGCATATGGACTATTCTCAATTTTTGGAACCTGGCTTGGAGGAAAACTAATAGTCCTTAGGGACAAGGCTACATTAATCGTTTTTCATATAGTATGTGCTTTGGTATTCGTATTATTGTATTTCTTTGCAAAGTATTTGGCTGCCGTTTTGATTTTAATATTGATCTTTGGCATTCTTGACGGAATGGGCTATAACCTCATCCAGTATATTGAAACATCGCTGTTGCCTAAAAGTCCTGAACTTGCAAACGGAATATTTTTAAGCGTATTGAATGGTGGAATAGCAATTGGTATAGCAATAGGCGGATTTCTTGTAGATGGTTTTGGAGTAATGTCCATATTTGTCGGCGGATTCCTATTTTTAGTCATTGCATTTGTCATGATGGTCTATGTTATTTCAGTATTGAAAATCAGTTTGAAATATAGCTGACTTTCATAACTCTTATATTAGAAGATAAACAAAAATTAAATCATAAATATTTAATTGGATATTAGGTGTAGTAAATGGCTAATTATCATGACGAAATTTTAAACTTTGAAAAAATCGCAAAAGAACATACTGAATATATGAGAAACAGTATTAATATGATTGCTTCTGAAAACGTTACCAGTTTAGAAGTAACTGAAGCTGTTGCAACTGATTTTGCTCACAGATATGCTGAAGGACAGGCATTCCAAAGACTTTACGAAGGATGCCAATACATAGATTTGATTGAGGATAAAACCAAAAAACTTTCCTGTGAACTCTATGACTGTGATTATGCAAATGTTCAACCTGTTTCAGGAGTAACAGCAAATCTTGCAGCTTTCTTTGGTTTTTCAAAACCTGGTGATAAAGTAATGGCTTTGGAAGTGCCATCAGGAGGACACATTTCCCACGCTGATGTAAGTGCTGCAGGAATCCATGGTCTAAAAACAGTTTTCCACCCATTGGACAAAAACATAATGAACATTGACATCGACGCAATGAACAAAAAGATATTGGAAGAAAAACCAAAAATCGTTTTATTCGGTGGAAGCTTATTCTTATTCCCGCATCCTATTAAGGAAGCTCGTGAAGCTGCTGATGAAGTTGGAGCTACTATCATGTACGATGGAGCTCACGTTTTAGGTCTTATTGCAGGAGGACAGTTCCAACAACCTTTAAAAGAAGGGGCTGACCTGATGATGGGAAGTACACACAAGACATTCCCTGGTCCGCAAGGAGGAATTATTCTCTCACATAAAGAAAATGAACATATAATTGACAATGCAGTATTCCCTGGTGTTGTAAGTAACCACCATTTACACCACTTGCTCGGTTTAGGTATTGCAACCGCAGAAATGTTGGAATTCGGTGAAGCTTACGCAAAACAAATCATTAAAAATGCACAGGCATTAGGTCAGGCATTGTATGAAAGAGGATTCAATGTATTATGCGAAGACTTAGGATTCACAAAATCCCACCAAATTGCCGTTGACTTAACCAACATCAGATCAGCATCCGATATCGCAAAAGAATTGGCTGACAACAATGTAATTCTAAACAAAAACCTCCTGCCTGGAGATAACCGTGACAATTCCGATGATCCGTCAGGTATCCGTATAGGTACACAGGAAATTACCAGAAGAGGTTTAAAAGAAAAAGAAATGGATGAAGTTGCTGAATTCATTAAACGTGTAGCCGTAGATAAGGAAGATATTGCTGATGAAGTTGCTGAATTCATGAACCAATACACAAAACTCGATTATGCATTTTCAGACAGGGAAGCTTATAGATATCACAGATTAGATTAAAATGAGAATCGCATTTGCATTTACTGGAGCTGGTCATTTACTGCGTGAATCTGTTCAATTGGCCGAAAAACTGGCCGATGAACATGAAGTCACAATATTTTTGTCAGGTGCTGCAGAAGAAGTTCTTAAGATGTATGGACTTTATGAACGTGTTGAACGTTTGACAGGCGGAAAATATCGTGAATTAGCCACTGATTCAAACCAGAAATTTTCATATCCAATTACTGGCCGCCTATCTTTAGGAAAATATGACCTGACAATAGTATCGCCTGCTACAGCAAATACAGTTTCAAAGATTGTCTATGGAATTGCCGACACATTGGTTACAAATGTCGTTGCACAATCTGGGAAAGGTGCCGTTCCAGTGTATATGGTGCCTGTAGACATCCATCCGGGACCTGTTGATACGGTTCTACCTTCTAAAATTGAACTGTCTAAATGTCAGAACTGTGATGATTGTGTAGCTGCTCTTTCATGTGAACAGGGAGCTATTATCCCCCATTCAGAAATTGACCTTACGAAATGTATAGGTTGCGGATTGTGCAGAAATTCATGTCCGTATGATGCAATTTCGGAAGGAAAAATTATTACAATATATATGAGGGACATTGACATTGAAAATACCCGTAAATTGGAAAGCATTGACAATATTCAAATATTTGAAACTCCGGATGAAATTCTAGATAAAATCTAGTTCATCTCCTATTTTTATTTTTAACATATCCTTTTTAGTTTCTAAAATATATTTTGCCTGTTTTTTAGGTTTATAATATTTCCAGGGCTTTAGACTTGTTTTTTCAAATACCACTTTATTTTTGTCTAAAAAATAGACATCAATTTCAAATCTCATAAAATGGGTGTGTATTGATGAGTCCTTCAGGTTTAAGAATAATATTGCAAAGTCAATATCCTTTTTCATCATCAATCCTTTAAATCGATTGAAAAAATTATTTGCATATGTTATTTTGATATTAATTAATTCATTGGTTGTTTTATTCAAAATCATAGGTTTATCTTTTTGTTTTTAAGTATTTAAAGGTTTAATGGCTTATTATAATTTTTGCTTTCGTCTCGTAAAAAAACATACAAATAATAATGGAACAAATCCGAATGCTATTAAATATATTCCTGCAATTAGGATACTGCTTCTGCACTATACAAGGGGTAAACTCAAAAATCAAACCCAATTTCAAGTACTTTCTTAAACCGAAATTATCATCTCACTATAATAATGATTTAAATAATAAAAAAATAGTAAAAACTATTAATTAATGTAATCATATAAATATGTATTAATATAAGGTAAAATTTATTTAAGATGAATAAAAATAGACATTTAAAGAAAAAATAGATGAATCTATAGAATATCGCTAAATCAAAAAACAAGAAAAGAAATTAGTAATAAACAAGAGATGGTTGAAAGAAACTAGAAGCACATATTAAAGAAGAATACAGCGAAAAATATGGTGATGAATGATTTCAATATCATCTATTTTTTTGCCTTATAGTTACTTTAATTTTAAATTACATCACTTCAGACCATCCAATATATGAATTAGGAGGAAAATAATGTTTGAAAAACCATTTATAGGAACTGCGCCAGATTATTCAGAAAATAAACATTGGCTAGCACTACCGGAAAACCTAGATAAATCAGTAGATTTGATATTTCTTTATCCTTCAAGCTGTAATGACCCCGAAGCTGATATCATCTGTGACATTGACAATTCATCCATGGTGGAAGGGGCAAAACTTAATTTTGCTCATGAAGCCACTGCATTTGAGGGTATTGCAAATATCTTTGCCCCATACTGGAGGCAGGTGAATGGATTAAAACTTCCAATGATGAGTTTTGAGGAAGTATATAACGCTGAATGGGCAGAACCAAGAACCGATGTCTATGCTGCTTTGGATTATTATTTTGAAAATTTGAATGATGGACGGCCATATTTCTTTGCAGGGCATTCACAGGGATCAAGGCTATGTTACATGGTTTTGTCCGAATATATGAAAGAGCATCCTGAGTACTATGAAAACATGATTGCTGCATATTGTATTGGTGACTCTTTAACTAAGAAATATCTGGAGGAGAACCCGCACATCAAAGCAGCACAAACTGCCGATGATTTGGGAGTTGTTGTTTCATGGAATACTGAAGGACCTGCAAACAAAGGTAAGGACTCACTTGTTATTTCTCCAGGTGCAATTTCAATAAATCCGCTTAATTGGCGTGTTGATGAAACACCTGCAGATGCAGAGCTAAATCTTGGAACTTTCGTGCCACATTTGGCAGATGATGGAATGGACGAATTACCTATAAAAGCAGATGCAGTGATTGACCTTGAAAGAGGTTCAGTTATGGTGATGAATCCTGAATTTGAACAATATGCAATATCAAAACTTATGGGACTTGAAGCTATAGAACATGTTTTTGGACCGGCAAGTTATCATGGATGTGATTATTCATTCTTCTACCTGAACATACGTGAAAATGCCCGTACAAGGTCTGAAGCATGGTTTGAAAAGAAAAGGGATTAAATTGATTTAAAAATTATTTGTGGTGTAAAAAAATGTCAAGAATGTCAAAGATTGTGGAAATTGCACTGGATAAAAAGCATCGTGAATATGTTGATGATGCCGATAAAGCTGATGAACATATGCAGGAGCGTTCTCTTGAAGAAGATGAACCTTATAAAATACCAAAAGGAATATATCGCACTAAGGTTGAAACGAAAGACATGTTTGGATGCCAGATGGTAATCTTTAATGAAGTTGAAGACAGTGAACGTTTGGTCATATATCTTCATGGAGGAATATATGTTAACGAGATTAAGTCTGTTCACATTAATTTCTGCGATAAACTTGCAAAAAAGGTTAATGCATGCGTATTTGCTCCAATATATCCGCTTGCTCCAAACCATACATATGAAGAAACCTACGAAATCGTTGAAAAGTTATATAGGCATTTGCTTGAAATAAATAAGCCTATCATAATCATGGGAGATTCTGCTGGAGGAGGATTGTCCGCAGCATTTGCTGAACATTTGGCCGTTATTGATTTGCCTCAGCCTGAAAACTTAATTTTAATATCTCCTTGGCTTGATGTGTCAATGTCTGGTGATTATGATGATGTGGAATTTGATCCAATGCTTGGAGTGGATGGACTGCGTGAAATGGGCGAAACATGGGCAGCCGAACTTGATTCAAAAGACTATAAAGTAAGTCCGCTCTTTGGTGAAGTAGATAATCTTCCAAAAACAACACTCTTCGTAGGAACTCATGAAATATTCTATCCGGATGTCGTAAAATTCTATAACAAACTTAAAGATAATGGTGTTGATGCTGAACTTAATGTTGGTGAAGAAATGACTCATGTTTATGCCATTTATCCATTGGTTTCAGAATCAAATGAAGCATTCAAACACATTGTTGAAATAATTTTAGATTAAATGGGGGTGTTAACTACAGAGATTTTTAACACCCTTTTATTTTTAAAAAAATTAGTTTTAGATTTTATTTAAATAATTTTTATTAAAAGTTTAATAGGTTTTATATGCTTTTTTCACAATGTTCCAAATCCATAGGTTTTGGATTTAATATTGCCGTCAGTAAAATCTTTAAGGGCAATTTCAAACTCTTCGGTTGAAAATGCTCCTGGAATTATTAGTCTTTCTTCCTTTTCATTTAAAATAAAGCAGGGTGTTGATGTAATTCCATTTGAGATAGCTTCTTCCATATCAAGGAAAATTTCTATGTTGTAATAATTATTTTCAAGTATTTTTCGAGCTTCGCTTTCATCCAATCCGCATGAAATGGCGATATCGGTTAAAATGTTTATATCAGCAATATTTTCATTTTTAACCATATTGGAATAAAATATTTTATCTACAAGGTCTAAAGTCATTTCCGGATAGTTGCTTTGCACGAATTTTGTTAATCTGAGAGCATCCTTTGAGCTTGTAAGCTTAATCTCTTTGAAATTGATTTTCAATCCGTCATCAAGTGCAATTTTTTCAATTTCTGAAATTCTCTCTGATGCTTCCTCCTCGCAGAGGTCATATTTGTCGGCATATCTTTCAGTAATGCTTATGGTAGGTCTTTTTCCTGCTTCAGGCTCAAGTTCAAAAGGTTTCATTTCCCATTCGACATCCAAATTGAGACTTTTGCAAGCTTTCTTAATTCTTTCAAGTCCAATATAGGAATATGGGCAGTTAAAATCAATTAGATAAATAATTCTCATTTTTTATCATCTTTTTTCTTAGATTTGCTTTTTTTAGAGACCTTGTATAATTTAATGAAATTATCGACAGTTCTAATAATTGTATTGTACTTTCTATAAAATCCCATGTTATTAGTTAGGTTATTATTTTATATCAATTTTATTTTTTTCATATTATTTTTTTTACATAATATTGCTTGATTCTCGCAAAACTTCATTTCAAATTCACGATTTCCGCTTTTAATTTATTTTTAAATCTTTTAGATTTTTAAAATATTCAAAAATTACAATAACCTTTATTTATTATCTAAAACAAAAAGATACATATTATAAACTATTACTTTTGAGGAGTTAAAATGCCAATTAAAGAGGCAGATAAATCATACGATCACGATAAAATAGAAAAGAAAGTTCAAAAATTCTGGAAACAGGAAGAAACTTTCAAAAAAGTCAACGAGCTTAGAGAAAAAGGTCCCAGATACTCATTTTTGGATGGGCCTCCATACTGTAGCGGTAAAATACATTTAGGTACAGCCTGGAATAAGGTTATTAAGGATTCATACCTTAGATACAAATCCATGAACGGATTCAGCTTAAGACGTCAGGCTGGATGGGATATGCACGGTCTTCCAATCGAAAATAAGGTAGAGCACCTGATGGATATTCAATCAAAACAGGAAATTGAAGAAATAGGTATCGATAAATTCGTCGATAAATGTAGGGAATTTGCCCTTGAAAACAAGGTAGCAATGGAACAGCAATTCGACCAGCTGGGTGTCTGGATGGATTGGGACGACCCGTATATGACACTTGACCCAAAATATATGGAGTCATCATGGTGGACACTTAAAAGGGCAAACGAACAGAATTTGCTTGTAAATGACCAAAGGGTTATCAGCTGGTGTCCTCACTGTGGAACAGCACTTGCTGCAGCAGAAATTGAATATGAGGAAAAAGTTGACCCATCAATCTATATTAAGTTCCCTGTAACCGGTGAAAAGGACACTTATTTTTTAGTTTGGACAACTACTCCATGGACACTTCCTGCAAACCTTGCAATCTGTGCAAATCCTGAATTCGATTATGTTTATGTTTCAAAAGACGGTGAAACCTATATTTTAGCTGAAAACCTGATGGAAGATGTTTTAGGAAAAAGAATTAAAATCCACAGAACCAAAATACCTGCTGAAAATGAGGATGAGGAAGATAAAATCATCGAAGAGAAAGAAGTGATGTATGAAATCATCAAAACAGTCAAAGGTCAGGATTTAATTGGCAAGACTTATGATTATATTTTAGCAGATGAAATTCCAAAACAAATGGAATTTGACTCACAAATAGAAAAAGTACATACAATCCTACCTGGAGACCACGTAGAACTTGGTGAGGGTACAGGTTTGGTTCACACAGCACCAGGACACGGTCCGGATGATTTTGAAGTAGGTCAGGCAAATGGACTTCCGATTTTCTGTCCTGTTGGTGAAGATGGATGTTTCACAGAGGATGCAGGAAAATATGCAACCAAATTCACAAAAGAAGAAAATCAACAAATTATTGAAGATTTACAGGATAAAAACCTAATGTATCGTGTTGAAACTATTGAACACAGATACGGTGTATGCTGGAGATGTAAAACTCCTATTATTTATCGTGCTACAAAACAATGGTTCTTGAAAGTAACAGAAATAAAACAAAAAATGTTGGATGAAATTGCAGAAGTCGAATGGATACCTAAATGGGCTGGAGAAGGCAGATTCCATGATTGGGTAGATAATGCCCGTGACTGGACAATTTCAAGACAAAGATATTGGGGTATTCCAATTCCTATATGGGAATGTCCTGATTGTGGAGAACTGAAGGTTATAGGTTCTCTGGATGAGTTAAAATCAGAATCATTAAATGAAATCAATGTAAGCGATGCAGATCTTATCCACAGGCCATATGTTGATGAAGTTGAAGTAAAATGTGACGGCTGTGGAAAAGCTATCAGAAGAATTCCTGATGTGCTTGATGTATGGATAGACTCAGGAGTTGCCGGATGGGCATCCCTATATTATCCGGAAGAGAAAGAAAAATTCGCAGACTGGTTCCCATATGACTTCATTACAGAAGGTCATGACCAAACCAGAGGCTGGTTCTATTCACAATTAGGAACTGGAGTAATTTCAATGGGTAAAAGCCCATACCAAAAAGTATTGATGCATGGATTTGTATTGGATGAAAACGGAAACAAAATGTCCAAGTCATTAGGAAATGTCGTATCTCCCGAAGAAGTAATAGAAAAATATGGTGCGGATGTTTTAAGATTCTATTTATTATGGGCTTCAAAACCATGGGATGACTTGAAATTCGTATGGGAGGAAATCCTTAACATCAACAAGATGTTCAACATCTTATGGAACGTATACGTATTTTCAACAACTTACATGTCTTTAGATGACTTCAATCCAATGGAATTAACCGAAGATGCTATGATTTTAAGGGCTGAAGATAAATGGATTATCTCAAAAGCAAATACCTTGGTAAAAGAAGTGGCTAAAGATTTGGATGACTTATTCTTCCACAAGGCTACAAGAAAAATCAATAATTTCATCCTGGAGGATTTAAGCCGCTGGTATGTAAGACTCATTCGTGGAAGAACCTGGGTTGAAAGCGATGATCCTGACAAATTGGGAGCATATTACAGCTTATACACAGCTCTTGTCAAATTAATTTCAGTATTATGTCCAATAGCTCCTCATGTTTCAGAAGAAATCTATGAAAACCTTGTAAGAGGTGTAAACCCAGAAGCTCCGGAAAGTATTCACATGAATGATTGGGGATATGATGAAGAGCTAATTGATGAGGAATTGGAAGCTAAAATGGATGTTGTACGTGACGTGATTGAAGCATCCATTAAGGCACGTGACATGGCACAATATAAACTCAGATGGCCAGTATCTGACATCACTGTCGTATCTCAGGATGAGGATATATTAAACGCTATTGAAGAGTTGAAGGACATTATTAA
The DNA here is from genome assembly GCF_902801725.1 of uncultured Methanobrevibacter sp. Taxonomy (GTDB): domain Archaea; phylum Methanobacteriota; class Methanobacteria; order Methanobacteriales; family Methanobacteriaceae; genus Methanocatella. Next base: position 7,692 of record NZ_CADCJB010000034.1, on the reverse strand, counting down.
AGACCAGTCCAATACCAAAGATGTTTTATGCGCAAGCGAATTTGAAAAGCTATCATTTAATGCAAAACCAAACCTTAAGATTTTAGGCCCTAAGCTTAAAGGAGACATGGGAAAAGTTGTTAAAGGTTTAAAAACAGCTGATGGTAATCAAATCAAGGCAGATTTGGAGGCTAATGGTAGTGTTACTATCGAAGGAATTGAATTGTCCTCTGAAGAAGTATTGTTCGATTCAGAGCTTCCGGATGATTTCGTTTCATCTGAATTTGATGGAGGAAATGTATTTGTAAACACAAATATAACTCCAGAAATCAAGCAGGAAGCGATGGCCCGTGAACTTATAAGAAGGGTTCAGGACATGAGGAAGGAATTGGACCTTGATGTTGAGGCAAACATTAATGTCACTGTTGAAACATCTGAAGAATTTAAAGATTTAATAGTGCCTCAAGCGGAATTTATTTCTCATGAAATCAGAGCTAAAAACTTAATAATTTCTGATACTGAACAATGCAGTAAAGATTCTGACGTTTATACAAAAGAATGGGATATTGAAGGAGAAAAAGTAATTATTTCAATTAAAAATTAGGGTGTTATCATGACTTTAGCTGACTCTGAAATTGAATATATTGAAGGAATCCTTGGCAGGAAAATGAATGAACTTGAAGAAGGTATGCTTGACGTAATGTTTTCAGAACATTGTTCCTATAAAAGCAGCAGACCTTTCCTAAGAGCATTCCCAACCGAAGGAGAAAATATCATTTTAGGTCCTGGAGACGATGCGGGACTTGTAAGTGTAACAGATAAATATGCATTAGCTGTAGGAATGGAATCTCACAACCACCCATCAGCTATTGAACCATACGGTGGTGCAGGTACAGGTATTGGTGGAATATTAAGAGACATCATCTCAATGGGAGCAATGCCTATTGCACTTTTGGATTCACTTAGATTTGGTCCTCTTGAAGAGGATGAAAAATCAAGATACCTCTTTGAACATGTCGTAAAGGGAATTTCCGATTACGGAAACCGTGTAGGGGTTCCAACTGTTGCAGGTGAAATAGAATTTGATGAATCATTCAGAACCAATCCGTTGGTAAACGTAATGTGTGTCGGTCTTGTTGAAAAGAAAAACATTGTTCGTGCTCAGGCACCAAATATTGGAGACGTATTTCTCTTAATGGGTGGAACTACAGGTCGTGACGGAATTCATGGTGTAACATTCGCATCCGAAGAATTGACTTCAGATTCTGAAACCGAAGACAGACCTGCGGTTCAGGTAGCAGATCCATTTACCAAAAAAAGAGTTTTAGAAGCTTCACTTGAAATAATGGAAAAAATTAAAGTTAGTGGAGTTAAGGATTTGGGAGGCGGAGGCCTAACATGTTGTATTTCAGAACTGGTGGATGCATCTGAAAACGGAGCATTGGTTGACCTACGTGCAATTCCTTTAAGGGAAACAGGAATGACTCCATATGAAATCATGCTTTCAGAGTCTCAGGAAAGGATGGTATTTGTCATAAACCCTCAGGATGTTGAGCTTGCTCAAAAAATCTGTGACAAACATGAAATCGTTTCATCAGTAATAGGGGAAGTCATTGAAGGAAACAACATGATTATTTCTGATGAAGGGGATGAAATTGCAAATCTTCCAACAATATTGCTTGCAGACCCTCCTTCAATTGACAGACCAATCGCTGAAATCCCAGAAGATACTCAAAAACCTGACTTAAAAGAACCTGGAGTTTATGAATCCTTGCCAAAATTATTGTCCAGCCCAAACATCGCATCAAAAGAATGGGTTTACAAACAATATGACCATGAGGTTCAAGTTAGAACTGTTGTAAAACCTGGCGATGATGCTGCAGTACTTAGAATTGATGATGAAACAGCTATTGCACTTACTACAGATTCAAATACAATCCACACAAAATTGTCTCCATTTGACGGAGCAGGAGGATGTGTTGCAGAGGCTATAAGGAATGTCATTTCAATGGGAGCTACTCCATATGCAGTTGTGGACTGCTTAAACTTCGGAAATCCTGAAACACCCGAAATTTTATGGCAATTCAAAACAGCTATTGAAGGAATGAGTTTGGTGGCCGAAAAATTCGATGCTCCAGTCATAAGCGGAAATGTAAGTTTCTACAATGAGACTGAAGGAATCAAAATCAATCCAACTCCGGCTGTTGGTGTAATTGGTGTTGAAAACATTAAAAACATCAGAACTATGGACTTTAAAAATGAAGGGGATAAAATCCTTTTAATCGGTAAGACTTATGATGAATTGACCGGTTCTGAATATCACAGAACCATACACGGTTTGGAAATAGGAACTGCTCCAAGAATTAGGATTGAAGATGAAGTGGCCAACGGTCAATGCGTATTGAAATTGATTGATGAGGATGAAGACAAAAATATTACTGCTGTTCATGACGTATCCGCAGGTGGTTTGGCTGTAGCACTTTCAGAAATGTTCATCAAGTCAGGATTAGGCTGTGAAGTTGAATTGACTGATGAAGAATTGGATAAAATCCAGTTGCTATACTCAGAAAGCCATGGAAGGTACCTGTTAACTGTTAAAGCGGATGCAGTTGATGACATTTTATCTAAAATCGATGTGGATGTTGAAGTAATCGGTGAGGTAAAAGGCAACTCATTTAATATTAACGGTCATGAGTTCAGTTTTGATGATTTAAATGATGCATATCATGGAGTAATCGAACAGTATATGGCATAAATTGCTTGGGGGAGTATTTTAATGTTCTTATCTAAATTGGAGTCTCTATCAAATGCATCAAAATTAATCAGCGATAATCAAAAGGTTACTGATATTGAAGAAATTCCTATTGCAGAATCCCATAAAAGGGTTTTGGCTGAAGATATCATGGCTTTTCATGATTCTCCACCGTTTGACAAATCTGCAATGGATGGTTTTGCAGTAATTGGTGAAAATACATTTGGTGCTTCCCAATCCGCTCCTAAAAAATTAAAAATAGTTGATGCTATCGGTGCAGGAGATTTTTCTTCCAAAACTGTCGGTGAAAATGAAGCAATCGTTATAGCTACAGGAGCACCTATCCCTGATGGTGCTAATGCCGTCATTATGAAGGAATACACTACAACCGATGGTGATGAGTTAACAATTTTCTCTCAGGTAACTCCCGGCGAAAATGTCAGCCCAAAATCTGAGGACATCGAGAAAGGTCAAAAGATCCTTTCCAAAAATACATTTATCAGATATCAGGAGATGGGTTTGATTGCATCAGCAGGTTATGATACCGTAAAAGTGTTCAAAAAGCCTAAAGTCATGATTATCATAACAGGCAATGAGCTGGTCGAGCCTACCAAGGAGGAAATAGACAAAGCAAAAATTATCAATTCCAATCAGTTTACTATCAAGGCAATGGTAGAGGATTCAGGAGCCGTTGCAGATTTGACTCATGCAGGAGATTCATTTGATGAAGTTGTATCTGCAATATCAAACGCATGTGAGGATTATGATGTTGTAATGACTACAGGAGGAACAGCCATCAGTAAAGGCGATGTCGTTTTGGATGCTGTTGACAAGATTGGTGAGATATTGTTCCATGGTGTAGCCATTAGGCCAGGCAAACCTGCCGGAGCTGGAATCGTTAATGATACTATGGTGTTTACATTTTCAGGTCAGCCTGTTGCTGCCATGAGCCAGTTTGACATGTTTGCAAGAAAATACCTATTTGAAATGCAGGGAAGGTCATTTGATTTCCATGTTGTTAAAAGGATATCTCAGCTTAAGATACCTTCACAGCTTGGAAGGTGCGATTTTATTCGTGCAACATCTGATGATGATCATGCAAAACATGTGCTGAACAGGGGTTCAGGCATTATTAGGTCAATGGTTGAGGCGAACAGCTATATCATAATAGATGAAAACGATGAAGGATATCAAAAGGATGATATAGTTGACGTTGTCTTCTTTGATTCACTACTTTGGTAGTTAAAGGTGTATTTTAATGAATGGTATCTACTATTATTTGATAGCTTTCTTTATTATCTGGATATTGGCTCTAACATTAAAAAGTAAACTGACCAATCACGGTTTTGAAATCAATTTCCCGATTATCATGTGGAAAACTGATAAGCTGAGGGGGATTATTTCAAAAATCTCTAATTTTTCTCCAACATTCTGGAAATGGTATATGAATGTTGGTATTGTTGTCTGCTATATTGGCATGGTTGCAATGGCATGGATATTGTTTAGTTCTCTTCAAACGGTTTTCGATACTCCAAGCGTTTCGATTGTACTTCCTGGTGTCGAAATACCTGGATCACCCATATATGTTCCGTTCTTATCAGGTTTCATTGCTTTAGCCACTGTATTGATTGTACATGAATTTTCACATGGAATTCAGGCTGTCGGGGAAAAAATTCCCATAAAATCAGTTGGGCTTTTGCTGGTTGCAATACTTCCTGGAGCATTTGTAGAGCCTGATGAAGATGAGCTCAAAAAATCCAGCAGAATTTCCCGCCTCAGGGTCTATGGCGCCGGAACAATGGCAAATATCACTTTGGCATTGATAGCTCTTTTGATAGTTTCAGGCATATCTTATGAAATTCCTGCATTATTTGATGAAGATGGAATTGAAATCAGCAGGATTGTAGGTGATTCTCCGTCTGAAGGTATTTTAAAGCAGGGTATGATTATTGAATCAATTGACGGCAATAAGATTAATAATTCCCAAAACTATATTGATATCGTTTCCTCATTCTCTCCAGGCGACAACGTGACGGTTCAAACAGACCAGGGAAATTACAATGTTGTGCTGGGAAAGAATCCAAATAACGAATCTGTAGGTTTCTTTGGAATACAGGCTTCAAAACACTTTGAACTTAAAGACAATTCAATGGGCGACCTTCCTTGGGCACTGTTTACTCTGGCCGAAATTTTCCAATGGATTTTTACTTTGAATTTGGGAATTGGCCTGTTCAATATACTTCCAATCAAACCGCTGGATGGCGGATACATGCTTGAAATCTTATTGAGTTATAAGCTATCTGAAAATCAGTATAAACCTATTGTTAATTCTCTTTCAGCAGTATTTGCAATTGTAATTGTATTCAGTATCGTGGCTGGTTTTATTTAGTTAAGGGATGAATTTCATGAGCTTGTCGTTAGAGATGTATGATGACTTTTCGGATGTGGCCTCAGGTGAAGAGACTGTTTCCTGTGGTGCCGTTTTAGATATTTTGAAGAAATATTCTTCATCTATATCAGTATTTGATTTGATGGCAGTTAATGCTGAGATGATAGAAGAAAGCAAATATGTTCAGGAAAATTATAAGGATAAAAGCCATAAGGTTTATGCCAAGTACTTTTTGGGTCGTATTAAGGATGTTTCAGGTGATGACAATGAATATGACCATGATATTGACAAGGAAGAGTTCATTGATGCGGTTGCTACCCTGAAATCATATCATATTAATGAATCCGTAACTTCAAAAACAAAGTTTCCATTGATTTACGGAATAATTTCAATTTATACCACATTCATTCTTGAAGAGCCGATTCATCCGGTTGGGACTCCATTTCCAGGATCGCTATATGTTGAAGAAAAAGACGGCGTATTCTATTGCCCGGTCAAGGATGCCAATTTGGAATCTCCTAATGCAGTTTGTAAAATGTGCATTGCTGAACAACTTGAATTTTAACATTGACGATTGAATTTAAGTAACTTCAGGCTTTTTTTTCTAATGATATATATGCTCACTTTTTAAAACACTTTATTTTTTCAAAGCCTGCTGTTAATGTTAATTTCAGTTAAAAAATAGTCATGATTATCCAGTTCAATTAATTTAATTAATCATATATTGTAAAAAAAGAATAAGGGAAAGAATTGTAAAATTCTTTCATATTTTTAAATCTAGAAATATCTTTCTAAGATTCCTTCTAATATTTTGTAGTGACGACCTTCGTCTTTGGAACTTTCACGGAAGAAATCAGCAGCAGTTTCGATTCCAGCTTCTTCAGCTTTTTCGGAAGCTTCTCTTTTTTCTGCGTTAGCCATTTTTTCTCCACCCATCATCCATTCGATGTTTTCTTTGAGGGTAGGTTTGATGATTCCGTTCATTTCACAGAATCTTGCAGCGTGTTCAGCTTCTTCCCATGCTAATCTTTTAAATACTTCAGCTAATTCCCCATAACCTTCTCTGGAAGCTTGTCTGGACATAGCTAAGTAAATACCTACTTCGTTAGTTTCTCCTTCAAAGTTTCCTGCGACAAATTTTTCCACAGGAGTTCCTTTTGTAATTCCAATTTCATGTTCGTATTTTACCATAAATATCAATCTCCATTAGGTATATTATTTTTTACATTTTATATAATTTCCGAATTTATAACTCTTTACATGCTTGTGCTAATTTTTTACCTAACTCGTAACTTGTTTCATCTTCTTCTGCAGTTGGAACGAAAGTAATTTCTTGAGTGTCTACCACGTCAAATCCGTAGTTGTTTAATTCTTCAGCAAGCATAGCAGGTGTTCCACCTTTTCCACCCATTGAACCGAAGGTAACTGCTTTTCTTACAATTCCGGTTCTGTTAAAGAGTAATCCTTTCAAGTAGTACATGATGTCTCCGATACTTGGGTATGGTACATCGTTAATGGTAGGATCACCGACAGCAATTCCTTTACTTGTTAAGATGCTTTTGACGATTTCGGATCTTTCATCTTCGTGTAAGAAGAAGATTTCTACATCGTAACCTTCAGACATTGCACCTTCTGCAATTTCATGAGCCATTTGCTGGGTTGAGTAGTGCATTGTATCGTAGATGATTGTGATTTTATCTTCACATACGCCGGTAGCCCAGTTTTGGTAAGCTCCGATAATTTGCATTGGGTCAGTCCAGATTTGACCGTGGGATGGTGCAATCATTTTAATGGAGTCGAGTAAGCCTAATTCCACTACTTCGTTTAATTTTTTAAGTACTAATTTGGAAAGAGGTGTAATTAAGTTTGCATAGAATTTTTGAGCTGCATCCATTAAGACGTATTCTGGGATTTCATCTGAGAATCTTTGGGTGAAACAGAGGTGTTGACCGAATGCGTCGTTAGGGAATAAAATTCCGGTTTCATCAGCAAGCAAGGTGAACATGCTGTCAGGCCAGTGTAATAAGAAAGCATCGAGGAATGCTAATGTTCTTCCACCGACATCTAAAGAGTCTCCAGTTCCTACAGTGATGAATTCAGCGCCTTCAAGTGCTGGGTAATGTTTTAACAATCCGTTTACTGCAATTTTGGTACAGTAGATAGGTGCTTCAGGGAATCTTTTGTGTAAGTCCACTAAAACTCCGGAATGGTCTTTTTCAACGTGGTTTTGAATGATGTAGTCAACTTTGACTTCTCTTCCTTCTTGAGCAAAAGCGTCATCGATACGTGCCATCATTTCTTTTGTTTTTCCAGGATAAGCATTATCAATGATTGCTACTTCATCTTCTCCAAATACAATGTATGCATTGTAAGTGGTTCCGTCTAAGGTATAACCGTGATAGGTTCTTAAGTCCCAATCGAGTACACCAATCCAGTATACTCCATCAGCTATTTTTTGTGCGTTTGCTTTCATAATATCTCCTTTTATTAATGTTTTTATTCATGGATGTGTTATCTATGAATTGATATTATTATCTAATTTGTTATTATATATAATTTTGTTTTATACGAA
>NZ_CADCJB010000033.1 GCF_902801725.1 uncultured Methanobrevibacter sp. | reverse complement strand
TACATTACCAGAAATCTTACCCTCATCACCAACAGCGATGGCACCGCCCTGATTTGCGACGTTATTAATAAAAGTACCGTTTACATTACCAGAAGCATCACCATTATAAATATAGATGGCACCACCCCGACCAGATGCAGTGTTATTAATAAAAGTACCATTTAAATTACCGGAAATATCACCAGCAATAAAGATAGCAGCACCCGCACCCGCTTTGTTATTAATAAAAGTACCATTTACATTACCGGAAATACCACCGCTATCAATATAGATAGCACCACCCCATGTAGGTGCAGTGTTATTAATAAAAACACCATTTACATTACCGGAAATACCGCCACTTACAATATAGATAGCACCACCATTTTTTACTGCAGTATTATTAATAAAAGTAGCGTTTATATTGGATTTAACTTCATTTGAAATGTAAATTGCACCACCGTTAGTTGAATTTCCATTTTTAAAGGTTAAGCCTGTTATATTTATGGATGTGGAGTTAACAGTCCAAATATTACTTGAGTTTTTAGCATCAAAGATTGCTTCACCATCCCCATTTTTTATGAAGTTTAAATTTTTAGTAATAGTTAATCCTATATTCTCATTTCCGGTGTATTCTCCTGATGCAATCCAAATTGTGTCTCCATCCTGAGCTTCATTTAAAGATTCATTTACTGTTTTAAATGCAGACCCTTCACTTTTTCCATCACCACTACTATCTTTACTTGAATTAACATACCAGTCATTTCCGGCAGTTAATAATTCATCATTAGATGCTTTCAAAGCATCATTGCTTATTTCATTATTATCCGCAGATAATAAATTATTTTCCAGGTTGGTTGATTCATCAATGGAAATTACATCTGTTTCATTAGCATCAGCTGCGCTTGCCGAACCAATAAAAAGGAGTAAAATCAATATTGATAAAACAACCAACAAATACTTTTTAGATTTCATTATTATTCTCCATCTACAGCAAAAGACTCATGAAAAGAGTTTTTTGTCAGTTTTTAAAGTGTATTAAAATATAAAACTGCCCAATATCAAAAACACCATTAAAAAACGGTGCCTAAAAAACAAAACACTTTTTACAATATTAACTATGTAAACAATAAAATAAAAATATTTTGAAAACAATATGCATTCACACATAAAAATGAATTCATTTTAAAAAAAACAGTTAAAATCAATAGCTAACAAAAAAAAATCTGCGATGAACTTTAAAAAAAAGAAAAGAGTGGAGGTAAAAATATTTTTTTACCTACCTGATTATTCCAAGTTTTTTGGCTGTCAGTTCATCCACTTTACCGGTTACTTTCAATCCTTTGGATTTCTGGAACTGTTTGACTGCATTAACAGTCCAATCATGATAAATTCCATCAACCATCAGATAATGTCCATAAGCTGAAAGGTAGTATCCGTTGCTTTTAAGTGCCCTTTGAATCTTTTTAACCATTGCTGAGTTTTTGCTTCCTTTGGATATGGTCTTGAAAAATGGTATGACCTTAATTATGGATGTTTTAGTCAGCTTATTGTAGTATCCGTTTCCTTTATAGGTCACTGCAACTTTGAAGGTTCCAATCTTGTTCAACTTGCTGATTTTAAAGATTGCTTTTCCGTTTGCATTGGTTGTTGCATAATAATTAATGCCGCCAACTCTTAAAACCACTTTGGTGTTTCTGATAGCTTTTCCGACATTGTCCTTTAGGATAACTGCAAAGGCTTTGACCTTGACATTTGTCTTGTATGTTCTCTGATGGATAGCCATTCTCGGAGTTGCCTTTTTGACAGTGACCTTAACGGATTCTGATGACTGGTCATATCTGTCATCGCCATTGAATGCTATTTCGGCTGTGTAGGCTTTAGGAGCCAGTCCTATGGTGGATACTTTGATTTGACCATTATCATCAGTTGTGTATTTTTTAGCACCGTTCAAATTGACGGTTACCTCAGCGCCGCCAATTGCATTGCCGTTACTATCCTTTAAAGTAATGACCATTTCCTTATCAACATTGAAAATTGCCGTTACCGGATTGGCTGTCAATTGTGTAGGAAGTTTATTGACTGTGATGTTAACTGTGTATTCTGCATCATCCATTTTTGCGGTTACAGTAGCGATTCCACTGGTTTCTGATTCAAATTCAATAGTTTCACCTAAAGACACGAAACTGCTGTGAACATGCCCATTTGTTGCAGTAAGCATTAATTTAACAGAATCCAAAATATAATGTTCATTTATCTTTTCTGAAGTTGAATTATAGTTATACAATAGGAATACAACATTTGAAGTATCGAAAACAGCAATATTATCAGGACTTGCTGTTGCGTTTAAAAACAGCCAGGTATCATAATCCACTCCATCCATGACCTTAGGTTTTGTTTTGTAATTGGTTGCATTATTTCCAAACCAGTTGTAATCGGCATTGAGTCCTTTGTCTGATTTGATTTCATATGCAGATTCCTTATTTAAAAAGACATTGTCATTAACGATTGAATTGCTTGGTGAATTGATTGCAATTGTTGATTCGACATCATTTCCCAAGAAAACTCCTCTGCTTATATTTGTACCGTTTGCTGAATTAAGCATTATCACTGCATTTCCGGTGTTGTTAATAAATATTGCTTCAAAAGTGGAATTGACTGTAGTGTTAACTCCAATTACAGCACCACTAGCATTGTTGCTGATGAAATAAGAATTAACGAACTTATCTTCTCTCATATTTCTGAAGATGTGAATTGCACTGCCGTCAAGATCTGCATGATTTTGAAGGAAGACCGCATTATCAAACAGGTTCCTTTTTGAATTAACAAAAGATAATGCTCCACCATTTTTACCTGCAGTATTGTTTATAAAACCAGTTTTAAAGAAAATGATATATTTTGCATCATCATCCACATTTATTGCACCACCATTACCTGCAGCGCTATTGTTTATAAATACGACATTGTCGAAAACAACCCCTGCCATATTTGCAAAAACGTTTATACAGCCTCCATCAACAGAAAGTGCAGTGTTATTCATGAAAACACAATTAGTATAGGTTTCAGAATCTGAATATCCTCTATTGTAAATTGCACCACCATTATTTCCAGCAACGTTACCAATGAATACTGTATTATTGTATGTGTTGTTATTGGAATTTCTATAGCTGTATATTGCTCCTCCGTTAGCTTTAGCGGAGTTGTTGAAAAATAAGCATTCGTCTAGTGTGTTGCGGTCTATATTTCTGGCATAGTATATTGCACCACCATGATTAGCGGCGGAGTTGTTGATAAACACGCATGTTTCAAAGGAGTTATAATTGGAATATCCATAACCGTTAAATGCTCCACCGTTTTTAGCGCTATTGTTGATGAAATTTGAATTGGAATATGAATTATTGTCATTTACATTATGATCTGTATTAATGGCTCCCCCACCATTTGCCGCATGATTATCTAAAAATGTGAGATTATTGAAAGTTGTGTTTGTCAGCTGTGCGTGGAAATTGATTGCACCACCATCAGCTCCATTTGCCCTGTTATGGGAAAATGTTATGTTTTCAAAGATACCACCGCTGGAACTGCTTAAAACATAAATTGCCCCACCGTTTTTGGTAGCGACATTTGATTCAAATTCAGAATTTTTGACAGTACCGTTCATGAATGTGCCTTTGGCATATACTGCTCCCCCGTTTACTGTGGCAGTATTGTTTATGAATTTACAATTGTCAATCACAATATCTGAAACGTCTCCATCGAATATTACTGCTCCACCAAGGTTTGAATGTCCATTCATAAATATAATATCATTCAAAACGACATTACGTGAAGATGTTATGTTAAATATTCTGGATTGTTCCAAACCGTTTATTGCAAAACCGTTACCGTTTATGGTTATAGGGTTTGTTATGGTTATTCCATCATTTGAGAAGGTATCATCATAGGTATAATTATTTTCTAGAGTTACCACACCTCCAACACCTGCAGCATCGATTTTTGTTTGCAAATCACTGAATGTTCCGTTATCAGTTTCGCCCATTATTTCTCTGTCATTTACCTGATTTAATGTATCGTCATTTGAATATGTCTGTATATCGTTTGCTATCGCATCATGCTCAATGGTTGCAATATCAGTCACGTTTTCAGATGCACTAACACCGGAAACCGCCAATAAAGCTACAAGCAATAATGCCAGCACCATTAATTTTTTCTTTAGCAAATTTTTTCCTCCAAAATTTTATTTGTTATATATTTATCCGGAACATCATATTAATTATTTATTATTGTCGCAGAACAATGGCCACAACAATCAGCAGGACACATGAATATTACAATAGATTTTTTAAAAATTGTTAAATAATTAATCAACTCTGAAAAAAATAAGGAATTAGGTAGAATGTTTCTACCTAACAGCAATTAAAACTCTTACTGATTTTGCTTTGTTGTAGGATTTGTTACCTAAAAATCCAACAAGCGCAGTGTATCTTGCTCTTTTATTTAAATGAGTAATTTTAAAGGTTGCTTTACCATTACTGTCTACTTTTGCAATGTATTTTTTATTTTTGAATTTCAAGACCATTTTAGCACCTTTCAATACCTTGCCTTTATACTTCAGGGTTGCTGTGTACATCTTGACTTTGACAGTTCTCTTGAATGCCTTTGATTTTGCACCCACTGTTGGAGTTCCCTTAGCCACTACCACCTTGACAGATCCGGTTGATTTAAGGTATGCATTATCGCCTGCAAAGCTAATTGATGCAGTGTATGTATGAAAATTTAAAAAAAAAATAGTGGCAGATGCTGCTGCACCTACCTAAACTCAAATTATCCTAAGCTTTAAAGCAGTTCTCTCATCCACTTTGCCCGTTACTTTCAATCCTTTGGCTTTCTGGAACTGTTTGACTGCCTTAACAGTCCAATCATGATAAATTCCATCAACCATCAGATAATGTCCATAAGCTGAAAGGTAGTATCCGTTTTTCTTCAATGCCCTTTGAATCTTTTTAACCATTGAATGATATTTGCTGCCTTTGGATATTGTCTTGAAAGCAGATATGACTTTAATGTTTACTTTTTTGGTTATCTTAGTATAATATTTGCTTCCGTTGAATGTTATTGCTGCCTTGAACGTTCCTTTCCTAAAAAGCTTGGTAATCTTAAAAATTGCCTTGCCGTTGGAAGCGGTTTTTGCATTATATGTTTTGCCGTTTACTTTCAGGAAGACTTTCGCATTTCTGATTGCCTTGCCGGATTTGTCCTTCAATACAATTGCATACTTTTTGATTTTGACAGTTGTCCTGAATGTCTTGCTGTTTGCCACAATTCTTGGAGTTGTCTTCTTTACCGGCAAAACTGTAATGCCATATGACATTTCAAGTCCTGTCAGTGGATCAGTGGCGGTCAATACATATTTGCCTGGCTTTAGATAGATATTTAAGCTGGCTTTTCCATTTTTATCTGTTGGTCTGCTATAAGATACGCCGTTAATCTCCATTGCAATATCAACATTTGCAACAGGTTTTCCTGTGCCGTCAATCAGTGAAATTTGAAACTTTGACCCATCACCATAGCGTTTAACAAGGTCTTCTGCAATCAATGTAGGCAACACTTCAATATTGTTTTCAACACTGAATTTGTCATAGGAAGTTTTAATTGTGTAGTTGCCAGGATCCAAGTTGATTTCCAATTTGGCCAATCCGTTTTCATCGCTTAAGCGAGCATATTTGACGCCATCCACTTCAAAGGTTACGGATTTATTGTATTCACCTATCTTAGCTTCAAACATAGAATCATTTTTATAGATTTTAACAAGATCCTCTGCAATTATTCCCAAATCAGCAGTGAAAGCCTTTAAGCAGACAGTGACATTTGATAATTCGATATATTTTACGACACCGGAATCTTGATAGAGATTATTATTGGTATAATATAAATCTATCCAATTGACACCATCAGGACTTATGAATGACTGATTTGGAGATGAAGAGGTATTGGCAATCCACCCATTGACATTGCAACTAACAGGAATTGGATATCTGCAGTTTGGAGTGGTTAACTTTATAGTTATCCTGAAAACATCATTACGGTTCAGCTCAACGTAATCGCTCAATTTGATTGTATTGTATCCGGGATTGTGAATGACACCCTGTTGTGTGTGTGCAAGATTGTCATTGACATAAACATAAGCTTCATAGGTTGAATCGACCCCAAATGAATACAAGCTGAATGCTGCAAGAGGATAACTGTTGTTAGAAACAAACTGATTGGAAAACCATGCGGTTTCATTATTGAAACCAAAGTTGACAAGTGTTCCTGCAGGATCATAATAATAATTCTCATTATAATTTCCTACATCCTCCATGTTAACTATTGCATAGGGAATGTTTTCCTTTGAAAGTGTCAAGTCATAATATGAAATGTAATTGAACCCATTGCCCTCCAAATAAACAGTTTGATTTATCTTTTTGTCATAATAACTTGTACCGAAGCTGTTTTTTAATATAAATGCCCCATCAGGAACATTTTCTCCAAAACGGGAACCAGGATAGTTATCATCCCATCCGACAATGTCAATTACATGGGATGAAAATCTCGGAAGAAGATTTATCGGCTCAACTTCACTTTCAACGATTGTCCCATTTATTATCATGCGTTCTGAATCTAAAGGATAATACCCCATAACGACAGAACCATATTCCAATACTGCAAGCTTTAATTGAACAATATCCATCACAGGCAGATATACGACATCCTGAACATGTTTAACAACAGTCAAATTTGTTGGAGAAACTTTAGAGGTTTCATTGAATGGGTCATCACTGGCATTGACAGGTCCTGACCATCGGCTCCAGTATGCAAGGGTTTTGGCAGTTCCTCCACCCCTCAAAAATACCCAGCCACCTTCTGTATACGGACCCATTATGTTTTTCTGATTGTTTTCTGAAAAGTTATACAGCCTGTTTTCACTTTCTAACAGATATGATTCCAGAGCACCGATTGCAGCAAAAGCCCAGCATGTACCTGAATTTTTTTGATCCTTGATTGGAGAGACATAGGATACAGTAGTGCCGTTTTGCAGAGTAATATTTCTCAAGTCATATTTTGCAGGAATGGCTGCGTCTGTCTCATCGAATACCTTGTCAAATATCATTGGCCAGAACAGAGCATACACCATATCCTCATCGCCGCTGCAGGAATTGTTTTCAACAATGCAGTTCCTGAGATTTGCCTTTCCGATTATGGTGTAAACTGTCTCATCGATCCTGTTTCGGGTATTTTGAGTATTGTTGGCTATTGTCGTGTTGTAGAGGTTCAATATACCATAATTAAAAATAGAGCTTCCATATCCATATTCACCGTTGATAGAATTATTTATGAATCTTGAATTGCTTATATTGTTTTCATACTGATAAAATGCAATTGCCGCTCCAAACGGAGACTTGTTTCTGACGGAATTGTTGATGAAATCACATCCCTCAATCGAATTGACTGAAACCATGCTGAAGATTGCTGCAGAAGAGTTAGTGGCTTTATTATTGACAAATGAATCATCAATAAATTTGGCTAATGAAAACATAAGATATGCTGAAGCGCCATTGCCTGCAGAATTACCTAAAAAAGAACAGTCGATAAGACTAATTGATGAAAGATATGCGTATACTGCCCCACCATTTGATGCTGAACAGTCAACAAAAGTACAGTTGCTCAAAACTCCACCTTTTCCATTCCAATGAACCGCACCTCCATCGCCATCGCTTCGTGCATTGATGAATTGAATATTCTTGAGCATCACATTGTCTGCGGTCACATTGAATATTCTGGATAAATGGTCTCCGTCCAGTGTGGCGCCATGCCCGTCAATTGTTATTGCCTTATCAATCCGAATTCCATTTGTAGGACCGTTCACATACATGTAGTCTTTTGCAAGGTCCAGTACTTTCCCTTTCTCAGAGGCATTTATTTCCTTTGCCAGTTCATCAAAAGTAGCAATGCTAGACTCATCATCACTTACCGAATCATCAGTCGTATTTTTAACAATCCCCGGCACAGTTTCATCAACACCAACAATATCCCCCGTAACATTGTCTGTTGCACTTGCTGAAGAAACCGCCAACAGACTTACAAGAAATATTGCCAGCATTATTAATTTTTTGTTAATCATGAATTTTCCTCCAGACATAATAGTTAAATATAAATTTTATATGAATAAACTATTAACACTTTCCAATACAGACAAACATCAAATAATAAAAAAAAAATGATTAATAAATTATATTAAAGATGCCCGTGACGGCATTTAAATTTACATCTAAGAAATGTTGTAGTGCAGTTGCACCCTAATTAGATTTCCAGTTTTTCCGTTTTAATTTCCTTTAAAAATATATTAAAACATCACTTCGACTTCCCTTATCTCAACACCCTTTGATACAGGATACTTATGGAATGTTGCACCGTCAACTTCCCCATCATCCCAGTTGCTCCATTTCCATCCTCTGCCGTCATTGAAATATGCTCTAGACTGGTAGGAACTCCTATCCATAAGCTGGCCGTTTTTGTATAGCGAGACTTCAAATCCGCCTACAGAACCGCCCATCCATTTGGTTGCTTCAACTGTGTATGGACCGTCTGATTTTTTAACATCCCTATCGAATTCAGGAACTACTGATAATGTATGGGGAGAAGCTGATGATTCCTCAACGCCGCCATCATCAACATCCTGTGTTTCGACATTTGTCTGCTTTTCGTTACCAGTCTGTAAAAACGAAATGCCTATGCCCAAAGCCAAAATTATAATTACCAAAATCAGTATTATAATCAGCTGTCTATTTTCCATTTTTATTCACCTCTTATGTATGATAACATCCTGCTTTTGAATCATAAGGGACATATACTCCTGCATCCACACCATCAATTGTTTGCGGAATGTAATGCATGTTGTTGGCAATCGCATATTCACGAGTCTGACCCATAGAGTCCACATTAGGACCATTTTGAGGATAATATGAATATCCGTCATCACTTAAACCGGACACCGAATTGTAATTGCTGGTTTTATCATCACTTATTTCTTTGGTGGCTGCTTTTTCAACTGTAACATTTCCTGTAGCCGAACTTGATGAGTACTTACCGTTTCCATCAAATCTGCATTCAACTGAATATTTACCATCATTATTCATCGTCAATTTGGCTCTGCCATTGGAATTGGTGGTTACATCCTCATTAATTACCTTTCCGTCATTGCCGGTAATTTTCATATGGACAGTTTCATTTGAAATTGGATTGCCATTGCTGTCCTTCAATGCGATAACCAGTCCATCACCGACATTGATTGTCTTATGGGCAATTGCTAACTTTGAATCTGCCTTATTCAATTCAAAAATAGAAAATCCTACAGCGACGGCAAGAACAAGAACTACCGCAACAAGTATAATAACTATATTTCTATTTTCCATCCACATCACTAAAAACACTTAATTAATATCTATTTATATACAAATTACATATTTATAGTTTCTACACAGCCAAAACCTAAAGAAAATCATAAAACATCATGAGAAATGCTTTAAAAACATTTGGGAATTTCTCCAAATCATGAATTCAGCGTCCAAATCCAGAATAGACCAACACACAATTTGGCCTTAAAGTGATAATTATATATAGGCACTTAATTAAATTAACTATTGATGTGGTGTTTATATGGTTGAAAGCGAATGGAAGAATGACAGAATTGTTTTAACTCCCATTAACCTATATATGGAATACATTCTGTTAAGCTACAACAGTTACCTGAAGGAAAACCTTAAAGGCATTTCAATAACCTACGGCGAATTGACTTACATCTACAACATCAAGTATTTTCCATCAATTTCTCAGCGCCAACTGGCCGAAACCCTGTTCGTGTCGGAGGCAAATGTTGCCAAAATGGTTAAGAAACTTGTAAATAAGGGAATCGTCGAAAAGAAAAAGGATGAAAGCAACAAAAGCAGAAATGTTCTTACATTAACCGAAAAAGGAGAGGCGATTTTTGTTGAAATCAATGTCCTGACCTGCGGATGGGAAAGGGAAATCAGCAAAAATTTCAGCAATGAGGAACTTTTTGAATTTAAAAAAAGGCTTTATCAGATTACCAAACAGACTGCACTTATGGAAAAATAGGTAACATTTAAATACAATATTCATGAATACTAATATAAGTCTTAACTTAGTTAAGTCTTTAAAATTGAAGAGGTAAAAACAATGTCAATCTACGATTTTGAAGTAAAAGATGGAGAAGGAAACATGGTTTCACTCTCCGAATTTGAAGGCAAAGTACTGTTGATTGTAAACTCTGCAACAAAATGCGGATTTACTCCACAATACACCGAATTGAATGAAATCTACGCTGAATTTAAAGACGACGGTTTTGAAATCCTCGATTTCCCATGCAACCAATTTGGAAAACAGGCTCCTGGTTCAACCGAAGAAATTGCAGAAGTCTGCCGCAACAAATGGCTGGTACCGTACCAGATTTTTGACAAAATTGACGTAAACGGTGAAAACGCATCACCACTCTTTGAATACCTTAAAAATGAACAGCCATTTAAAGAGATTACCGGCAAAGGAGCTACAAAATTAAAATTGGTTTTAAAGGCAATGGACAGACATTACAAGGACAACAATGACATAAAATGGAATTTTACAAAATTCCTTGTTGACCGTGAAGGAAATGTCGTTAGAAGATTCGAACCTACCGAAGATCTCGGAGACGTCAAAAATGCAATTGCGGATTTAATCTAGTATTAAATCCCCTATTTTTTAAGAGGCTAAACTATGGAACAATATGATATCATTATAATAGGTGCAGGTCCAGGAGGCCTGACAGCCGGAATCTATGCAGGACGTCAAGGAACACGCAATCTGATTATTGACCGTGACCTTGCTGGAGGAATTGGTCGTGAAGTTCCAGAAATGGAGAATTATCCCGGTTTTGACAGTGTTTCCGGATTGGAACTGATTGAAAAGATGAAAGAGCAGGCCACAAGAAACTGCGAACTCCATGAAATGGAGGACGTGCGTGAAATCATTAAAACAGATGACGAATATCGTTTCACAGTAAAAACCAATAAAGACGAATACCAAACAAAGACAGTCATACTTGCAACAGGCAGTTCCCACAGGCATCTGGATGCAAACGGTGAAGAGGAATTCAAGGGCAAGGGAGTGAGCTACTGCGCCACCTGCGACGGATTTTTCTTTGCAGGACGTGACATCATCATGGTGGGCGGAGGAAACAGCGCACTTCAGGAAGCAATTTATCTAAAAAATTTAGGTGCAAATGTCACTTTAGTTCACAGAAGAGATGAATTCAGAGCCCAGAAGCATCTGCAGGACATGATAAAAAAAGAAGGAATTCCAACAATCCTCAATGCAACCGTTGAGGAAATCAAAGGAAGCATGCTTGTGGAATCAGTCGTTTTGAAGGACACCAAAACCGGCGAGCTCAATGAGTTGCCTGTAAATGGAGTCTTCATCAGCGTAGGATATATTCCACACACTGAACTTGCCGAACAGCTCGGAGTCGAATTGGATGAATCAGGACACATCATCATAGACAAGGAACAGAAAACAAATGTGGACTATGTCTATGCAATCGGTGATGTATGTGTTGGTTTGAAGCAGTGGGTAGTGGCATGCGGAGAAGGTGCAGTTGCTGCAACTTCAGCATATAACGATATCAAACAGGACAGCTAATATCTTTCTGAAAGATACATGTATATCAAAAATGCAATAACAGCTACCACAATAACAGGCAGAAGCCACATGAATACCTGAAGCAGGAGTACTGCTATAAGGACTGCAATTATCATAAATATTAAATCTTGTAATTCCATGTAATTCAAATATATATTAAATCATATATAAAGTTTAAGTGGAATTGAAATACTTTTTTTTAAATTTTTCTATATTCCTTAGTTAAATATAATAAATAAAAAAACCAAAAATAACATCATTATATTTTCATGGAGTATAAAATGACAATTTTAGTTATCAACAACAAGGGACAGTACAACCACAGAATTCAGAGAAGTTTGCAATACCTCCAGATTCCATCCGAACTCGTTTCAAATGATTTAACCATCGAAGAAATCGAAGCTAAAAATCCAATCGGACTTATACTGGGTGGAGGACCTTCACTTGAAGGTGCAGGTATGAGCGAAGAATACATCAAGCATTTTGACATTCCAATTCTGGGAATCTGTCTCGGACACCAACTGATTGCAAAGGCATATGGTGGAGAAGTCACAACTTCAGAAACTGAAAGTTATGCTCAAGTGAAAATTAATATTGATAATGATAAAAATTTATTTGAAGGACTGGCACCTGAAATGGATGTCTGGTCTTCACATAAGGACGAAGTGAAAACAATCCCTGAAGACTTTGAAATTCTGGCCAGTTCCAAATTATGTGATGTCGAATCATTCAAGCATAAGAAAAGGGACGTATATGGAATTCAATTCCACCCTGAAGTGCATCACACTCCGAAAGGAGAAATAATTTTTAAAAACTTTTATAAAATCTGTCAAGAAAAGGTGTAATGATGATTGATAATGCAGAAGACTTAGCAACAAAAGCACAAGACAACAAAGCTGCTTTGAAAAGACAATATGTTAACATACCTATTGGTGATGAAGAATACGGATTTAGAATCTCTGGAATTGGGGCCAAATCTGTAAAAATTGAAAAATTCATTAAGTATGACGATATCTTTGAAGCTATTGAATCAGGTAATGACAATGGTCTTGAAGCTATGATCAAACAAATTATTGAAGATTTCGAAGAAGAGGAAGAGGAGTAAAATGTTGAGCCCAAAAGAATTTATTGAAGATGCGGTCAAAAAAATCAAAGACCAGATTGGTGATGAAAAAGCAATCATTGCATTATCCGGTGGTGTAGACAGTTCAGTATGTTCTGTTCTCGTTCAGGAAGCTATTGGAGATAATCTGACTGCAGTATTTGTAGACCATGGTCTTTTAAGAGAAGGTGAAGTCGAACAGGTAACAAACACTTTCAAAGACAGATTGAATTTCAAGTTTGTTGATGCTTCCGATGAGTTTATGGATGCTCTTGCAGGTGTTGAAGACCCGGAAGAAAAAAGAAAAATCATCGGAAAAGTATTCATCGACGTATTCGAAAGGGAAGCAATCAAATCCGGAGCAAAATTCCTCGTTCAAGGAACAATCGCACCTGACTGGATTGAAACCAAAGGCGAAATCAAATCCCACCACAACCTTGCCCTTCCAAGCGGAATGGAACTTGAACTATGCGAACCTATCCGTGACCTGTACAAGGACGAAGTAAGAGAAATCGGGGATGAACTCGACCTTCCTGCAACAACCGTATACAGGCAACCTTTCCCAGGACCTGGCCTTGGAGTACGTGTCGTCGGAGCCCTTACAAGAGAAAACGTTGAAATTTGTAGAAAAGCAAACAAGATCGTTTGTGATGAAATTGAAAAAGCAGGTATCGACAAGGACGTATGGCAATATTTCGCAGTCCTAACCAACACCAAGGTTACCGGAGTTAAAGGAGACCAAAGAGACTTCGGATATCTTATAGTGGTAAGAGTCGTCAACTCAATTGATGCAATGACAGCATCAGTGGCTGAACTTCCTTGGAATGTAGTCCAAAACATTTCCAAAAGAATTACTTCAGAAATTTCAGAAGTTACCCACGTCGCTTTATCCATCAGTGATAAACCACCTGCAACCATCGAATTCTGTTAAATACTATTTTAAACAATAGTATTTTATTTTACTTTTTTTAAAAACAATGAAAACCACTAAAAATGCTTATTTAGCCAAATTAACAGAACAAATTCAAATGAAATCTGTTAATGTCGGGAAAAATCTTGAAGGGACAACACCTCCGTCAGTATTTATAGGCAGATGGTCCTATCCGAAGGTCTATGCAGGTCCGATGATGAGCTCCCAGATGGGAGATACCTACATTATGGACTCCCCGGAAGACTGGATCGGTCAGAACAAGACCCAGGATGAAATCATCAACTACAGGATGAGCCTAGTAAGGGGAAAGCAGCTGATTAAGATTGATGATTTGGAAAATCCTTTTGTTGAAAAGCTGCAGGACATTTCCCTTGCATCCAAGTCAATCGACAGCGAAGCGACATTTGGAAGAAGGCCAACCGGATCCATGCTTACCGAAGACAGCATGCCCCACGGCCCAAGCGCAGTCATTGAAACATTCGACATCGATGCAGTTAGGTGGGACAGGCAGCTGGAGAAAACATTCTATGATACCGACCTCAAGGCAACAGATGCTGTTGTCAATCTCCACAACAAGGACGTTCCATTCTCAGCAATGCAAAAAGCATTTTCAGTAGGTGCAATAGGTACAAAAAACAAAAGAAAACTGGTTCCAACACGCTGGTCAATTACTGCATGCGATTCAACACTGGCGGATGAATTCCTCAAGGAAGTCAGAAAGTTCGAAAGGCTTGACACATACAGGCTATTTGAATTCGGAGCGCTTAACAATTATTACATAATCATCCTGACACCAACAGAATGGCAGTATGAATGGTATGAGGCATTCATCAAATTAATGAGAAATGAAGAACTGATATTTTCAGACTATGAAACCAACGGCGGCAAGAAAGAATATTCACGGGTTGGCGGATGCTATTATACTGCAAAAATGGCAGTTCTTGATTATCTTTTAAAAATCAAAAAGCAATCAGGCCTGATAATTTTAAGGGAGGCCTATGACGGATATGTGCCTTTAGGTGTTTTCAATGTACGTGAAAACATTAAGGAAGCGATGATGAGACCTTACATTGAATTTGAAACACTGGAAGATGCATTGAAATATTCCGGAGAAAAATTAAGAATTCCAATCAACAGATACGTCAAGCAGGGAACACTGCTAAACGAGATGCTTCACACAAAGCAGACCACCCTGGACATGTACTTTAAAAGCGGATAATATGTTTAGATTCAAAACCCCATCACAGAAAACCATGGAAATAATGTCTGAAGTTGCAAAGGGAAACGTTTCCAAAGACTTCGAGAAAAGCTGCATAGAAAAAATCAAGGATTTGACAGGACATGATGAAGCAAGAATTACTTCAAGCGGAAACAACAGCATTTTCATTGCGCTTTCAGCCGTTGAAGGAGACATCATTATTCCGGACCAGGGCGGCTGGCACGGATTCAAGCAGATTGCAAGATTCCTGAATAAAAACATAGTGACACTGAAAACTGATTTCGGACTGATTGACCCGAACCGATTGGATGAAATGGATTTGAAGGATAATTCTGCACTGATATTTACCAGTTTTGCAGGTTACTGTGCAGAGCAGGACACAAAATCCATTGCCAAATACTGCAAAAACAACGCCATCACAACAATCGAGGATGCATCGGCAGGAATTGGAGATAGGAAAAACAGACTTGGAAGGCATTCAGACATCATTCTTGCATCTACCGGCTCCCCGAAAATCATCAATGTCGGAAGCGGAGGATTCATCACAGCAGACAATCCAGAAATTTTTGCAAAAACATCACTTCCACAAAAACTTAGCAAAACCAACGATATCATATGTAGTGGTATAGATAATGAACTTGATAATGTTGGTAAAAATCTTGAAGTTACATTAAATGCAACAGAGTATCTAAAAAAACACATACCTAATGCAATACATGCAAATAAAAGAGGCGTTAATGTGATTATTCCGCATGAAGATGCGAAGTCAATTGGCTGGAATTTGAAAAGGTCACTGACAACAGACAAAAGCGGATTCATCACAACCTGTCCTAACTATAACAGGATAAAACAAAAAGCGATTGCAGTCGAAATCAAAAACCTGGATTACGGCTGCCTTAAAAAAGAATATCTCGATAGGATTATTGAAGAAGTCAGTAGTCAACTGCAAGCTTTGTGATTCTATCAATAATGACATCCTCAATTGACATGCTCACTATTTCTTCAGGACCTATTTTATAAATTTCCATAAGAGCATCATCGTCAGGACTCAGGACACTGTCATCGGATGTGAACAATCGGGACAGCTCATCTGTGTAGTCTTTGCAGTTGATTAAGACTGCACATAAGTTCATTTTACCTTCCTTTAACCCCAACATTTTAAAAGCCTTGGAAATCTGCCTTTGAGCGGAACATCTAAGTGCGATTTCAACGCTTACGTCATTTGCCAAATTTTCTCCCCTTTCAAAAGCGAGAAATGCCTGATTGACACCATGAACAACATGTTTTCTGGAAGCTATCGCATCGGCGTTCAAAAGCTGAATGATTTCATCGTCTTCTTTAATGTCATCAATACGATTAAGGGTTTTTTCAACAGAATCAATATTAGCCCTGAATCCTAAAATCTGAACGTTATCCATATGCATATAAACACCTATTCCCCTAAAAGCCTGTTAACACCAGCAACATAAGCCTTCACACTGGCATTAATAATGTCCGGCTCGGTACCTCTGGCGGAAACAACCTTTTCGCCCTTTTGCAGTTTAATTATCACATCAATGAACGCATCTGTACCTCCGGTGATTGAATCTACGTGATACTCTATCAAATCAATATCGTTAAAAATTTCCAAGGATTTCAAAGCGTTGATTGCTGCATCGACCGGACCGATACCTACACCCGCATTGAGAATTTCCTCATCTTCAATAGTTACCTTAACCGAAGCGGTGGGCATGACCTTATTTCCTGAAACGATAGTTACCTCATCAAGCTTAATCATATCCTCATGATTGATTTGCAAAACGTTGTCCGCTATCACCTGCAGGTCAACATCAGTAACCGTCTTTCCCATGTCTGCCAGTTCCTTAATGTCAGCGCAAATTTGCTGAAGCTGTTTTTCATCAACATCCATGCCCAATTCCTTAAGCCTATTGTCTAAGCCATGTGTTCCCATATGCTTGCCAATTACAAACTTACGTTTTCTTCCTACAAGTTCCGGAGTCATAGGTTCATAAGTGGCAGAATTCTTAATTATTCCATCGGAATGAATTCCTGATTCATGGGAAAATGCGTTTTCACCGACTATTGCCTTATTAGGTTGAATATATACCCCGGTTGATCTGGCAACCAATTTGGAAATGCCATAAATTTCATTGATTTTGATGTTGGTTGAAAAGTCAGGAAACAACCTGTCAATGCTCACAACACATTCCTCAAAAGAGGTATTTCCAGCCCTTTCACCAATACCATTGATAGTTGAATGGAATTCACTGGCGCCCCCTTTTATGGCTGAAAGCGTATTTGCAACAGCAAGTCCAAAATCATTATGACAATGACATGCAATAGGAACATCAATCTCCCCTAAACTGTTGAACAATTCAAAGGAAGAATCCGGTGTCAATATACCGACAGTATCACAAACACAAATCCTATCTGCCCCATGTTCAATTCCGTTCAAGTAAACGGACTTTAAAAAATCAATATTGCTTCTTGATGCATCCTCAGCAGACAGCTCTACAATGAGACCATGGTCCTTACAGTAATCAATGGCATCGTTGGATAAATCAAGCAATTTTTCCGAAGTGGTCTTCAATTTTTGTGAAATATGCAAATCGGAAGTCGGAACTACAAGATTAACCCCATCCACATCACAGTCAAGACAGTAATCTATGTCAATATTCAACGGCCTTGAAAAACTAAGAATTTCACTCTTGAAACCTTGTTGAGTAATCTCTTTAATAGATTCCCTTTCGCCTTCAGATGTAATGGCAGATCCTGCTTCAATATAATCCAAACCAATTTCATCCAACTTGGAGGCAATCCTAAATTTTTCCTGTGGAGTTAAAGATACTCCAGGTGTTTGCTCACCATCACGTAAAGTAGTATCTAATACTTTAATATTCAAAAAATCACCTAAAAATTATACATACGGGTATTAAGTTTGAAAAAAGCATATAAAAAAAATAGAAGTGAGTAATAATTGTAATAGAAAAAGCTTGCAGCGAAATGAAATTCCCATAGAACACCATAGTACACAAACAAAACACAAAAGGACTTCACTACTGGGATCGAAACGAGACCAGGTATAACCC
>NZ_CADCJB010000032.1:45932-62439 GCF_902801725.1 uncultured Methanobrevibacter sp. | reverse complement strand
TGCAGGTGCTGTTATCTGTGATAAAGATACTAATTTGTTTAAATGTGATTTTATAGATTGCCGTGCCAATGGTGCAGGTGCTTTAGATATGGGAACTGACTGTTCTGCATCAGACTGCAGCTTTTCAAACTGTACTGTCAATGATAGGGGTGGTGCAATCATGATCGGAGGGGAAAATTGTGAAGTTTTAACCTGTAATTTTACAGACTGTTCTGCTTATTTTGGAGGATCTATTGCCTTTCAAATTGGAGTGAATGCAACTAAATCAAATAGGATTTCAAACTGCAGATTTGTAAATTCAAGAGCAAATGAGGGTGGAGTAATTTCTATTGAAGGGAATGCAAATTCGGTTATCTCAAATTCCACTTTCATAGATTGTCATGCCAATAATTACGCCGGTGCAATATACATAAATTCAGTGAACACAAACATTGAAGGCTGTGATTTCATAAGATGCATTGCAGATAACAATGGAGCTGCAATAGTCATTTCACAAAAGGATGTTGCAGTCAATGGATGTAACTTTGAAGAATGTAAATCTGATTACGGTGGAGCAATATTCATCGATAATGACAATGCAATCATAAGAAATTCTGAATTCAATGACAATTATGCCTATGAAGATGGAGGCGCAATATATTCCGTATGCGGAGGATTGGTTGAAAACTCCACATTCAAGGCAAACCATGCAAATAAAGGAGATTCCATCTGGACAAATGAAGCAGACTTTAAAATCAAATCCAACAGATTCATGCTAGCAACAAATGAAAACAGAGATGACATCATTTACAGCATTCCATTGAAGGATATAAGAAATGAAAATGAGGTTTACAATGGGAACCGTTTAGTTACAGTTCCGGACATTGATATAACCTATGCTGACATTGTATTTGGTGAAAATGAATCAGTTAATGTTGTTCTTCCAGGTGATGCTACCGGCAAAATCACATTGACATTAAAGAATGCCGGAAATATAATCAAAACAGACACATATGATTTGAATCAGGGAAAAGCTGGGGAAACATACTCTAATTTAGGACTTGGAATATATGACATAATCATTGACTATGCCGGCGATTCCAATTACTATGATAATTCGAAAAATGCCACATTCGCAGTCAGACCTGATGTAAATATCACACAGAATGTTGTTATTGGGGGAAAAGTTGAAATAACTATTGATTTGGTTGGGGCAACCGGTAAGGTATTCCTGAATATTGATGGTAAGGCGGAAGATATGAAGGAAATAGCTGACGATAAAGTTACTTTCACTATTGATACTGAAAAATTTGCCGCAAGAAATCATACAGTAACATTCAGTTACAGTGGAGACAGTTTTGATGAAAATGTCTTTAATAATGTGGACAGTCATACTCCATATGAATATGACCTCTACATCCAACCGATGAACATTACTGTCAAGGATAAAGTGGATCCGAAGGATAGTGCTGTTGTTGCCATTGAATTGCCTGAAGATGCAGTAGGTACACTTGAAGTATTCGTCAATGACATGTATTATGGTGTTGTGGATATTGTCAAGGGTATCAGCAGTTTGGATCTGTCCAGCTTTAAAAACGGTCAATATGTTATCACATGGGAATATTCCGGAGACGACAAATACGATAATTTCACACACAAATTGACTTTAACAATCAACAGAAAGATTGTCGGTGGTAATCGTGTGGTTTTATACTCTTCCAATGCTAAATATTCCGTTAAGGTCTATAATAAAGGTAAGCTTGTAGCAGGTGTTAAGGTCACATTCGTTATAGGCGGTAAAACCTATGCTAATGTTAAAACAGCTAAAAATGGTATTGCAAGTGTTGTGATTAAAAAGAACCCTGGTTCTTATAAAATCACTTCCAAGGCTTTGGGAATAAGCATTACCAAGAAATTGACAGTGGCCCATATTGTGATTCTTAAGGCAGTCAAAGTTAAGAAGTCTGCCAGAAGTCTGGTTCTCACAGCCACCCTTAAAAAAGTCAACAAAAGATATGTTGTCGGTAAATGGATAACTTTCAAGTTCAACGGCAAAGTATTGAAAGCAAAAACAAATAAAAGGGGTATTGCTAAAGTTACCGTTAAAAAAGCAGTATTGAATAAACTTAAAGTTGGCAAAAAAGTAAACTATCAGGCCGCTTATGGTAAGGATATTGTTAAAAGAACTGCAAAAGTTTATAGGTAGATGATAACTCATCTACATCTTATTTTTTTTTTAAAATATTGGCATTGCATTTGTGATGGGCTTGACAGTCTGATTTCAGAAATGATTTATGAAGTCCTGTACTAGCCAGTCTGAAATGCTGATGTCTGAGTCGTATCTGACTATTTCGTCTTTTTTAAACCATTTTGCTTTTAAAATTTCATCGCCGTCTACTTTTATCTCACCGGAATCATATTCCGCAGTAAATGCAAGCATCAATGAGTTTGGAAATGGCCAGGATTGGCTTTTCTGATATTTGAGGTTTTTAATTTTAATTCCTATTTCTTCAGCCACTTCTCTGTGGACTGCATCCTCTATGCTTTCGCCAGCTTCCACAAAGCCGGCTATCAGTGCATATCGGATATTTTCATGGTAGCTGTGTTTGGCCATGAGCAATTTGTCACCCTTTCTAACTGCCACAATAATTGCAGGAGCGATTCTTGAATAGTGTACCTGTCCACATTTAGGGCATTTTAACATCATGTCCTTTTCATCTAATTGGGTGTGTGTTCCGCATTTTCCGCAAAACTGATGAGACATATACCAGTCGCGCACCAAAACTGCTCGGGTTGCCATAAGGTATATGTCCTTGTCAATGTCATAAACTTCTTTTAAATTAAAAAAGTCTCCATTACCATCTACATTAACAACAAAAGTATCTTTGTCCATATATTTGCCAATGTAAAGCTTAAAATCAATATTAAAATTGTCAATGATTTTCGGTAATGATTTGTCTTTGTTTAAATACATTTCTCTTTCATTATTAAAAATAAAGTAATATGCATCATCGCTTTCATATGAATCGCTGAAATCAATATGATAATTTTCATAAATGGATTTTTCTATCATATCTAACTCTTTATTCAATATTTTTAATTAAGTTATTGAATATTGACTTAAAATATATATGAAATCAGATACTAACATTATAATTGGTGATATTAAATGGTATCTGAAAAAATGGAAAAAGCATTAAACGCTCAATTGAACGCTGAAGTTTACTCTGGATATTTATACTTATCCATGGCAGCTTACTTTGAAGATGAAGACTTAGCAGGTTTTGCTAACTGGATGAGAGTACAAGCAGAAGAAGAATTGGAACATGGAATGAAATTCTATGATTACATTATCAGAAGAGGAGCTTCCGTAACTTTAACTGCAATTGAAGGACCACAAACCGAATGGGACGGACCACTTGCAGCATTTGAACATGTTTTAGAACATGAGAAAAAAGTATCCGGTCTAATCGATGACTTGGTTAATTTGGCTATTGAAGAAAAAGACCACGCAACCAACAACTTCTTGCAATGGTTTGTTGAAGAACAAGTTGAAGAAGAAGAAAATGCAATGGAATTAGTAGCTAAAGCCAAATTGGCTGACGGCGATAACAGATTAATTTATGAATTAAACAAAGAATTAGGTGGACGTTCACCATCTGAAGACTAGATTCAATCTAGTCTAAACTTATTTTTTTTAGGTGTTTATATGAAGTATCCGGAAGGTCCAACCAGCGAAGCTCAAATAGATTCAACAGATTATGAATCTCGATTGATAGGTGAAAATGATTTGGGAAGCGTTTACATTCACGGTCCTTTTGGAAATGCCGAATCGGAAATAAGGATTGCCTATCTGATTGGAATGCATCCTCTTGAAAGCAAATCCCACAGGGCACTGTTCAATATGCTGGTCGAGAAAAATGATTTGAATTACTGTTATTTCCTTTATAATATCAATGTTTTGGATAAGGACAGTGAATCTGAAGGAAGAAATGAAGGTCAACGTCTTGCAAGGGAATTTGTTTGTGATGAGATAATCGGCAACGATTATGACTTGTTTTTGGATATTCATTCAAATCGTGGATCTCATGGTCCTGGAGATTATAAAATAACCAATTTTATTTTTGCACCTGGATTTGACGATAGGTCTTCGAAATTTATGGATGAACTCATTGAGGATATCGATGAAATAGTATACTATGCACCTGAATTCAGGTCATCCCCACCATTCATTACTGAACCAACGGCTGATGCAGGAATTCCCACTTTGGTTTATGAATGCTATTCATATGAGCCTTTTTCAATTACCTGCAATTTGGCTGAAAAACTGATTGATGCGGTTGACAATTTAAAATTTTAAATATTTGTTGTTTTAAATATAATAAACAATGGAAAAGACTAAGCAATCAATTTACCTGATATTAATTTTTGCAACAATAGCGGATATTATATTGTTATTTTATGTATCGTTTTATCCGACATCATTAACATTCAAAAACCAGATTCATTCTTTTGACATGTTATTATGTGTAATATTGTGGATTGAATTTTTCTACAGCTATTCTAAATCGGACAATAAAAGACAATACCTGAAAGAAAATTCCTTAAGTATTCTGGGAATGTTACCTATTAATTTTGTATTCCTGAGAGCGTTAAGATTGGTGAAACTTCTTCAGCTGATTAAGCTGTTAGTTCTCGCAAGGGACCATGAAAAAAACCTTTCCAACTTTTTGAAGAATACTTATTTGGATAAGATAATTTTAGTGTTAATCATTTTCACTTTCATTTTGGCATTGTCAATCCAATTTGCCGATCCTAATCTCAGTAACCCACGTACTGCTTTTTGGTATATTATTGTTACCATTACAAGCACAGGCTATGGAGATATCGTTCCATCCACACTTTCAGGACAAGTCATTGGAGTATTTGCAATGATTGGCGGTATTTTGATTTTCGCTACATTTACCGCTGTTATCTCATCACTGTATGTTTCCAAAATCAGCAGCAGAAATCATGATGATTTGAATTCCAAAATTGAGGACTTGACATGTGAAATTGAAAAGCTAAACAAAAAAATTGACGATTTGGAAAAGGAATGAATTATTGTTTAATTAATCACTCTTTGTTTTAGAAATATATTTCAATCCAGCGTCTATTCATCTAATCTTTTTTAAAGCGAACCTTAAGTTCTGTGATGTATTTCACATTCTTTTTGATTAATCATGAAAAGAGTTATATATATTCCAATTACATAGATTAATTAGTATTATTTTTAGGAAGTGAAAAAATGATTATTAAAGCACCTTCAAGAATACATATGTCCCTCATTGATTTGAATGGGTCATATAGAAGAGTCGATGGTGGAATTGGTCTAGCATTAGCTGATCCACAATTTGTATTGGAAGTTGAGCAGATAGAAAGTGGAATTGAACTTGAATTTTTGGATTCCGTGGATGACGAGGAAGCAATTTTGGAATGTAAGGAAAAGATTCCTGATGCTGCTCAAAGGACAATAGATTATTTTGATATTGATTCAGGTTTCAAATTCATTGTACATCAAACCTATCCTCCACATTCAGGATTTGGAAGCGGTACACAAATTGCAATTTCAACAGCTCACCTGATTACAGAAACTATGGGTATTGAAGTGGAAAGCCGTGAGCTAAGCAGCATTGTTGGAAGAGGAGGAACTTCAGGTATTGGAACTTATACTCATGATTTGGGTGGATTCATAGTTGACGGAGGTCACAGCAAAGAGGAAAAACCACTGTTTCTACCTTCCGGAGCATCCAAAGCAAAACCTGCAACATTGATTGCAAGATATGATTTCCCTGAAGAATGGAATATTTTAATAGCAATTCCTCACATCGAAAAGCATATGGAGGGTGACGATGAAGTTGATGTCTTCCAGACTTACTGTCCTATTCCGAAAGAGGAAGTCGAACAGGTATCACACTTAATTTTAATGAATCTTATTCCGTTTATGCTCGAAAGGGATATCAAAAATTTCGGATGGGCCATAAGTGAGCTTCAAAAAGTTGGTTTCAATAAGCTTGAACATTCTCTTGATGCAAGTTACCTGCCTACAATGGAAGCTATTGAAGAGCTTGGAGCATATGGTGTGGGTATTTCATCATTCGGGCCTGTGTTATACACAGTATTTGATGAATCCAATGAAGAAATTGTAGAAAAAACCAAAGAGCTTTTGGGTGAGAAAGGAGTTGTTTTTGTAACTAAAGCTCAAAACCACGGATATGTTATTGAAAAATAATATTTCCCATATTCTTTTTTTTTAATGGGAATGTTTCTATTTTTAAATTGCTAAAAAAAGAGGAAGATGAAGTTTTAGAGATTGTAGACTTCATCGGCAGGAACAATGACCATGTCATTGTCCTGAAGTGCTTCAACCAGATTATCAAGTTTGTCTGCATGGAGCAATAGGATAGCTTTACCCACTTTTTCGTGAGTGAATGCATAAAGGTATTCCAAATCAATTTCATGGTCTTTAATGACTTTCAAAACTGATGTGAGGCCGCCTGGGGTGTCATTCATTTCCACGCCAATGATTTCGGTAAGCTTGACTAGAAAATTGTTTTCCTCAAGTGCTTCTTTTCCTTTTTCAGGGTTGTCGACAACAAGTCTTAGGATGCCGAATTCGGAAGTGTCTGCCATACACATTGCCTTTATATTTACATCAGCTTCGCTTAAAACTTCCAGTGGCTTTGAAAGGCTTCCCATTCTGTTCTGTAAAAATATTGATAATTGTTTGATTTTCATTGTATCACCTAATGTAAATTCCTTTTATCTATTACTCTTTTTGCTTTTCCTTCAAATCTAGGTAGTGTTTTTGGTTCCACGAGGGTTACTTTCACTCTAATGCCTGTTTCATTTTCGATAGATTTTCCGATTTTTTCCTGAATGTTCATCATTTCCTTTACACCATCAAAGAAAATGTCCTGTGACGCTTCAACTTTAACTTCGATTTCATCAAGGGTTCCTGGTCTAGTAACTATAATCATATAATGAGGCTCTACATCACCTACTTTAAGCAATGCTTTTTCGATTTGTGATGGGAAAATAGCTACTCCTTTCACTTTAATCATGTCGTCTGATCTGCCGGTTATTCTACTTATTCTTGCATGTGTTCTTCCGCAGTCACATTTTTCATAGGTAATTCTGGTCAGGTCTTTTGTTCTGAATCTTATGACAGGCATTCCTTCCCTTTCAAGGTTTGTCAATACTAGCTCTCCTGACTTTTCGGCTCCTATGACTTTCTCTGTATTCGGGTCAATGATTTCAGGATAATAAATGTCTTCTGCAATGTGCAGACCATTTTGAGCTTCACATTCTATTCCGACACCAGGACCCATAAGTTCTGTCAGTCCGTAGATGTTATATGCCTTTGTTCCGAATATTTCCTCTACTCTGTGCCTTATCTCTTCAGTCCATCCTTCAGCTCCAAATCCTATGGCTTTTATTCTCAAATCCTTAGGATCGATTCCGTCTTCAAGTGCAACTTCTCCAAGGTGTATTCCGTATGATGGTGTAAAAATCAATCCTGTTGTTCCGAAATCGCTCATGATTTCGATTTGTCTGCGTGTTTGGCCAGTGGAAATTGGAATGATTGTGGCTCCGACCTTATGGCATCCATAGTGAACTCCAAATCCTCCGGTAAACATTCCGTAACCGTGTGTATTCTGCAATATGTCCTCTTCACCAATTCCCATCATGGTAAGACCACGCGCTATTGTTTCAGCCCATGTGTCAAGGTCTTTTTCAGTATATCCGGATACTACTGGTTTTCCGGTAGTTCCTGAAGAAGAATGAATTTCCTTGATGTCTTTTATATCAACAGCAAATAATCCGAAAGGATAGCTTTCTCTCAAGTCATCTTTTGTTATGAATGGTAGTTTTTCAATGTCCTTTAAAGTTTCAATATCTTCCGGAAAAACTTCTGCTTCACTATATTTTTGATTATAGTAAGGGATTTTATTAAATGCTCTTTTTACAGTTTCTTGAAGCTTTTTTAATTGCAATTCTTCAAGATCTTCTCTTGGCATTGTCTCTATTTTTTCATTCCAAAACATTTTTTGCCTCATTAAATTTAATATACTAAAATATTAATCTTTTTATCTTTAAAATTCTTTCTAGTCTCTTATAAATATAGTAAGTTTTTTTTAAAAGAAAATAAATATATTAAACTGGTAATGCTTGTAAGTTATTATTTCAATAATTGTATGGGTGTTACTAATTTGATGTATGTATAATTGCGCAATTTAGTTATACAGAAAATTAGGAGTAACTCATGATAAAACATGGTGTTGTTATGGTTACTTTGTTGATTTTAACGCTAAGTTTGCTTGGAGTTGTTTCGGCAAGTGATATAACTGCATCTGATGTTGATACTCAATCGATAAATCAAGAAGATACTCGGGTTGAAGTTGTTGAAACTGCTGTAGATTCAGTAGATGATGTTGAGGTTTCTGCTTCAATATCTTCGAGCGACGACAAGGTGTCGGCTGAAGATATTTCCTCCGATGGCGACAAGTCATTGGTTGAAGATGTTTCATCCGATGGTGATGAGCCATGGATTGAGGACATTTCATCTGATGAGGGGTTGTTGGATGAAGAAGCTGTTTCAATTGATGAAAATGATGATGTTTTATCATATGGGGAGTCCGAAAGCTATTCGTCATATGGTGAATCGGAGTATGATGTTAAAAATACGGATTTGATTTCTCTAAGCAGTGATTTAATCATGTCGGGGGAAATTGATGACGGTTTTGAAGATGTAAATTATATACTTGGTTATGATGTAACAACTTCTGCGGGTAAATTATTGGACTTCGAATCTGCAGATGACATTCTTGTGATTGTCGCTGTTGATTCTGTTAAAATTAATAATGTTGCCATCAGAAATGTTTTAAATGGAATAATCGATGCTTCTAATGGGTATGTAGCTGAAAATGGTAATCTTATTACATTATCTTCATTGAAATCGGATTTAATCGATATCGCATTCTTTATTAGAAAATGCGAATCTCTCACAATGGCATTCTATAAAAATGGAGCTATTACTTCAATATGTTCTGGTGATGAAAGTTCGGTGAATCCTGCTGGTCTTTGGAATGATCTATCTTTATTGTTGGGTGAAGACGAATTGATAGGTCTTTTAGATTCCTGGACTAATGGTGATTTGAAAGGTATCCTTTCTGGTGAATATCAGGGATATTTTGCATCTGAACAGTTATTTGAGCAAAATATGATTCAGACATTATTGGGATGTAATAATGAGCTTGGATTATCTTTTAAAAATTCCAAAGAGAATTTGTTGGGTGTTCCAAGAGATACTAATGATAATGCTGTTATTTGGTATTGGGATAATGTATCAGATAAAATCTCGTACATTGGTGTTGATTCATCTAAAAATGAATCTTTAAGTAGATTTGATATGGAGAATAATACTTCTGAAAATGGAATGATTACCGAATTGGGTTATAATAAG
Source organism: uncultured Methanobrevibacter sp. (assembly GCF_902801725.1). GTDB lineage: Archaea > Methanobacteriota > Methanobacteria > Methanobacteriales > Methanobacteriaceae > Methanocatella. Next base: position 52,955 of record NZ_CADCJB010000032.1, on the reverse strand, counting down.
TCAAATTCTAATGAGATGTTGAAAATAGAAAATAAGTTAAATCCATATAAAACACGGATTAAAAGTTCATATAAGCTGACATCTGCTGATATCAAACAGATTGGTGTAGATGCTAGTAAAAAAGCTATTGCTTACTTTAAATCCAGGGGAATTAATGTTAAAAAAGATTATGAAAATTTTTATATTTTAACTTCCGCAGGCTTCGCTAAAATTAATGGAGTCAATACCATAAGGGCTATTGATGGCATTATTGAAGTTTTCGGGACTAAAATAATTAAAAATATGTACCTTATTGATACTTCAATATGGAAGGATTTAATATTCTATTTTATATGGGTAAATAGCGCTGATGAGATGGAGTTTATCTCTTATAGCCTTAAATATGATATTGGTGCAAAAAAATTGATTGTCGATAGTAAATCTAAAGAACAGGGTGATAATTTAGCTTACCTCTTAGGTTTGTATGCTAAAGGCTCTGAACCTGATGATTTTCCTTCAAGAGGTTATCTGGATTTATGTCCTTTTGAATTGGTAATTAAAGATAAAAACAATACAAATAATACTAAGCTGTCAAATGCTACAAAAGCATCTGATAGAAATAACAGTAATAATGTTTCTTTGCCTGAATCAAAATTACCAAAAGCTAGGGTCAATCCATATAATATCGCATATACGCTGGTATCAATGTTTATGGTTTGTTCTATATTTGGCGTTAGTTATTCTAAACGTTAATTTAGTAGATATTTCACGAAAGTGAAATATTTTTTTTATTTTTTTTTTAAAATTATTTATACTTGAATAGCAAATGTATTATTGATAAGTTAATAAGTTCATATCGTATTATTTAAAAATTTATATACTTTATAATAGTAATAATTAATTGTAAATTATTAAAATTTGTTTGATTGTGGAGAAAGTAATATGGATATGATGAGTGTATTGTGGCAAGTGGGTATTTTTGCATCCGTCGTTGTTTTCGGTATAAAGATTGGATTGGCGTCAGGATTGGCCGATCTGTCAAAGAAGTTGTTTGCAATAATTTGCATTGCTTATGGTGGGGGTGTAGTTTTAATTTCTGCTATAGCTTCAATGTTTGCTGATCAGTTGATTCAGGCGATTTACGGATACAATACCATTTTTTACATTATTATGGCTTCCATCATGATTATTGCAGGACTGTTTACAATAAGGGAATGGAAAGTCCATGACAGAAACACTTCCACTGCAACATCAATTGCCATCATAGCTCCATGTCCATGTTGTTTCGGTTCAATCATCGCAAGCGTTTTGGTTGTTGCGCCAACTATCGGTGTAAGTTCTCTGAATCTGAGCTGGTATGCTGCAGCAGCTTTGGTTGCGGTAATGGTTGTAACTTACCTGGCGTCAAATACAATTATCAAATTTATACGCAAACCATATCCTGTCGTTTTGGGAAACTTTATGCTGTTGCTTGGCGCATATTTCCTGCTTTCAGCAATTGTGATTCCCAATATTGCAGGAGCAATGACAAAGACTTTAAGTCCGATTACCATAGGTTCTCCTCAGGATATTCTCATGGTAATACTGGCATTTGCAATCCTGCTGATTGGGGGTATGGTTTTAACTAAAAGAAGTAGAAATATTCTAGAATAAGTTTAGGTGAAATAAGTATGGTTTCAAATATTCCTGGCGGAGAGTTTTTAACAGGTTCTCTTGATGTAATCTCACAAAGTTTAACTATTCCGGTATTGGTCATTTTGCTTGTAATTGTAATTATAACCATTATTACTTTGGGTGGAATGATTGCTGAGTACAATTCAAGAAGAAAAGTCCCTGTTGGAACTATCAGAGATTTGATTTACGATATCAATGAGGCAGGCTCCATTGAAGAGTTGAAAAATGTAATTTCTTCTGCTCAAATACCTAAATCCCAGAAAAAAGTTTTGACTGAAATTGCATCTTCCGAAAAATTGGGGGATTCTTCAAGAGAGGCCTTGGCACGTAAGTTATTTGAATTTGAAGAAGAAAAGACAATGAATACATTGCAGAAAACTGATATTATTACTCGTATCGGACCGACTTTAGGATTGATGGGTACTTTGATTCCAATGGGTCCGGGACTTGCGGCTTTGGGTGCCGGAGATATCAATACTCTTGCAAGTTCTCTGACAGTTGCTTTCAACACAACTATCGTGGGAATCGGTTCAGGCGCATTATGTTATGTGATAGGTAAGATAAGATCAGGATGGTATGACAGATACCTGTCTGATTTGGATGCATTGATTGATGCAGTTCTTGATTATATGAATAAGTGATTTTATGGTAAGAAAACAAGGTAGAAGAAGGTCTAGAAGAGTGGAAGAAGATCCGATGGCAGGTACATCTAACCTTGTAGATGCAATGCTTGTTATCGCAGTTGGCTTTTTGGTTTTTGTTATCATAAGCTGGAACATGCAGGCAATGATTGACCCTGAAAACAGTATTCAGGAGCAAATGCAGCAAAAGACTACAGAAGTTGACCAGGGCCAACAATTGAATGAAACTCCAGACAGTTCAAATAGTTCCGGTCAGGGCTATACTGAAATGGGTAAGGTTTACAAGGATCCTGCAACGGGTAAGCTGATAATGGTGGAGGGATAAAAGTCCTTTCACATTCAAACTTTTTTTTGTTTTTCCAATCAAATTCTTAAATCTTATATGTTTTAAAATATAAATATTATATTTAATTCAGTATAGGTTTTCGGTGATTTGATGGTTGAAGCTAATTTTATTCGTGCAGTTGTGGTAAATTTCCTCTCAGCACTTATTATTACTTTGGTTGGATGCTATTTTCTTTTGGAATATGGGCTTGGTGAGGTAACCTATATCGGAAATCTGTTCGGACTTTATTTTTTGGTTGTTTTTGGAACTGAGATACTTATAGAATCCGGAAAAATACATAACAATTTTGAAAGATTTGTTTTTGTTATAGTCAATACTTTAGTTTTTGATATTGTATTTATTATTCTGATTCCGAAGATATTTGGAAGTCACGTCTTGGATTACTTTGACTTCATTCCACTGTCTTTAGGTGGATTCCAGTTCGATTTGATATTGGGCACTCAATTTTATATGTTGGTTTTTGCAGTAATGATGCTGGTATTCAACTATCTGCTGTATCGGATAGAGAAGTAGCAACCGATTATTTTATAAATAACTTTGATTATATTAATAGTTACGAATTTTAAATGGTGTTTTTTAGTATGGAATTCTGTCCTGATTGTGGGGCAATGTTAATGCCCAGTAATGGAAAAGTTAAATGTAGCTGCGGTTATGAAAAATCTTTAACTGATGATGATATTGAAGAGCAATATATGATGGAAGGCGAAAAGAATCCTGAAATGAAAGTCATAGTCACTGACAAGAACAATGTTGCTCTTCCAACAACAACAATAACCTGCTATAAGTGTGGTGGAACAAAAGGCTACTGGTGGACAGTGCAGACAAGGTCAGCCGATGAGGCACCAACCAATTTTATTCGCTGTGCCAACTGCGGAAACACCTGGCGCAGTTCCAATTAGAATTGAAAATCAGGATTTCCAGTGGTCGAATTCATCTTCATTGAGTCCTATGGATTTTCCTTTGAAGACAGGATTTTTCCCCAATTTTTTCTGCTTTTCGTAATCTTTCATACAGTCGATGGCTATTTTTCCAAGAAGCATACAAGCGGGCAGGTTGATTAGGGTCATGCCTCCCATGGTAATATCTGCCATTGCCCATGCGGCATCCATTGGAATAATGGCTCCTATAAATATAATGGCTGTACTGAATATGTAAAAAATGCGTAAAAATCTTTTTGACGGTTTCTTTTTCTTATTTAAAAAGATTAGTGCAGTGTCCACATAATAAAGGTTTCCGATTAAAGTTGTAAATGCGAAAAGTACCATTGCAACAGTTATGAACACAGGACCTATAGTTCCAAACACTGACTGAATTGCATTTTGCACATAAGGGGCACCGGCAACACTGGCATCCCGTGCAACGCCTGTGGACAGACACATCAATGCGGTTGCTGTACACAATAGCATTGTGTCGATGTAGACTGACAGGGTCTGTACAAGACCTTGCTTTGTAGGATGTGATACGCTTGCAGAAGCTGAAGCATTTGGTGCAGATCCTACTCCTGCTTCATTTGAAAATAGTCCTCTTTTGATTCCAAATACTATACATGAGCCGGCAATGGCTCCTACAATAGGTCTGAAGTTAAACGCATCCTGGAAAATCAAAACAAACATTGAAGGTATGTTGCTGTAGTTGACGAGAATTACTATCAAAGCTATTATCACATAAGAAACTCCCATCAGTGGTACGATGGTGCTGGTAATCTTGATGATTCTTTTTCCGCCTCCAAGAAGACAGTATCCGGTCAGAATGGCCAGAATGCGCCTATGATGGCGGGAGTTATTGATGGATTGTAGAAGGGATAGCCGATAAATGTTGACTGAAGGTTAAATGAACACAGAAGATTGAATCCGACAGCATATGTGGATATTAAGAAAATACAAAATAATGCGGCTAATTTTGGTTTGTTCAAACCCTGTTCAATATAATATGCAGGTCCGCCGTAGAAGCGACCTTTTTTGTCTTTTTTCTTAAATACCTGTGCCAATGTGCTTTCAATGAATGCTGAAGATGCTCCGATAATGCACATAAGCCACATCCAAAAACAGGCCTCCGGACCTCCAAGACAGATTGCTGTAGATACTCCTATGATGTTTCCTGTTCCCACCCGTGAAGCTGTGGAAACCAGCATCGCCTGCAAGGAAGATACTGAGTTTTTGTCATCTGAATGTTCAAAAAGGAGTCTTATAGATTCAAAAAACAACCTGATTTGCACTCCTCTTGTCCGTAAACTAAAATAAATTCCTGCTGATGCCATGATGATAATCAGAATTGGAAAATACATGACATCATCGATTAGTGTTAATAAAGTTAATAGGTTCATTTAATGCCCTTTTCATACTTTTTTTATTTTATCGGATATTTTTATGAATGTTTTAATAGATAATCATTGAAGTTTATCTGTTGTATTTTTGAACTTTTTATTGCTATTTTAATTTTTGAAATTGATATTATTAATTTTATTGATAATAAATTGAAATATATGATGATTGTCTGAAAAATGATTTTTTAGGTGTTATTTGTATAATTGTGGAATAATTTTGAAGTTTTTTGCATGAAAATATTTAATTTTTTGCAAAAAAATTTATATATTAATGAATTAATATTAACTAATGTATGAAATGTGATTTTTTTTATTAATCATACTATTCTCATTTGAGGTGATAAAGATGGATTTTAAAAAAACATTGATAGTATTGTTAACAATATTCTTTGTTGTGGCTTCTGCCGGAGTAGCCTTTGCAGAAGAAACTTCAGATGATACTTCTTCTTCTGAAGAAGGCACTGAATATGCTGATCCTGAATCTCCTGGTGATGGTGTACCTTACCATGATGATGGAACTGATCCTACTGCCCAAGATACTGGTGATAGTAGTGTTCCTTACCAGGAGGATGGAACAAATACAACAACCAATATAACATCTGGTAACAATAACATTAATAAAACAGGTAATGTTACTAACGCTACTAACGCTACTAACGCTACCCACCACAACGCTACCAATGGAACTTTAGGACACAATTTATTAAGCACAGGTAATCCTATTTTAATCTTAATAATTGTAATTGCAATAATTGGTGCTATTGTTGTTATCAAAAAAAGATAGGTAATTGATTTTTTTACCTTCTTTATTTTTTTCTTTTTTCTTTTTTTTCATAATTAATGCAGGAAATGCCTTTTAACTTTCATATATCCTTCACTTAATATTATTGATGTGATAATAATCAATGCTAAAACAGCAATTGCGATTCCCAAATTTGTTTTAACATGTAAAAATTGATTGATGTATGTTAAGAAAAGAATCAGTGCCCACTGAATAATATATATTACCGTAACGTTGTTGCTGGTTCTCCTGATGAAATCTATAACTGCAGGTGATGATTTTTTAGCTATGAAATAGAACAGGGAACCGATGAATAATGACACTATGATTAGAATTACTATGTCGGGAAGGGATGCATGGAGATAATTCAGTTTTTCAGGAACGGTTCCTCCGGTAACTGAAAACATACCCTTCATTGTAATTAACCCCACAATCAGCATGATGAAAGTCAAAGTAGAGGTAGGTTTTATTATTCTGGTGTATAGCTCATCCTTGTCATTGCATGTTATTAAATTTTCTCCAAAAAGCATTCCGCAAACGGGAATAATGAACCAGTTTAGGATAGGAAAACAGCTGATATTATTCATATCATATGTTCCAATGAAGTGGCCTAAAAGCTGGTTCAAGTATATGTTGCTGAAAGTCAAGTCTGGAGAATATGATGCAATCAGGGAAAATCCTATGCTTACTATAAATATTTTGATTGTTCTGACATTATACCATTTAAAGATTCCTACCAGTATAAAACTTAATCCGGCAAACTGCAGGATGTCATTTGCTATGAATGATAATAATGAATACTCTATAGGTACGCCTGCAGCATAATTTGAAAGAAAATACATTGTATTTACAATCAGACCCAACATCAGCAGCTTGATTCCACGAACAATGAATTCTCTTGGTGAATCATGACGTGTATATGCCATTCCAATACCCATTGCAAACATAAATATTGGTGCTGAACACTGGGTCAATATGAATCCGATGTCTGTTATTTTTCCATAATCCACACTGCCGAAACTGCAAAATGCAAAATAATGTGTAGTTATCATGAGTATAATTGCAAAGACTTTGGAAAAATCCCATTCAATCTGTCTTCCTGTGTTTACTTTTTGATTAGCAAATAGTTTTACCATAATAGTTCCTACATTAAACAATAAATAGTTATTGCCTGTTAAACAAATAAATGGTTTATTTAAAAATCAAATAGTCTTATAAAATTTACAGTCTCTTTTTTTTAATTAAATTCCAATAATCCAATGGGGTATGCCAAAAGGAA
>NZ_CADCJB010000032.1:0-45913 GCF_902801725.1 uncultured Methanobrevibacter sp. | reverse complement strand
TTTGTAATTGATTGAAAATAATTTATATGATTTGGAATAAATTATTAGATGATGAAAACTCTTGAAAAAACATTGAAGTCTGTAAGTGAAAATCCGAAATATATATTCCGATTAACGATTCAGGGTGTATTGGTTGGTATATTTGCCGGTTTGATGGTTTGTCTCTATCGTTTTTTACTTGCAGGTTCTGAAAATGTTTTAAGAAGTTATCTAAAAATAATACATGGAAATGTCTTATACATTATCTTATTTTTCATAGCCCTTGCGATAATGGGTCTTTTAATTGACCGTTTAACAAAATGGGAAGTTGATTCGTCTGGAAGCGGAATACCTCAGATATATGCGGAGGTAAAAGGACATATGGAGGCCAATTGGGCGAAGGTACTGTTTTCAAAAATTGTAGCAGGTGTCCTAACTGCTTTGGGAGGACTGTCTCTGGGTCCTGAAGGTCCTTCAGTTCAGATTGGTGGTATGGCAGGTAAGGGTATTGCCAAAATATTCAAAGGGTCAAAGACAGATGAATTAAGGCTGATTCTTGTCGGTTCTGCAGTTGGTATTACAGCAGCATTCAATGCTCCTCTGGCAGGAGTAATCTTTGTTTTTGAGGAAATAAATCATGGATTTGACAAGACATTAGTATTCATTGCACTTGTATCTGCAATAGTGTCTGATTTTATCTCAAAAGTAATTTTTGGCCAATCAACAATTTTAAATTTCCCTGTTTTAAACATTCCTTTGGAATCATATTGGATTTTAATCGCTTTGGGCTTTCTGATTGGTCTTTTGGGTTATGTATATAATATTGGGATGATAAAATCAAGCGATTTAGTAAGTAATCTTAAAATTCCTTCATGGCTTAAATTCGTATTGGTTTTCATGGTTTCTGGAATTGTAGCATTAATGATTCCTGAAATCAGTGATGGGGGCCATTTCATGATGGACATGTTGGATTTAACCATTCCTTCACTGGGAGTATTGGTGATGTTGCTTGTTTTAAAGTATCTCTTTTCAATGTTCTCATTTTCATCCGGTGCACCAGGGGGCATATTTTTGCCTATTTTGGTATTGGGTGCATATATTGGAGCTATATTCGGGTCCGTGGTTGTTCCGGCATTCGGATGGCAGCATGATTTGATATATAAATTTATCATAATCTCCATGGCAGGATTTTTCGCATCTACTGTAAGGTCTCCGATTACAGGCATTGTTCTTCTTGCAGAGATGTCAGGATCCACGGAATCTCTTGTCGCAATGATTATTGTTTCACTGATAGCTTATGTGGTTCCGACCCTGCTTGGAAACGAGCCAATTTATGAATCATTATATGATAGACTGTTGTTTAAAAAGAACAGGGAATATGTTAAGAAACCTTCAAAGCATGTTCTTTCAGAGTATGTGGTGCCTTTGGACTGTAATTATATTAATTTTAAAATCAAGGATGTTCCTTTCCCAAAAAATGCTATAGTGGTGTCAGTAATAAGAAATGGCAAGTACATAATTCCAACTGAGGATTTCCAAATCAATTATTCAGACCAGATACAGATTTTGGCTGACAGTAATGATTATCCATTTATTCGAGAGGAAATTGAAGAGTTGTTCGGTGATTAGATGAGTTTAATTTTTAAAAGAAAAAGCATACGCAAATACAAAGACAAGAAAATTCCTGATGATGTAATTGAAAACTTGCTTAAGGCGGGCATGCAGGCTCCATCGGCATGCAATGCTCAGCCATGGGAGTTCATTGTCGTAAGCAGCGATGAGGACAAGCGGGCAATTTCAAAGATGCATAAATTCGCAACCCCTGCGGCCAAGGCATCACATCTGATAATTACTCTTGGAAATCTCAACGAATCCAAAGTGCATGGAATGATTGAACAGGATTTGGGAGCATGCAATGAAAATATCCTGCTTCAGGCGACTTATGAAGGATTGGGTGCGGTATGGCTAGGATTCCATCCGATTGAAGATAGGGTTTTAAAGCTAAAGGAATACCTGAACATTCCTGATTATTGCATTCCGTTTTCAGTAATCTGTGTCGGATATCCTGATAGTGAAAGTGAAGTCAAGCTTCGCTATGATGAAAGCAAGGTTCATTTCGACAGATTTTGATAATAAGACTTATTTTTGATGCAATTTTAAAACAGAATATTTTTAAAGCAGTTTTCACTGTTTGATTTAGATGAGGAAAAACATGGATCCCATGATATCTAAAAAGGAAGTAAAAAGCATAATGACCAAATCCAATCTTCCGGTAGGTGATTTTTCAGTAAATCCATATTTGGGATGTCTTCATGCATGCAAATATTGCTATGCCTCCTTCATGAAAAGGTTTTCAAAACACGATGAGCCTTGGGGAGAGTTCCTGGATGTCAAATGCTGGCCGGAAATCAGGAATCCTCAAAAGTATGACGGTAAGAGTCTGGTTATAAGTTCGGTTACAGACCCCTACCAGCCGATGGAGGAGGAATTTGAAAGAACAAAAACATTGCTTAAGCAATTAAGTGGTGCTGATGTTAAGCTGAGTATATTAACAAAATCAGATTTAATTTTAAGGGATTTGGACTTATTGAAGACTTTCCCCGATGTCAGAGTTTCATTCTCGATAAATACTTTGGATGAGGAATTCAAAAAGGATATGGATGATGCGGTAAGCATTAAAAGACGTTTGAAAGCTATGAAAACATTATATGATAATGGTATTAGAACAACATGCTTCATTTCTCCAATTTTTCCGGAAATTACTGATGTCCCATCCATTATCAATCAAACAAAGGACTATTGTAATTTAATTTGGCTTGAAAATTTAAATTTGAGGGGAAATTACAAGGCAGTTATTCTTAATTACATTAAAGAAACTTTTCCTGATTTGGCTCCGTTGTACCATGAAATTTACATTAAAAAAGATAGAAGCTATTGGGAATACTTAAATGAGGATTTGAAGCACTTTTGTGAGGATATTGGATTATTATATGTTAGGGATGATGATTCCATTAAAAGACCTTTTGATGAGCCTCCAATAGTTGTAAATTACTTCTACCATGAGGAGATAACAAAAAGCGCCAAGAAAAAGAGATGCAGAAAATAATCATTTGTTCCGTTGCGAATAAAAATGTAAACATTTAAGTATATGGTATTATAATTATTAGTATATAATGAATGAATCCTGATGCCTGCTTTACGGTTAGGCTAAAATTTCAGATTCATGGAGTTTATGGATTAAGGTCTCCATAATGTGGGATTGCATTCAGTTTGATAGATAAAAATGATATATGCAAGGGTGATTTTTTGAAAAAAGGTGATGTGATAATTGTTGGAATGGTTGTAGTTGCCTTTGTTGTCCTATTTGCAGTATTTATGATGGGTCCTGCTCAAGGTTTGAAGGATTCTCATATTAACATTGTATCTGCCGATACATTAAAAAACGGAGATCATTTAAAAGTTAATCTTAGTGATGCAGGTGGAAATCCATTGGTTAATCAAACGGTAAAAATAAACATGTTGGATGGTCAGGGTAATAGGCAATCCTTGTCTGCTGTTACTGATTCTGTGGGTATTGCAGAAACAATCATCAAAACTAATGATACTGGAAGGATTTCAGTAAATGCCTCATTTGGAGGAGATGACAAGCATAACTCTAATTCAACACTTAAGATAATTGAAATTATTCAAGGAAGTTCCAATAATGCAACTAACAGTTCGTCTGCTCAGGTAAACAATAGCTCCTCAAGCTATTCAGACTATAGTCAGGATTACAGCAGTTCTTCAGATGATTATAATAGTTACTCTAATGGTTACAGTAGCTATTCTAATGGTTACAGCAGTTATTCTAATGATTATAGTGACTATTCTAATGGTTACAGCAGTTATAGTAGTGATAATGATTATTATAGCTATGATAGCGGTTCAGGGTCTTATTCAGATTATTCTGGTTATGGCTCTTCAAGCGAAGTGTATTAAATACTTCCATCTTTTTTTATTTTTTCTTTTTCGAATTCATTTAGACAGTTTTAAATAATAATAGCAATAAACCTTTAATTAATAACTTAATTATTTAAGTTAATATTTTATATGAGGTTAAACTATGGTAAGTGTAAACGTAGAAGCTAAAAAAACCGTAGATGTAATGATTGAAAAAGCAGATGAATTAAACATCGCTGTAGAAACTTTAGCCAATGGCGCTACTGTCATTGACTGTGGTGTAAATGTTGATGGAAGTTTCAAGGCAGGAGAACTTTATACTAAAGTTTGTCTTGGCGGACTTGCAGATGTTGGAATTTCAATTCCTGGAGATTTGTCTGAAAAATTCGCTCTTCCTTCAGTTAAAATTAAAACCGACTCACCTTCTATTTCAACCTTAGGTTCACAAAAAGCTGGTTGGTCTGTTTCTGTAGGAGATTTCTTTGCATTAGGTTCTGGTCCTGCTAGAGCAATAGCTTTAAAACCAGCAGAAACCTATGAAGAAATCGGATATGATGATAAAGGTGCTGATTTAGCAATCTTAACTTTAGAAGCAGATGTATTGCCTGGTGATGATGTAGCTCAATACATTGCTGATGAATGTGATGTTGATGTTAAAAATGTCTACTTGCTTGTAGCTCCTACTTCTTCTTTAGTCGGATCTATTCAAATTTCCGGTAGGGTTGTTGAAAACGGAACTTACAAAATGTTGGAATTCATTAAATTCGATGTAACCAAAGTAAAACACGCTGCAGGTATTGCACCAATTGCACCTGTTGACCCAGATGGACTTAAAGCTATGGGTAAAACCAACGATGCAGTATTATTCGGTGGAAGAACCTATTACTATGTAGAATCTGAAGAAGGCGATGATATTGCTAATGTAGCAGCTCAATTACCATCTTCTGCTGCTGATGGATATGGTAAGCCGTTCTTTGATGTATTTAAAGAAGCAGGATTTGATTTCTACCAAATTGATAAAGGAATGTTTGCTCCTGCAGAAGTAGTAATCAACGATTTAACTACTGGTAAAATTTACAAAGAAGGATTTGTTAATGCAGACTTGCTTAAAAAATCCTTTGGTGTTGATGAATAGATTTAATTCTATTCTATTCTTTCTTTTTTTTAAAAAATTTTCACATAATATTTAAATATCCTCTAAAACAAAATAAATATTAACACTAAAATATAGTGTTTGTTTAAAATAAATTGCTATAAGGTGAAAATATGGGTTTAGGTGATGTTTTATCAAATTCAATTTCTTATCCGTTTTCTGATTTATCAAAATTTTTCATAATAGGTCTTCTTTATCTTATTTCTGATATGGATGGAATTTTGGGCGGATTATATGGGTCCGGGTCATCCATGGAAATCATTGGAATAATAATTGCTATAGTATTTTCAATTATTCTGTATGGTTATTCAATTGAAGTAATTAAAGAAGGTATTAACAACTCAAATTATATTCCAGATTTAGATTTTACAAACAATTTTGTAAATGGTATAAAATTAATAATTGTAGAACTTGTTTACTTCCTTATTCCTATTATTATAACTCTTGTTCTCTTATTCATGTTTGGTGCAATTGGAGCAGGACTGGATAAAATGGCAGGATCTTTAGGAATTTGGGCGGTTTTCGCAGTAGTTATATTTATCATATTTGGAATATTTGGAATAGTTGCTCAAGCAAGATTTGCTGCATCCGGCAGTATCGGTGATGCATTAAGCATTGGTGAAGTATTTGGGGATGTAAAAAGAATTGGAATATTGAAAATTGTATTATATTTAATTATTGTATTAATTCTTTTAATCGTTTTAAGTTTAATTTTATCCGTTGTAACAGTAATTCCATACATTGGTATCATAATAGTCGATATCCTTCTTGGCGGATTCATTATGTTATTCGTCAATTATGGTGTAGGTTTATTATATGCAGAATAGATAACATTTCTATTCTCTTTTTTTATTTTTTTCAATAGTTTAGTTATTTTATTATTTTCATTAGTATGAATCGACTCAATTTTAAAAATTTTTTCAATAAATTTTTAAATGATAATTGATATATATTTTATCATTCTATATAGAATAAATAATTCAATTATTTTATAATGGAGATGTATAAAATGGCAGATTTAAAAGGTTCAAAAACTGAAGCAAACTTACAAGCAGCTTTTGCTGGTGAGTCCCAAGCACATACTAAATACCAATACTTTGCTGCAAAAGCAAAAGAAGAAGGCTATGTTCAAATCCACGATATTTTCATGGAAACTTCCAAAAACGAAAGAGAACATGCAAAAATCTGGTATAAATTGTTACATGATGAAGAAATTCCTGACACAATTGAAAACTTAAATGCAGCGGCTGATGGTGAAAACGAAGAATGGACTGCAATGTACAAAGAATTTGCTGAAACCGCTCGTGAAGAAGGATTTGCTAAAATCGCATTCTTATTCGAAAAAGTGGGAGAAATCGAAAAAGAACACGAAGGAAGATACAGAACTTTACTTGCTAACGTCGAAGCAGAAACTGTATTCAAAAAAGAAGAAGAAATTGAATGGAAATGTGAAAACTGTGGATTCATTTTCAAAGGTCCTCAAGCACCTGAAATGTGCCCAGTTTGCGGATATCCAAAAGCACACTTTGAAGAAAGAGCTCAAAATTATAAATAATTTTACTCTTTTCACTTTTTTTATTTTTAAGTTACTTAATTATCACCAAATATTTATATACTCTTTTGAAACAAATTTAATTTTGAGGTAGATAACATGGCAGATTTAAAAGGAACAAAAACTGAAGAAAACTTAAGAGCAGCACTGGCTGGTGAATCCCAGGCACGTGTTAAATATGAATTTTATGCATCCCAAGCTAAAAAGGACGGATATGTGGAAATCAAGGAAATTTTCCAGGAATCATCCGACAATGAAAAGGAACATGCCAAAATTTGGTTCAAACTGTTGAACGGTGGAGGCGTACCTGATACTGAAACCAATCTTGCTGATGCAGCTGCAGGCGAACATGAAGAATGGACTTCAATGTACAAAGAATTTGCTGAAACCGCTCGTGAAGAAGGTTTTGATGATATTGCAGATTTATTCGATGCCGCAGGTGCTACTGAAAAGGCACATGAAGACAGATACAATGCATTGTCTGATAAGATCAAAGCAGGCAAAGTATTTTCAAAAGATGAGGAAATTGCATGGAAATGCAATAACTGCGGATACATCCATTATGGAAAGGACGCTCCTGAAGTTTGCCCATTATGTGATCACCCGCAAGCACACTTCAGAAAACAGGATACCAGCTATATCTAAATCCTCTTTTCTTTTTTCTTTTTTTTTCAATATTCACCAAAACTTGTATATACAAAAAGATTTTAATCTAAAATCATGTGTACTGCAAGTAATTATATCACAGACAATTGTTATTTTGGACGTAACTTCGATTATGAGATATCATACAATGAAAAGGTTACTATTGTTCCAAGAAACTACGAGTTCAAATTTAAAAAGATAGACTCCATCAAGTCTCATTATGCAATTATTGGTATTGCCGCCGGCGTTGATGAATATCCTCTTTATTATGATGCATGCAATGAAATGGGATTGGCCATTGCCGGTTTGAACTTCCCTGATAATGCGGTATATAATGACTTTAACGGTGAAATGATAAACATTACTCCATTTGAGTTAATCCCATATATACTCAGCTGTGCAGATAGTGTAGTTTCTGCAAAAAAGTTGCTTCAGGAAATCAACCTTGTAAATATTGACTTTTCAAAGCAGCTTCCATTATCTCCGCTTCACTGGATGCTTTCCGACAGTTCCGGTGATTCAATCGTCGTTGAACCATTTGAAAATGAATTGAGAATATATGATAATCCTGTGGGTGTTTTGACAAATAATCCACCATTCGACAGGCAGATGTTTAATCTGAATAACTACAGGCATCTGTCAAACAGGGCACATGAAAACACTTTTCTTGAAAATGTTGACCTTGATGAGTACAGCAGGGGAATGGGCGCAATGGGTCTGCCCGGTGATTTATCGTCAATGTCCCGTTTCGTAAAGGTAGCGTTCACCCGTGAAAATTCATATTCTGATGCCTGTGAGGAAGCTAGCGTAGGTCAGTTTTTCCATATTCTACAATCCGTGGAACAGCAAAACGGTGCCACATTCATCAGGGAGCCTGATTTCTATGAATATACAATATATTCCTCCTGCTACAATACAAATGATGGAATCCTGTATTACAGGACATATGGCAATTCTCAAATAAATGCAGTCAGTTTAAAAAATGAAGATTTGGACTCTAACGAACTGATTGACTATAAGCTGATTGATACTGAAAGTATCAACCATATCAACTAGCAATGAACAATATGTGATAAGTCTTGTCACATCAGGTGGCAATAGAATCAAAATATAAAGATAGGGGATTTTCACTCCTACATAATTTTTTTCTTTGAAACTGTTTTTTTGCTTTTTTTTCATGAAAATAGCCTTTTTAATACTCTATCTTTTTATATTATAAGTGCTATAAATTACAGTAATCTATACATTTTAACATTTTTTATGTTGTTAAATTGTATAAATGGAGGAAATAACTTGAGGAAAGTTAAATTATTAGTATTGTTTTCAATATTGTTTTTATTGATGATAATTCCTATGTCATTTGCAGAGGATAACGAGACTCTGCTTGCAGCTGATTATTCAAATCAGACAGTTTCCGTCAGTCAGGGCGATGTGCTGACTTCAGACATATATTTTGATTCAAATATTGAAAGTGATTCAGGCGACGGTTCACAATACAATCCATATAAGTATTTAAAAAGCGTTCGCATTAAGGAAGGCTCAACAATCCATCTTGCCGATGGTGAATATTCATTGGACAAATATGTTTCACTTGAAAATTTGAATGTTGTAGGAAACAATCCCAAAAAGACAGTAATTTCCTATTCAGGTAAGGGATTTGATTCATCCGGCAGTTTAACTCTTAAGAATGTAACTCTTCTTGGGTGTTCAATATCCAATAAGGGAAGTCTGAATATTGAAAATACAATATTCAAAAATATTGAATATGGTGACTCAATTCATTCTTCAACCAAAGTGTCTGCTGTTGATTTGAATAACTGTACTTTTTCAGGTAATTATGCTCCTACAGATGGTGTAATTTCTGTGTCTGATGGTAATCTGACAATAAAAAACAGTCAATTTATCAATAATCATGCAATTAGGGGAGGAGCAATCAATATTAACGGTGGAAATTTAGCAATCGAAAACACTATATTCAATTCGAATTATGCGACAATCTGCGGAGGATCTGTTTATGCAAAGGGCAATGCAAAAGTTACTATAAGCAGGTCTCAATTTTTGAACGGATATGCAGTTGGTGATGGTGGAGGAGCTATTTATCTATTGGATTCCAATATGGATTCTGATTATATGGAAATTGTTAATTGTACTTCAACATTTGGTGGTGCAATTGTTTCTTTAAGCTCAAAATTAAAATTGAACAGTTTTACTGGAAAAAACAATAAGGCGGAATATGACGGTGGTTCCATTTATGTAATGTACAGGTCTTTTTCAATTGTCAATTCATATTTGACCAATAACCTGGCAAATGATGGAGGAGCCTTACACGTTAATAATGTGGAAGATTTCGTCATAAAATCCAACACATTTGTTAATAATGTTGCTTTGAATTCTGCCGGTGCAGTTTATTCAGTTGGAAGCGACTGCTACTATGATTCAATTATGAATAAGGGTTTGAACAATACATTCATCAACAACGAGGCTTTGGTCAACAAAGATGTTTTTGAATCCAAAGTGCCTGATGTGTTTATTGGAAATGGAAATTATACATTAGTCAAGTACAATTCTTCCGGCAGCGGAAATCTGCCTTCATATTTCAACCTTAAGGATTTGGGCTATGTAACTCCAGTAAAGAATCAGGGAAATGGAGGAAACTGCTGGGCATTTTCAACTTTGGGAGCTCTTGAATCATGTATTTTAAAGGCAACCGGCATTTCTTATGATTTATCTGAAGAAAACATGAAGAATCTGATGGCCTTTTATTCTGATTATGGATGGCCATTGGAAACAAATACGGGAGGATATGATAAGATGGGAATAGGATATCTTACATCATGGCTTGGTCCTGTAAATGAAAGCGATGACCCGTATGATGCAAAATCATTGCTGTCTCCTGTATTGAAAAGTTATTTCCATATCCAGAATATTGCATATCTAACAAGGTCAGATTGCACTGACAATGACAAAATCAAAAGGGCTTTAATGGATTATGGTGCTGTTCAAACCAGCATTTATTGGTCCAGCAATTATGCCAAAGGAAAGAGCTATTATTATGATGGAAGCAATAGTCCAAACCATGCAGTTATCATAGTCGGTTGGGACGAGACATATTCCAAGGATAATTTCAAAAACAAGCCTGAAGGTGATGGGGCATGGATTATAAGAAACAGTTGGGGAACTTCCTCTGGAGACAAGGGATATTATTATGTTTCATACTATGATAGTAAATGCGCCCCTATCAATAAGTCTGCATCAATATTTACATTCATTTTAAATGACACTATCAAATATGATAAGAACTATCAATATGATATTCCTGGCTGCACAGATTACTTTATTAACTCCACATCTGTGGTATGGTATAAGAACAGGTTCACTGCAACAGGTGCGGAATATCTTTCTGCGGCTTCAACATTTTTCTCAAAGGACACCACATGGGAACTGTCCGTTTATGTCAACAATGTTTTGAAGCTCACTAAGAAAGGAACTGCATCTCCAGGATATAAGACTATTGATTTGGGTCAGTTAATTCCGCTCAAAAAGGGTGATCTCTTTGACATTGTATTTAAGATAAATGTCGATAAGGAAGCGTCAGTGCCTATTTCAGAAGCAGTATCTCTCAATACTGAATTTTACTCTAAAGGCATTTCATTCATCAGCTATGACGGCAAAAAATGGGCCGACCTTTATGACCTTGAATGGACATATCCTGATCATACATACAATTCCCAGGTGGCATGCATTAAGGCGTTTACAGTATTGAATGAAATCAATACTCAGGTGGTCATGACCCTTTCAAGAATTGATGATAAAAACTCCAACCTTGTTGCAACAGTTTTCGATGAATATGGCAATATATTCAAGGGTCAGGGAAATGTTGTTTTCACTATAGGTGGTGTTGACAAAACAGTAGACATCACAAATGGCGTTGCCAACTATGGAAAAGTTGTGATTGGAGATGGAATAAACAAGTTTAGCGCAAAATTCACTCCAAAACAGACTGGATACAAGTCATCCGGAAGTGAAATTGCTGTAAGCAATAAACTAATCAACTCAATAATATCCTTAAAATTCTCCTCTTCAAGGTATAATCCTCTTGTTATAGATGCTTATGTCAAGGACCAATACGGCAAGTCAGTAGTAAGCGGTGTTGTCACTTTCAATATAGATGGCGTCGATTATAAGGTAAACGTTGTCAATGGTGCTGCCAGCATGAGTCATGTCTTTAAAACTTTTGGATTGAAGACTATTTCAGCAAGATACGATGATTTATACTGTTACAATTCATCACAAACTGTCCAATCAGTTTCAATGGATATTATCGGAACTTCAATTTCTTTAAATATGGATTATCCTCACAATCCTGCGGTAATAACAGCTTCAATTACTGATAGTAATGGAAACAAGGTTAATAAAGGAGCTGTTATATTCAATGTTGAAGGTATTGACCATAAGGTCAATGTTGCCAATGGAAAAGCAAGCCTAACCCATATTTTCAACCGCTTCGGATTCATGAAAATCGAAGCCACATACTTTGACGATTCATACCTGTATAATTCATCCCACTTCATGGGTTATTTTGAGGTTTCATTGATTAAAACAGCTTTGGAATTGAATATTCCATCAACCGATGTCAAAAATCCTGTTGACCTTATTTGTACAGTCAAGGATTCATATGGTAAAATTGTCAATATGGGCACTGTCACTTTTAAATTGAAAGATGAAAATAAAGTGGTAAATGTGGTTGACGGTAAGGCAGAATTGAATTATACATTTAAAAATACTGGAATAAATGTTGTTACAATCAGCTATAATGATGGATATTATTACGATACATCTTCCAAGGTTGTTTCTCTGAATGTTTCAAAAACAAATGTGGAATTGTCCTTGAAATTTGAGGAAAATGGCGGTTCATATAAAATCATTGTGGAAATATCAAAGCCGATATCTGACTATGTGCGTATTTATGTGGATGGCAAGCCATATATGGTCAAATCCACCATGGGAAAGGCAATTTTGGATGTTGGCAGTCTGGCATGTGGAAATCATAAGATAAAGGCAGAAATGAGCAGCTATATTTACAGTTCTGATGTTGTTGAACGTGATTTGTTCGTTGAGTTCAAGCAAACTGTAATCACCTGTGCCAACTTTTTCTATTTCAATGAAAAGATTTCATGTCCTATAACTCTGAAGGATGAATCCGGCAATGCGGTTAATGGCGCAAAGCTAACAGTAAAAATCAACCAGAAGACATACACTGTCACTACTGATGCTTCAGGTGTTGCGTGGGTGGAGTTGAATCTTGCTGTTGGAGACTATACTATTGAGATTTCATTCGGTGGAAACGAAAGATATTTCAAATCCAATTTGACCGATAAGTTTACTGTAAAATCCACAGTAACATTGCCTGAACAATTCAAATATGCATATAATTCAATTTACAAAGCTACACTTTTGGATGCAAAAGGCAATCCTTTGAAAAATAAGGAAGTGACACTCAACATTGATGGAAAGACCTATAATGTCTTAAGCGATGATAATGGAGTGATTTCCTATAATATAAAAATGAATAAGGGAAATTATGTTGTTTCACTTACCAATCCAGTTACCACTGAAGCAAAGACACAGTCAATAAATGTTGTTTCCCGTTTGGTTGGCAAAGGAATAACAATGTATTATGGATCCGGAAAATATTATAAGGTCAGGGCTTATGATGATGGAGGAAATGTTGCAAAAGGAGTTCGGGTAACCATCAAATTCAATGGCAGAACATATTACAGAAATACTGACTCCAATGGATATGCATCTTTAAAGATATCTGCAAGAGCTAAAACTTACATAGCTTATGCATCATATAATGGATGCACTATTAAGAACAAGATAGTTGTCAAGCCTAGGCTCATTACCAAAAATGTTGCGGTAAAAAGGTCAAAGACTTTTACATTCACTGCCAAACTGCTTAGCACTAGCGGCAAGATAATGAAGAATAAGGTAATAACCATCAAATTCAAATCCAAGACTTATAAGGCAAGGACCAACTACAAGGGAATAGCTGCCGTAAAATTAAAATCTGGTGCAAAAATAGGTAAGTTTACTGTACTTACAAGTTATGGTAGTCTGAAGAATTCAAATAAAATAACTGTTAAAAAATAAGGTTAAAAAAACCTTATTTATTTGATTTTATTAAATTTCGAGCTGCTTTTAAATCGGTATTGTAGATATGGCCTGATGTTGAGTGGTAGTGTACGCCGCCAAAGTTTATCTTTGTACCTAGAAGTTCCTTGTTTACCTCTTCTTTCATTTTCAATCCGAGGTATGCAATGAAGAACATGTTTGAGTAGAATGCTCCGAAGATATCGTTGCTTCTGAATATGCAGTGGATTGTTAGTTCATTATCACGAACGATGCATTGCAGGAATTGCAGGCATGGTATGTCTTCCCTGTCGGCATCAATTTCTGGATCGATTGTAACTGCCACTGCTCTGTTAGAACCTGTTGCTGTCAAAATCCTTTGTTTCATTGTGTTGAATTGGTCGATATCAAAATGGGCGTAGATACGATTTGGGTATGTGTATACGAATCCCTGATCGTCAGGATTTTCTGCAGATTTTACATATTCGTATAGTGCATCGCTTTTTATTGGATTGGCTTCCATGTCGAATTTTCCGTTTTTTATGTCGGAAAGCAACATTTCAGGGGTGTAGTGTTGGTATTTTGCCCTGAATTTTAAATTGAACGGATCATCTATTATGTAAAAATTTCCCAAACTTTCAAGTAAATGGTGATTTGAGTCTTTGTAAGTTTCTTTTCCTTCTTTTAGAATTTTGTCAACAAATTCCAGATAACATTCATTAATTGTTAGCATTCAAAACAGCTCCTTTAATTTATAATATTTTTGTTTTGTAAGGTATATAATATTTATTTTTGTTTTAAAATTAATTTTTGACAAACGTATAGTCGAAATCCACTTCATCTTCTTTAAGTCACAGAGGAAATTGCTAAAGAAGATTGCAGTTCATATGAACCGTAAATCTTCACTTTTTTCTTTTTCATATAGGTTACCTAATTCAATAATATTGGAGTTTACAGTAACATCCATTATTTTAATAATTGTCATTAAAATTATTGAAGTTATTCATTAATTATTAATTTTAGTTATGCATTATTATGATTATTTGCATGGCAAATGCCAACCATTTTTTCATTTGATTTTCATGAAACGATATTGGATATCATTCCAAAAAGCTCCTTGGTTTTTGCTGTTGCATCATTCTCAACGATGTTTTCGGGAATTTCATATACTAATGTGGGATATCCTGCCTGTGCAATCGGTTTTGAAACGAGCACTGCTGAAGTTGACTTGTAGCTTTCATTTCCGGTTACAGGATAGT
The DNA here is from genome assembly GCF_902801725.1 of uncultured Methanobrevibacter sp. Taxonomy (GTDB): domain Archaea; phylum Methanobacteriota; class Methanobacteria; order Methanobacteriales; family Methanobacteriaceae; genus Methanocatella. The sequence continues at coordinate 31,254 of NZ_CADCJB010000032.1, read as the reverse complement.
AGTTGAAATCGCTGTTTTTTTCTATTTTTTCCGCCATTTCAACAGATGCATTGTCCATCTCGGGAGTTGCAACATAAAATCCTTCACCATAATCGGCATTATGGGAGTGGCTGATGATTACTGCATCGGCATCAGAGGTGGTCACGTCTGGATTGACATAATCATGCACCAAACTCTCTCCGTTTGCCCTTCCAACCTCGTAATCGTCGGGGCTGTCGGTTACTGTTACCTTGTAGTGGATAATCTTTACATCATTGTTTCCAAATTCTCTTGCAGCTTCGATTTCTGGTTCTATGGATAGCTTTTCCCTTGGGTGGATTCCGGTAATTAGGGCAATTGTTGTGTTCGCACTTTCATTTCCTGAAATTCCTTTCTCAACGGTTCCGATGCTGGTATTTCCAAGTGTGGTATATGTGATGGTGTTGTGGTTAAATGTAAATCCATATATTGCGAATCCTCCAATGACTAAAAGAAGAGCTATGAAAATTATTATTTTAGTGTTTTTTTGCAAATTATTCACCTTTGTTTGATATTAGTTAATCCATCTAAAAATAGTTTTTGAATAAGACTAGCTGGGCTAGTCCTATTCATCAAGGGAGTTAATTCACAAACGAATATAGTTGTTTTGAGTTTCTACATGACATTTTTTTGTAAAGATCTGAGGATGAATCTTTACATTCTTGTATTTGTTTTCATTGCATATATCTTTTTTCTTATTTTTAAGGTCAATTTTTACTTTTTTTAGTTATTTTCGTGATTAAATCAATTAATTGATAATATTATGTTGTTTTAAACTAAATTTTTCGAAATTAAAGCAAATTTACTATCATCAAAATCATATTGTAAATGTTGAATATTTACCTATATTTTTTCAAAATATCTCATTTAAATTAAAAAATAAAGAATATAAGTATAAAAAATTGTATATTTTAAGATAGCTTTAAATATCTTGTTAAAGATAATTATACATACTTAAATTGTTTTAAGTGTAAATTCAAGAAAAATGTGAAAAATATGACAAACGAAGATTTTGCAAAAAAGATAAAGGACATTAGAACTAGACAGAATATGTCTATTGAAGAGTTATCTGAAAGAAGTGGCGTAAAGCAGGAAGTTCTTGAAGCCATGGAAGCTGGTGAAGTAATTCCATCACTTACTCCATTGACAAAAATGGCGAGGGCTCTCGGAGTAAGGTTAGGTACATTTCTGGACGATACTCCTGAACTTGGGCCTGTTATAACTCGAGGCGGAAAAACCGAAAACTCACTTTATTTCTCCGGAAGGGAAGACGTAACCAACGCAACCAACCTTCAATTCCATTCATTAGGTGCAGGTAAAATAGACAGAAACATAGACCCTTTCCTAATCGACATTGAATTTGAACCTGGAGAAAAGGAATTGTCCTCTCACGAAGGAGAAGAATTCATTTATGTTTTAGAAGGCGAAATTGAGGTAATCTATGGAAAAGACACTTTCACAATCGGTGAAGGAGATACAATCTTTTACGACTCCGCAGTACCTCATCACTTACATGCAAGTGGAGAAAAGGCAGCTAAAATATTAGCAGTACTTTACACACCTTACTGAGGTAGATAAAATGAATAAAATAACTTTAAAACCAAAAACAGATAGATTTTACACAGATTCTTTGAATTTTCACTTAAACACATTGCAATTGGGATTGCATTTATGATTTGCATTTTGGTTTAGTTATTTTATGATTTAATTAATTAGGAGTGAAAGCATGTCTGAATTATTTACAGAATTACCATTAGGAAAATTTTTCGAATCAATGGTTGAAAAACAACCAGATCATGAATTTATCGTTTATCCGGATAGAAACTTAAGATTTACATATAAAGAATTTGATGAAAGAGTAGACAACCTGGCAAAAGGAATGCTTGCCATTGGGATTGAAAAAGGTGACCATGTTGGAATATGGGCAAAGAATGTGCCTGAATGGCTTACTTACATGTTTGCAACAGCAAAAATAGGCGCAACCATAGTCACTGTCAATACAGCTTACCAGTCCCATGAACTTGAATATGTCCTGAAGCAGTCTGACATGAAGGCATTGGCAATGACCGATGCATTCAGGGATACAAGTTATTTCGACATCATAAATGAGCTTGTACCTGAGCTTAAGAATTGTGCAAGAGGAAATCTTGTCAGCGAAAAGTTCCCTCATTTGAAGTTCATTTTCCATGTAGGTCAGGAAAAACACAGGGGAATGTACAACACAAATGAATTGCTTCTGCTCGGTATGAACTATGATGATGACGAATACCAGAAGATAAAGGATTCCGTTACACAGCATGACGTAATCAATATGCAGTACACATCAGGAACTGAAGGTTTTCCTAAAGGTGTGATGCTCACTTCAAGAAACATAGTAAATGACGGATTCTACATTGGAGAGAATATGAACTATACTGCAGATGACAGATTGCTCCTGCAGGTGCCTCTGTTCCACTGTTTCGGAACCGTTTTAGGTGTAATGGCGGTCATAACCCACGGATCAACAATGGTTGTTTTGGAGGAATATGACCCATTGCTTGCAATATCATCAATTCAAAAGGAAAAGTGCACATCAATCTATGGTGTTCCAACAATGTTTATCGGTATGATGAATCATCCAATGTTTGACATGTTCGATATGAGCTCACTTCGTACCGGAATCATGGCAGGTTCAACCTGTCCTGTCGAAACCATGAAGGATGCAATTGAAAAAATGAACATGAAGGAAATTACCAGTGTATACGGACTTACTGAAGCGGCTCCTGGTTTCACACAGACAAATGCTGCCGATTCATTCGAGAAAAAAATCAATACAGTAGGAAGAAAATTCCCTAACATCGAAGTAAAGATTGTTGATCCTGAAACCGGTGAAGAAGTTGGCGTAGGTGAACCTGGAGAAATCATGTGCAGAGGTTTCAACGTAATGAAAGGTTACTACAACATGCCTGAAAAGACTGCCGAAACCATTGAACCGGATGGATGGCTGCACTCAGGAGACCTTGCAACAGTTGATGAAGACGGATACTATTCCATTGTTGGCCGTATTAAGGACATGATTATTAGGGGTGGAGAAAACATCTACCCAAGAGAAATTGAAGAGTTCCTGTTTACCCACGAATGTGTTCAGGATGTTCAGGTGGCAGGAATTCCCGATGAGAAATACGGTGAAATCGTAGGAGCATTCATAATCAAGGATGAATTCCCGCTTACCACCAGTGGAAAAATCCAAAAATACAAACTGGGTGATCTGGGTCTTAAACTGTTGGATGAAAGACGTGAAAGAGGAGAGCTATAGCTCTCTTTAATTGTTTTTTTTTAAAATCTTATTTTCTTTTTGTTGTGTAATATTTATAATTGTTGTCTTATTTTTTAAAATTCACTCCAAAAAACGAAAAATATTTATATTAATTCAATATATAAATTAAACTGCACAATAAAAATGGGTATAACTTAACCACACCATTATATCTAGTAAAGGAAACGTGACTCTATACGAATTTATCAATTTTCAGGAGTTGATAATCATGACCCAATACAAAACAACCGCTGCGAGAAGAGTGGTGTTCTAATCATATTTACCGTTGTTTAATCTGTAGTTCATTTGTTTGTTCATTTATTTCACCTTTGATGATTAAGCAACTATTATTAATTGACAGTAGTCGTTTAAACATATTCTTGTATTTCACATTATATCATTGTTTAACTCCTATTTGACTTTTTGTTAAGCGGCTACTGCATTTTTTCAAAATTATTAAATGATTGTGTCTTTAAGATGAATTCGTATGCTTTTTGTCAGTATTCGAATCATTTTTAAGATGCTTTAAGATGTAGTCATGGCTATGCTGTCTGGCATGGCGATTGGAATCAGGGGATTTTCCGGATATTTTAGGAATTTCTACCGTATGAACTTTAAAACCATTACCATTGAGGAAAAAATATGAACGTATCCAGAAAAATTAATGTAAATGTAGCTAAGACTGTTGAAAGGGCTGTAGGCGGAAATGATGATTTTCATTTCTATGTTGATGAACTGACAGCCGATGACTGCATGCCTACTTATGAGGGTAAGGCAGATGAAAAATATACTTTTGAAAGTATGGATGACGCTTTCTTTGATTACCTGAATCGAAAGATTAAGGAAAACGGAATCTATATTAGATTGATTCTAGCAACAGGTGAGAACACGCCGGACGGTGCGGTGTTTACACTTGAATGTGGGGATACTACAAAAACTTTTGCAACCGACAGTTCCAATGTTTTGGTGTTCGAATTTGCGGATTTCGGAATCCGGCTTCGAAACGGCGAGGTGACATTGGGCACAACTGTTGGGGGAGGATGTGACCATACTCCTTACTTCGCCGAATTCGGTTCGGATAAGGGAAATGAGGAGTTTCTGTCGGCAGATAATCCTTTAAACAAATTCGTTGTGGATTTGTTGTTGGATTTGATTGTTTTGGATGAATGACGGTTCATCCAAATTGATTTGTGAGGTTTGAATGAAGGTTAGTTTGGCTAAATTTAGTAATGAAATCGCAGATTTTCTGACACATGAGACATTGAAAGCAATTGACTATGGAATTTTGGACCTGCATAAGGTTGATGATAGAGAACTCAGGGAGGTTTTCCGATTTTTGGAGGAGCTTCTGACAGTGGAATTGGAAGTTAACTATTTGGAAAATGATACTGGAATATTTAGGGTATCCAAAAGGGGATGCTTCTGGTATTATAAACAGGAAAAGCGCATTATCAAAGCGAACTCATTGGATGAACTCAAAAAAAGTGTCATCCTTGAAAATCGCATTTGGTATGTCTTTGATGAGGATTTAGCTAAAGGATGGAGGTTATGAATTGAAGGATTTGCTGTTCCTGATTGGTTATTTGGCAATTTGCCTTGCTTTTGGAAGCATATTGATTTAAGGAGGTATACTATGAATATTATTGATTTGGGGGCTATAGACAAGTTGGTCAAAAGAAATTCAAATCTTTTGACTGCATTTAAAGTAATAGATGAAGTTGAAAACGATGTTGTAGTAGGGAATATCAAAAGCAATATTGTCGAGTTTGACGTTTGCAATGTAATTTCCCGAAACAACATTATAGATATAGTATCGGAAAATGGCGCAATTCCAATTTCATACTATTTCACAGACAGGCACTCCAGAAAGGATCTGGATGAAATTTTGGCAGAAATCAGAAAATTCTGCTATGAATCGGGGATTAATTATGTTGACTAGCGATAAATGCAGAAGACATGCATGAAATCGAATGAAACTGTGGGCTGTCGGAGATTTTTTTTCATCTCCTATTTTTTGTCGCCGGCAGCCTCTGTGTTTTGTTGGACGGCATCATTTCCCAATTTGGAATTTAAAATAGGGAAATTTTGTCTGATAACATAACCTTTTTATTTAATTTTAAACATATATTATGTAAATGATGAATGAAGTTATCCTTTCACGATTAGATGAACTTGTTGGGGAGTACGATACCCCCTACTTCAAATATCTTCTCTACTCTTACGATTTGAGTCTCCATGATTGTGAGATAATAGTCTCAAAAATAAGAAATGACATTTCACAGGATGTCATATCAGGTGATGATAATCTGGTGGAGCTGTTGGAAGAGTATTTCAGGGGAATGTGCCTTGAAAAGGAGAAAAGATACAAGGTGGAGTATCTCAATTATCTAATTGATGCGGAAAGTGAATTTTACAGGAAATATCTGGCAAGATATGATGTTTCGCCCAAGGACCTGGATATCATATATTCAAAGGTGGAAACCCTGATTAATGAGGACAACATCAGTGATTTTGAAATAAAACGCTGTCTTGAATATTATTTTTCCAATGCCATTAAGCAGGATTCCTATATCAGAAGCCTGGAGATGATCGTTGGCAGAAATTACGATGCGCTGATGGTTGAAAAGGTCAAAAAGGAAAATCCGAATATATATGACAGGGACATTATTCAAATTGCCAATGAATTGTATGCGGAGATTCTGGACGGCAAAAACTTCAAAAGCATCAAAAATGCATTTTTCGATAAAGTCATGCGCAAATCAGAAGCCAAAAAAGCAGAAGCAATTTCCAAATGGGAAAGCTTGGTTTTGGGCAATGGAGATTCATTCAATAAGCTGCTTGAAAACAAGCATCTGACAATCAGTGACGGAGAAGCGATAAACAGGAATGTCAGGGCAATGATACTGAACGGATTGATTTGTGCAGATAGGATTAACGGTTCATTTTTAACTAAGCTATGCATCAATTACAACAGTGAGTAGGTATGAGAATAAACAGCGTTTTTTCTTTTCTTGAAACCAAATTTGAGGATTTGCATGATTTGTGCATAGTCATGGAAAAGTTCATTGTCCTTAAGGATTATGCTCTTGCCATAGCAGTTGCAAAAGTCATCCTTGATTTGTTTTCTAAAAAAACCGCTCAAAAACTTTATTTTACAATAGATGTTTTCAACGATTCGGATTTGCATTTCACCATTTCCGATGCACGCAATGTCCACAGGCAGATTTTTGACATAATCTATGAAAACTACTTCAACTCCCGAGAAGAATTTCTGAGGGTATATTATGACTTTGATTTGGCTTTCATGGGTGATGATGTAAAAATAACCGATGATGAGTTGTTTCTGTTTTTGAACAATCTGAAGGTCGATTCTATTTCTTCAAAACTTTTGGGCAGTGATGAGGGAGGCTTTGTATTTGTCGATGATTTGCCTTCAGAGGAAAAAACAATAGCATTGGAGCTAATAAAGAGCAATATGAATAAGTTTATCCGGGACCAGATTCTGTCATTGGCACTGGTTGACAGCGAAGGAAATGACTTGACCCGCAAACTGAACTTTGAAGCTCAAATAAGACAAAACTACTGTAGAATAAAAGAGATACCTGCTGAAATCAAGTTGGACAACTATCAAAAGGATGCTGTAGAATATGACGGCGACAGGCCATTGGTCATTAATGCAGGTCCTGGTGCCGGAAAGACAAGCGTGATAATTGAGAGGGTCCTCCATCTTCTTGAAAGCGAAAAGCCGTCATCCATTCTGGTCATCACATTCACGAACAAGGCTGCCGATGAGCTTAAGGAGCGTTTCAAAAAGGATACCAAGCTGGATTTGAACGTCATAAATCAGATGAGGATAAGTACTATCCACAGCTATTGCCGGTCAGTCTTATCGGATTTTTCACAAATCCCTTACAATCTGCTTAAAAGGGACTCGGAAAGAAACTTGTTTTTCAACAAGCACAGGGAAGAGTTGGGATTCACAGGAGAGGCATTTTTGAGAAGCTACGAGTCTCTGCATGCATTGAAAAAATATGAGGAATATGCCCTTTTTGAAGTTGATACGGAATCCCTTCTTGACCATGTCAGGACCAATTTCAAGGTAAGCGATGAATATATGCAATGGATTGACAGCTATTTTGCTGAAAACAGTCAGGCCCCTTCCAAAAAGGAGATAAGATACAGGGGATTTGATGAGGATTTGTACAATGCACGCTTTCAGCAAATTGTGGAATCGTATCCTCGCTGGATTGAGCTGATGGAAAGAGAACATGTATGTGACCAGAACTATCTGCTGATAAAGGCGCTGGAGCTTTTAAGAGATGAAGACAATCTGGCCAGTGTAGAATATAAAAACATCCTGATTGACGAGTTTCAGGACACTGATGCGATTCAGATGCAGATATTTGAAAGGCTTCAAAGCATAGCTCATACATTTGCTGTTGTAGGGGATGCAGACCAGAGCATATACTCATTTCGAGGCGCAAACCCTAAATTCTTCACGGATTATGCAAACGGCGATGAATTCGAAAGCAAGATTCTGGTCAATAACTACCGTTCAAGCTCTGACATCGTGGAGTTCAATGAAAGGTATATAGAGTCAAAAAGGCAAACCCAAAAGAATCTCAAGGCCAAAAATTCCTACAAGATGCCGGTTTATCTTCTTGAAAGCAGGGATGATACAGAAGAATACCGATCTATTGCATACATCATTAAAAATCTGATGATCAACAAAAAAATCAAGAAGTTCAGTGATGTTGCAGTACTCTTCCGCTCCCACAGGGACAAGAAGGAAATCCTTGATGTATTCGATAGGGAAGGTATTCCATACTATCTCAAGGGAATAGATGATTTAATTTATCAGGATGAGACAAAGGCGATTCTGGCTCTTTTCTGGTATGTGCTGCCATTCAATCCTACACTTATTGCACGATATGGTGACCGTGGGCACTGGATTAATCTGCTTTCATTCACAGACAGATATTACAATTCCTCAAAGATTTTCAAGCTGTCCTATAAGACAATGCAGATTCTTGAAGAGATAGAATTCAAGTATCACCAGAATGTCGTGAATTATGCCCGCAACTATGAGTCCCTGGTTGAAAACGCCAAGTCAAACTCATTTATGGACGTTGCAAGGGACTATTCCGATGAGGTATTGGATGACATATTCAAAAAGACAAATAAGATGGATATTTCAACTTTCTCAAGAAATCAGCTTAAGGCCATAGGCATCACTGATGAGCATGATCTGGACTTCTTTTCAGGTCTCAATGAACTGAAGGCCGAAATCTTTGACATGGACACCGATTACTCTAAAAAGCCAACTTCTCTTGATGTGTTCTACAGGCTTTTGAACAGCACAGGCTTTTTGGAGGAGCTGTCTTCAAGAAATGATTTCGAAGCGAGAAAGGCTTCGCTGAACCTTGCACTGATATCCGGAATAATATCTGACTATGAAAACATCATGGGAAAGCATGACATTATCGGCCTTTTCAACTATCTTCACAGATCACTGAAGCATTACAGCTGTCCGATCAATGAATATGAAGACAACACAGAAAAGGTTCACATCATGACGGTTCATAAGGCAAAAGGACTTGAATATCCCGTAGTAATCACTGCATCTCTAAAGGAAAACAAGTTCCCTATAGTATTCAGGGACAGCAGGGGTGACGACCTTGACCGTCCAAGCTATCCGACTCCAAACAAGTTTCTCAAGTATAAGATGAGCGAGGAGGATGAAATCAAAGCTCTGAATCATGAGGAGGAACGTATTGTTTATGTTGCAAACACCAGAGCTGAAGAGCTGCTTATTCTTTCATGCGTACAATCAAGATTGAATGCACCTGTTCCAAAAGTGTTGAGAGATTTTGAGGATGATTTTGGTGAAATAAGAAGAATAGAGCCTGATGATACTGAAAAGCTTAAGAAGGTAACTTCCCACATGCATCGCGAATCGAACATGTTCCGGCAGCTTGAATTTGAGGATATCCTTGATGATTACCTTTACTGTCCATTGAAGTATAATCTGGAAAATAACCTGAAATATCAAAACCCGAAAAACATCAACAAGTTCATTAACTCCAAACTTCGTGTTCTGCTCAACACAATCCACAATCCAAAGCTTGCCAAAGACTGGAGCAGGGAAGATATTCATAATCTGGTAAGCGAAGTTGTAAAGTCATACGGCTTTGCATCCAGTTCAATGAAAAATGAATTGAAGAATCTTTTTGACCATATTGCCGACTATTGGCTGGATTATGGTGAGGACTATGAAATTGTCGACTACAGCCGTCCGGTAACCCTGGAAGTGGATGGCTATGATGTCAACGGAATGGTTGATTTGATAGTCAGGGAAAATGAAACTTCGGTAAATCTCATCCATTTCATAAGGTCTCGGGATGAAATCAGAAACTATCACTATTTCTATATGGAAACTTTGGCATATTATGCATATGCGCTGCTTGAAAATGAAGACCTTGAGATAAATTCACTGATTCTCCATGTCCTTGACGAAAACAAGCAGTACGAAATGGCATTTGACGAATCAGGAAAATTCATTTTCGATTATCTCTCAAGCGTCATAAGCCATATTGAAAATGAGGATTATCCTAAGCATGAAATAAACTGCAAGAACTGTGAATATAGTGGCGTTACCTGCACGTTTGAAAGCAATTTCTACTAAAGATATTTATCTTATGCTATCTAAATTAATTACTGATGAGCTTGAAAAAACTGCCCTGTGAATTGGAAATATGCAAAAGGAATGACAGGATAAGGTTTGCTGTCGGCGATGTCGAAACTGGATGGATAAGTCCTGACGATACATTCGTGGAAAGAATATCCGATGACAATATCAATCCATTTTATAGGATTAATCATTTGACACGAGAAATTGAAATCAAAAATACTTTGGATAAGGCCGTTGAACTGTTGAATGCAGAAAAATTTTCAAAATCAATCGCATACCTTGATGAGGTCTTATATTATGATGATTCATATCCTGAAGCCCTGATTAATAAATCACATGCTCTTTTCGGCGAAGGACACTTCGTCAAGTCATTGCGTTTTTATAAAAAGGCTATAAAATCAGGATTTCCACAGGATATTGAATACCACCGACTGCTTTTAAGGAAATCCTCCGAAGAAAGAGACAGTTTTCCAAAAATCAAGAGAAACATCTATGCGGGAGATGAAGCTGTAGCCAAGGGCGAGTTTGAAAGAGCTCTGGAATTTTATGAAAATGCATTGAAAAATCCGTCTAAATTCAAAAACAAAATTCTCTTCAAGCTTCTTAATAAAAGGGGTTTTGTTTTAATTAAACTTGAACGTTTTAAGGAAGCTTTGGCGACATTTGATGAATCGATTGAGAGTCATAAAAACGACGTTGCGATTTTTGCCAGAGGATACTGCAAATATGAATTGGGTTGGGACTGTCGTGATGATTTAAGAATGGCGATTGAAATAGATAAAAGGCAACTGTTCTGCAAGGCTATGATTTTCAATAAGATTGAAGATTATAAGGATGGGTTGAATGCATTCAATGAGTTTTTGAACAATCATTTTCGCATGGATTCAAGTTTTAAATCAGCTATTGAAGGAAAAGCCGTTGCATTGGAAAATTTAAATATGGATTCCGCTTTCGAAAGACAAATCCTCTCGCAGATTGTACTGTGAGGTAACATATTAGTAACAAAATATTTATTAACATATTAATAACTAATAATTAAATGAAACAAGTTAATAAATAGAAGGTGTTATTATAGATGATGAAACATTGAAGATATTTGCACGTGTAAATATCTCTTCATACAGGAACAAGACAGTAAAATCCCTTCAAAATGATGTAAAGACTCCAACAGAAATATCAAAAGCAACTGGGATTCGAAGAAATCACATGTCAAATGTTTTAAGAGATTTAAAAGAGACAGGCATTGTGGAATGTATTAATGAAGAGGTAAAACGTGGAAGGCTTTACAGGCTCACTCCTCTTGGAGAGGAAATAGCCGAAAACCTGAAAGATTAGAAAAGCAGATAATTTCAATCAAGTTGCTTTAACGTGTATTAATTATTTGTTTTCTGAAATTTAAACCGCAATTCTCTATTTTTCTGTAAAATTCCTCTTTTTCAGCATTGATTTCAAGATTGACTTCATAGTTTTCGCCCTTTGATGTAATTTCAAGCTTTTCAAAATCCTTTTCAAAGATGACGATAAGTTTGTTCAGTTCATCTTTTTTTATTAAACCCTCAATTTCAAGTTTTGAATCTTTGCAAGCTATTTTTCTGTCATTACACTCATCGTTGCTTTCGTTTTCAAGGTATTGGCTTAAAAACATGTTGCATGACACGATATTTGAAAAATAATAGTTGCCAGTAATCTGATTTTTAATTATGAGTTCATTTTCCAAAAGCAGCGCCATTTTAAAGTCCAGTTCATCTTTATTTCTAAAATGGGTACTGAGATCTTCTCTTGAAAATTCGGCACCAAAACCATATGTGTCAATCAGCATGTCCAAATCCGCTGCAAGGTTTTTCAGTTTCTCATCTTCCATGAATATAGATAGATTTTAGTACATTAAAAACATACTTATTATCATGAAATTCTCAGGTTTCATGAATGTATACCAGCTGGATGACATGAGTTGGGAATATCAGTTCGGTGAAAAGTCACTTAAGGCCAATACTCTGAAGGAATTGGAGGTTCTTGTTAGTCTTTATGGATTGAAATGGTCAAAAATCGATAAGGATTTGGCAAACAAATCAATCGAAAGAGACAAGTTGAATCAGACAGGATTCCTGAATGTCTACATCAAGCCGACACCGACAGGTTATGTTTGGTGTTACAGGGGAAGCGACTTGACTTCATCAAGCATTGAAGTTTTGAAAAAGAAGATTATAAGCCATGGCCTTGAATGGAAGGTGACTGATGAGGAGCTTGCAAACAGGTCATTCGGGCTTGATTTGAAAAAGTTCGGAGAACTGCTGTTCTGGTGAGGATTCTGATTGAAAAGGAATTTTGAATTTGCCAGTTCTTTATGGGATTTTTAAAACTTGAAATTAGAGAATTTTGCTAAAAGGGAGTTGAAAACTTTGAATAGAAAAACAAAGATTTTAATGGCAGTGCTTGCAGTTTTTGTTGTTGGCGTTACATTGGGTGTTGCCTTTGCAGAGCCTGTGAATGCAAAAACATTCAAGACATCTTCAGGTTATGAATGGGAAATCAAAAACAGCACATGGAACAACATGCAAAAACAGGCAGTCAATCAATATGATCATATGAAGGAAGTTGGAAGTAGCTATCCAGGTTATTCCGATAGTTTGAATGTTACAGTGATGAAAGATGGTCAATCATTTCAGGGCATTGCATTTGCAGTCAAAAATGGCAATGAAACCAGATGTGAAGTCAGAGGAGTTCTTCCAGATGGGGAACGCTTAAACGGCTACTGAGCTATGTGAATAGAATTTTTTATGAGATATGCTTTAGATGGTTTGATTAAAATGTCTGTCTGAAATGGTGTTTTAATCATTCTTTAATTTTACATTAAAAATAAAAAAAGTAGGAGTGTTTAAACTCCACTTGCAGTAACGATGGTCATGTTTTCTGTGTATATCGGTGTTGTGGATTTTGCAGAGTCAACTACTTTCACTTCCGCTTTGGCAGGCTTGTTTTGATTGAAGTAATGTCCTTCAAATTTGTATGTTTTGCCGCTGTCCGGATTTAAATCATTCCATGCAATTGTTGAGTCTATAATCTTGTTTTGGCTGTCATAGTAATTGACAGTAACTTCCAGGTAATCGAAATTGGTTCCTACAAAGATATCTCCTGAAACTGAACCATTATAGTAACCGTATCCACCATCATTAATGTTTTGTGTGATGTTTCCAACTTGAACTGAATTTTCTGCATTCATCTGATAGAATGCTCCACCTCCAATCAGCAGTCCAAAAATCAGCACGACTGTCAAAATTGGAATGGCCCATAATTTTTTGTTTTTGCAGTGATATCCTTTAAAGTAAAGCGCCAATATTCCTGCTATTATGAAAATCACTGCAGATATTTCACCGAATCTTGCGATGAACATGAAAATCAGTGCACCAGTTGCGATGAATTCGACAGTAGCAATCAGAGGTTCGTCCATCTTTTCCATTAGAAATATTCCAATCAGACCTCCGACGATTCCAACTCCCATGGCCATCAGGATGTCGTTCCATCCCATAATCATTGGTGTGCCTAATCCTTCAGCAATCGAAACGACAATACCTACAATTGCGAGAATCATAGGTAATTTTGTTACAAATTCGTTTTTATTGTTTTCCTGTTTTTCCTTAACTGGATTATCATTGAGTGCAAATCCACAGCCATCGCAGAATTCGGCATCATCCTTTAGTTCTTTTCCACATTTTCTACAATATTGTACCATGATATTCCTCCCTGTTGGTAATTTGCATTTTACAAACCTTAAATATTGTGATTATATGATTGATAGTTTGTGATAATTTGCATTAAAAGTCATGTTTAATATATGGGTTCGAATAGAATGTATATTATATGTTATAATGTTGGTATTATAACTTTTTAAAATATTTAATATTGGAGATGCATTTTAATGAATAAAAAACATGTTATAATTGTGGTATTGAGCATAATAGTTGTTGTTTTGTGTTTAGGAATTGCATACACTTTGCTTGATGAAAAAACGGAATATATTACTGTGAATGTTGTTGAAAATGGGACTTCTATGGAAATACCTACTGATATGGTCGTCAAGTCCAATAATAGTGACAGTGGCATAATAGTTCTTGAAAGCGAGAATACGATTATAATATTATTCAATAGTGCTGATAAAGGCATTCCACAAATATTGGCCTTTTCGGAAATTAAAAATCCGATTTTTGGAAATGAATTTTCAGGAAATGTCACTTTAAATGATCCTACAGTGGCGGGATGTAGTTTAAAAGGTGAATGCAATGCGGTATTTGTTGGAAATAATGAAACACATGATAATATAATTGTCATCAGTAAAAATAAGGATGTTGTAAACCATATCATCAACAGCATCAGGTGGGGTGCCAAAGTTGATGCTGATGTAAGTGGAGATAATGCTGCTGTTGATGCTGCCCCCTCCGCTTTTGCCTATAAAGCCGATGGAACTCCTATGTATAGTCAGTCTGAAGTGGATAATTATATGAAAAACAAATATGGTTTGGTAAATTATCATGTTGGAGAAAATGGATACATAGACATGGATGAACCTGGATTTGATGATGCAGGAAACAGGATTAATGAAAGTAAATAGGAAGATGTAAGGCTATCTATTTTGTCTTATTTTAATGTTTAGGTGTCATAGCCGACACTTTAACTTTTTATAGTTATCTATTGAGATAATTAAACATGACATTAAAAGATAATCTTCCAAAAATTGCCCTCGGCGCTTGGGCATGGGGCAATGATGGAACTTTCGGAAACGAACATAAACTTGAAGATTTAAAGCCAATCTATGATAAGTCAATGGAATTGGGATTAAACCTCTGGGATACAGCATATGTCTATGGTATGGGGAAATCTGAAGAGGTTTTAGGAGAATTCCTAAAGACTTCCAACCGTGAGGATTTTGTAATTTCAACCAAATTCACACCTCAGCTTGCCGAAATGTTTGAGGCAAATGAGGTAACATCAATGTATGAAAACAGCGCAAAAATATTGGACGTTGAAGACATTGACATTTTCTGGATTCACAATCCCGTCGGAGCACCGGAATGGACTAAAAAATTGGTTGAAACCGCAAAAGAGCATGACATTAAAATGATTGGTGTTTCAAACCATAATCTCGCAGAAATCAAAGAGGCAAATGAGATTTTAAAAGAGGCAGGCTTGAAGCTCGGAGCAGTTCAAAACCATTACAGTCTACTAAACCGTTCATCTGAAGATTCAGGAATTCTTGAGTACTGTAAAGAGAATGATATAATCTTTTTCTCATACATGGTTTTAGAGCAGGGTGCTTTATCCGGCAAATATGATACTGCACATCCTTTCCCTGAAGGATCAGACAGGGCAAATGCTTATGGTGGAAGCTTAGCTGAAATTGAGGAGCTGAATAAAGCTATTGCAGATATTGCAGAAAAACATGATGCAAAAGTTGCACAGTTGCCGATTGCATGGGCAATAGCCAAAGGAACACTTCCAATTGTCGGAGCAACAAAGGTTCACCACGTTGAGGATGCAGCTGATGCAGTAAACATAGAATTAAGTGATGATGAAATTAAAACAATGGAAGAATTGGCATAAAGCCAATGTTAATACAATAAGAATTTGGGAAAAGGAAATGAAATAAATTCTTTTCCTTACTTTTTTTTATCTGGATTTTATATATTGTGGCATTTTTGCCACTATAACATATTAAAATAGTGATGAACAAATAATTTTTCATGGCCCTTGAAGAAAAATTGTATGGAAATCAATTTGAAAGAAACATTGTGGGCAGTGCAATTAAATCAATCAGCAATAAATGGACATTTTATATTTTGAAGGATTTGTTTTTGGGAAAAAAGCGTTTTACACAATTTCAGGAAAATCGTCCAAATCTGGACAATAAATCTCTTGCAAGATGCCTTAAGTCAATGGAAAACAATAATTTGATTGAAAAAAGGATTCAAGATCATGAAACTGAATATTTCTTAACTTCAAAAGGCATGAAACTAAATAGGGTATTGTATGAATTGATTATTTTTGCTTTGGATACTCATGAGGGCGATTTTTACACAAATGAAGAGATTATGTTCATTAAGGAGATTTATATTGATATTCTTGACTTATGATTGGTGATAATATGTTGGATAAAAAAATTGTTTTGGTGCTGATTTTCATTGTAGCAATGTTGAGTATTTCTGCAGCCAATGCATATGAAAACACGGATAATTCAACTGATGTTGTTGTTAATAATGAATCGATAGATGACAGTGCGCAGATATTCAATGAGTCAAATGTTGTTTCAAATGAAAGTGCTCAAACGGAATTGACCAAAAACAACTCAGTCGAATCTAAATCGATTTCGCTGTCTGCTTCAAAATTATCAACTACATATGAATCTGGCAAATATTTCAATGTAAAAGCAATAGACAGCAAAACTAAAAAACCTGTACCTAATGTTAAACTTATTTTAAAAGTATATTCTGGTAAAAAATATAAAAAAATCCCTGTAACGACTGATTTCAGGGGAATTGCAAAATATTATGCATCTAATTTAGGCATTGGCAGTCATAAAGTGACAATAAATGTTAAGGATTCTAAAAAGTTTTCATCGAAGATATCATACAGTTCGATTAAAATTTCAAGAGCCAAACTAACAATTTCAGCTCCAAAAATCACAGGATATTATAAGGAATCTAAAAGATACAATATTGCTATTAAAAACAGGGAATCCAAAAAACCGATGAAAAATATTAAAGTAATAATAAAGGTTTTCACTGGTAAAAAATATAAGAAGTACTTCTTGAAAACGGATAAAAAAGGGATTGTGAGTTTCAATATGAAATCATTGCCTAAAGGCAAGCATAATGTTGTTATTAATATTAAATCAACCTCTAAGGTTCAATCGGCTGTTAAAAAAACATATATTAAAACTATTGCTCGTTCAAATGTAATAAAACTTAAAGTCAATAATCATGTTTTAAATGTGAAATTGGAAGATAATTCCGCAGCAAAGGCACTGATGAACAAGCTAAAAATGGGTGATGTTACAGTTCATGCTGAAGATTATGGAGGTTTTGAAAAAGTGGGGAATTTGGGTTTTTCACTTCCGAGAAGCGACAAATTCATAACCACATCAGCAGGCGATATTGTGCTTTATGAGGGTGATGAGATATCAATATTTTATAATTCAAATTCATGGTCTTATACAAAACTGGGCAAGG
The DNA here is from genome assembly GCF_902801725.1 of uncultured Methanobrevibacter sp. GTDB lineage: Archaea > Methanobacteriota > Methanobacteria > Methanobacteriales > Methanobacteriaceae > Methanocatella. The sequence continues at coordinate 14,030 of NZ_CADCJB010000032.1, read as the reverse complement.
TAGACAATATTAAAGATTTGAAGAAAATTTTGGGAACTGGTGATGTAAAATTGGTTTTAAGTTTAAAATAACAAGTATTTGGGTGATATGGTGTCTTTCATTAAAAAAATTTGTTTTATAATCATATTTAGTTTAATTGCTTGCACAGCGGTTAATGGGGATGATAGTATGGATGATTTAGTTAAAGTCAAAATCAATGATGAGGTATTTGATGTTAAATTGGAAAACAATTCCGCCACACAGGAATTGATTAAAGAACTGAAAAAAGGAAACATCACAGTTAATGCATCTGAATATGGCGGTTTTGAAAAAGTGGGAGAGTTAGGCTTTTCACTCCCAACAAGTGATGAAAACATTAATACCAGTCCTGGGGATATTGTATTGTATCAGGCAGATAAAATATCCTTGTTTTATGGTTCCCATTCATGGAGCTATACAAAGCTGGGTAAAATAGATAATATTGACTCCAATAAACTAAAGGAAGTTCTGGGATCCGATAATGTTACATTGGAGTTCAGTTTAAAATGATTATGGATTATATTAAAAAATATAAACATGGTGATAATGTTTTTTTTTCCAAAAAGTGATAAGGAAAATCATGAATTAAGGGAAGTAAAATCGGCTTGATTCATATTATCCGTTGTCGATTTGTGATGGTGTAAATGCGTTAATGAATCCCGCTATATTTATGCCTTGATTTGTTATGGCATTTTTTTGCAGTTGAGTTCGAAGCTAAATCCATGCAACTGTTTAGATTATGCTGTCTGCAATTTCTTTTAAATCTATTTTTCCAACATCTACTTTTTTTAGGATTTACAGGTTTTTTTTGCCAAAGGCGAATTCTCCAAAAGTAGGATTGTTTTTTTCGCCATTATTGTCCTTATGGATTCTTAAGAGTAATTTGCATATTGCATCCTCTGTCAGTTCTTGTGTTTTCGAATCAATATTTTTTTGAGGAAATTGCTGTAGATGTCCTCACTGTCTGTTTTTAAATCTGCATTGCCGTTAAGGCTTTTAACAGGGTTGCTGATTGATTTCGGGTCATTAATGTCATATGTCAATTTGTTTTGTTTGTATTTTTTGATATTTCATCGCCAATTTCTACGATATTCCGGTGAAATGAGTCATGATTGGGGGGGGTGTTTTCATCTGAAACATTATAATTTATATTTATATGGGCATGTAAGTAGTTTTTAGAATGTAAGTGCTTACTTACATCTTCAATTTCAATATAACCTTCATAAGAATGGTAATAATAAAAATAAACCGTTATATATAAGTATATGGAATTTCAAAATAATATTTGAAAGTTAAAAAATGGAAATCTTGAAATTCATTTTTAAAATAAAATATTGTATGATTTTTACAATATTGATGAAAAGTTTTAAAAATATGTAAAATATATTTGATAATATTGAATGTAGGGCTTGATAATATGGTTGGCGATACAATAAATTCTTTCAATGAATATTTGTCTAAGGTATGGGAATGTTTTGATGAAAATATTCAGGGATTAATCACATCAGACATGTCTATGGATTCACAATCATCAACAGATCCTTATGAAGTCGGTGCAAACATCGATCAAACTATGGAAATTTTACATGAATTTGGATTTGACTGGCCGAAACCTTACCATGATTATCTTGAAAGAATTCTTGGTTATTTGGATGGTTTAGAATTTTTCAGTTAATGGATAACTTTAATTGAAATCGATAATTTCAATGGGTTGTGCAAATGCAAAAAGGAAACTGTTTCATGAATCGTAAATGCATAACCCTAATTTATCTAAATATGCAAGAATACCTTAGCTTCTATAAGTTAGGGATGAATTGCAGAATTTGTTTTCAAATGATTTCTGATGAAGTTTAAATATCAGCAATGCCCAATATATAATTAATGGCAATGACAAAAGTTTATTACAACTTTTTTTTCAACGATAGTCATATTTTAAAAAAGATAAATCATTTACAATTGTAAAAAATTGCCTGAACCGTTGAGATGACGGTGCAGTATTAATATTCCAAAAAACCATAATTTTTTGGTTTGAGAATTCCCTTCTTCTAAAAGATGGGGAGGTTCAAGATGAATAAGTTGATTGAAGATAAATGGGTAACAATACTTGGATGTTTGCTGATGTTTAGCGTGCAGTTCATAGCTACCATGGTAATTGTAGCGCTTCCTGCAATATCTGCGGATTTGCATTTGGATGTTGAGATGGAAAACGCTATCAATTTGGCTTTTTTAATCACATCGGTTGCATTGATGATACCGCTGGGGACATATGTTTCAAGATATGGTATTGCCAAATTTCTAAAAATCAGCCTTGTGTTAATGACTTGCGGTTTGGTGCTTTCTGCCGTTTCAACAGACATTAACATGCTTCTGCTTTCAAGAATTATTCAGGGAGTCGCAACGGCAGTTATCAACAGTTCCGTGTATGTCATTGTAACATTGCAGTTGCCCTCTGACAGATTGGGTTATGTTCTGGGAATAATGGGATCCTGTGGATATGTAGGACTGTGTCTGTCAAATACAGTTTCAGGATTTGTCGTTTATTATTTGAGCTGGAGAATTGTTTTTCTTACATTGGTCCCGATTTATATAGCTTCTATATTGATACTGGTTAAATTGGGCAAGGAATGGTATACTGACCATGAGGATGTTACTGACCATATAGGATCAATACTCTATATTCTTTTCATGGGCCTGTTTTTGTATGGTATTACTAAATTGGATAACGATAATGTGGTCGTGATAGCGGCCAGTCTGGTAATTCTAGTCGTTTTCCTATATTTCGAAACCCACATCTCCAATCCCCGTTATGACTTGAATATTTTTAGAAATTTCAAATATGTTCTTGGTAATTATTCCGCTTTTGCAATGTATTTCATGACATTCATCGCTTCATATATTCTTAATGACTATCTGCAGCATATTTTAGGATATGATGCTCGTTTTGCAGGATTATTTTTACTTGCAACACCTCTTGCAGTAGTATTCGTCTCATCATTTGCAGGAAAATTATCTGATAAGGTTGATGAGCGCATTTTGTCTTCCATTGCATTAATGTTCATTTTAATAGATGTCACTTTATTGTTTTTCATGGATGTGGTGCCTCTCTATCTGCTTTTGGTTGCATGTATCCTTCAGGGAATAGGACATGGGATGTTTTCCTCACCGAACAACCGCTTTGTACTCACTCAGGTCAGCGAAAAGGATTTGAGCAATGCCTCTGCAATGCTGTCCACAAATAAGGATGTAGGAAAAAGTATTGCCCTGGCCATATTTACAATTATGTGTGGTTTTTTCATGGGGTCTGCTGACACTTTTGCCAATAATGCAATGCCATTCATGATGTCTTCAAAGATTACATTGGCACTGTCATTATTGCTCGGTGCAGTCGCATTTGTCTTATTGATATTAAATAGGCTTAGAGATTAAGCTATTTCTTTTTATAATCATGTCTGACATGTTCATTAATCAGGCTGTAATGCCTTAAAGAAAGTCAATGAATGGGTCATGAGTTCAATCATATAATTTAAATTTTACAAATTGCACACTTTACCATCAAATTCATTAAAAAGTTTAAAAAGGTAAAAGATACATAATATAAAGCACGACAAAATTAAAACAATTGTTAAAATTAAATCTCTGAGATTTATTTCCCGGATAAATAGAGGTATAAAATGAAGTTAAAATCGAAACTTTTTGTTATTCTGATTATGCTCTGCATGTTATTTGCTGTTGCTGGCGTTTCAGCAAGTGATAACTCTTCAGATATTGTTGCTGCAGAGGATAATTATAAATTGAACAATGATTTGAATCATGATTTGAACACTGTTGATTCGGCTAATTCTGATGATGTCAATCAGAATGCTCCTGAGGATGCAGGTAATCCCAAATCTTTCAATGATTTAACTCATGATATACAAAATTGTAATGGTACATTGAATATTAATAATGATTATATGCATTATGCTAATGAGACTGGAACTGTATCAACTTTTGAAGTGTCCGATTTAAAAATAAACGGTAATGGCCACACAGTGGATAGTGCCAACTTAAATTATAATTTCATGTTTGAATTGGATTTGGATTGTGGAAAAAACATGGCAAATATTGAAATCAATGACCTGACCTTTAAAAATTTTAAAGGACAAGCAATTTTCTTTTCATCAAGCAAGGTTGTCTTAAACAATGTAAAGTTCATAAACTGCAAATCCAATGATGAAATTTTATTTGCGACCACTTCTGAGATGACTTTGAACAATGTCAGTTTTCCTTCAGGCATAAACGGTAGCTGCGTTAAGTCTGCTGAATCCAATAATAATGGCGGCATATTAAATTTCAAAGGAGCCACATTTTCAATTAGAAATTCAAAATTTCTCAATTCCCGTGCTGCTTTTAATGGAGGGGCAATTATCGCAAAATTTTTCCCTGTCTCAAATTCCAACGGTTCAGGTTATCTTCCTTCTGAAAGGATGCTTATTGAAAATTGTGTCTTTTCAAATCTCACATCAACTGATGATGGAGGGGCAATCTTTATAGACCTTGATTCAGCGTCCCATCGTATTGCTCAAAGCTTGAACATCATCAATTCAAATTTCACTGACTGCACTTCACGTTTTGGTGGAGTCATTGCAATTCAGGGCGGCTATTTGAACATTAATAATTCCAACTTTAAAAATAATCGTGCAAGTTTTGAAGGCAGTGTGATTTTCTCATCATGGAGCAATGTGGCAATAGTCGATTCCACATTTTTCAACAATACTGCAGAAAAGAATGCGGGAGCAATATATTTTGATAAAGGTAAATTAACCATTCAAAGGTCCAATTTCATCCAGAATAAGGCCATTAAAGAGTCAGAAAATGTTGCCAATGCAATTTATGCTCATGACGTAAATCTGCAGTTGTCCAATTCCATATTTGATAATGGTGGTGTTGGTGTTTATGCGGACTTTGCAAGCAATTCCAAAATTGAAAACGTCACAAAAAATGAAGATATCTTTTTGACTGACAATAAGAATTATGTTCTTTCAATTGAAAGCAATGGAATAAAGCTCAATTTAACAAATAACTCCATTGTTGTTGATAAGATTCCATCCCGGTTCGATTTACGTGACTGGGGATGGGTAAGCCCAATCAAGCGTCAGGGAGACAATGATGATTGCTGGGCATTTGCAACAGTCGGAGCTTTGGAATCATCTCTTCTCAAATCAACAGGGCAATTCTTTAACCTCTCCCAAAATTATGCTCAGAAACTAAACTTGAAATATGTGCCTTGGGGTGATTTAAGGATTAGTTTAACTGGTTTTGGTTACAGCGGTTTGGGATATGCTCTAAACTGGATTGGAGCTCTTCCAATGGATTCTCCATATGATGACAGAGGAACAATGGGTGATACTGATTTAAACGATTCCAGAATCCATGTTCAAGATGCAATCATTATTCTGAATGGAAAAAATAATACTGATTTGATTAAGAAGACCATAATGAAATATGGTGCTGTTGCAGTTCAGTTAATTTTGGGCCAAAATAAGGATGATATTATTTATGGCGGAGATGATATTTCAGTCATGGAACATGCAATTCATTTCTTTAATATCATAGGATGGAATGACAATTACGCCAGTGAGTATAGCGCAGAAGAGACTAGAGGAGGATGGCTGGTCAAGGATTCATTATCACAGTCCATCAACTATCGCGATTATAATGATCTTGACGGCTTTATGGACATGGATTATTTTGCTCTTGTTCCTCAAAACCCTGCCATAGCATATATCTTTGAGAATGATATAGACTACCATGTGAATTATCAGACAGACCTGACTGGATTGACTGGTTTTGACAGCAATTATACCTATTATTCCAATGAATTCACATCCAAATATGATGAGCTTATCGGAGCGGTAGGTACCTACTTCAACCAATCCGGAATCAATTATTCATTTGACATTTTTGTCAATGGCGTTAAGGTCCACTCTCAAAGCGGTGTAAGTGAATTTGGAGGATTCAGAACCATAGTTTTAAATAAATACATTCCGGTTAAAACAGGCGACAAGTTTAAAGTGGTATTCCACAACAATAATCTTCCGTATCAGGCTTACTCAAGACAGCACTACCTTTCAGGAATGAGTTTTGTAGGTACTGACGGCAAGTCATGGAAGGATATAACACTTGAAAACAAGACAGTCTGTCTTAAGGTCTACACAGTTAAGGATGATACCAAGATAATCAACAACAAAAACATTGCAGTTGATTATAATGGCGGATCATACTTCGGCGTGAAGGTTGTAACTGCTGACGGACGCGCTGTTGGAGCAGGTGAGGTTGTCAAGTTCACAATCAATAAAAAGACAACTGCTGTAAAAACAAACAATAACGGAATTGCCAAAATCAAAATCACACAGCTTCCTAAAAAATATACGATAACAACCACATACAAGGGAAAAAGTGTTAAAAACACAGTTACTGTAAAACAGGTTTTATCCGCTAAAAAGGTAATAGTCAAAAAGACATCCAAAAGACTTATCCTGCAGGCTCAACTTAAAATCAACGGCAAATTTATCAAAGGAGCAATCATCAAGTTTAAATTCCTTGGAAAAACATATCATGCCAAAACCAATTCAAAAGGTATTGCGCTAAAAACATTTAACAAGAATGTTATTAAAAAGCTTAGGAAGGGCAGAACCTATGCCGTTGGGGTAACCTACATTAAGAATACCATTAAAACAACAGTTAAAGTAAATAGATGATTGGGTTCATCTATATGGGAGTGCATGAAACTCCCAATTTTTTCTTTTTTTTTAGTCTGTAAAGATTTCATAAGAAAACACATCGTCAATCACTTTTACAGATACGTACGACACTTGGATGATGAAAATATTGAGAAAACATCAAACAAGTCGAAAATTACTACAGACAAACTAATCCCGAAATAATAAAGAAATTATACAAGACTAAAAATGGAATTCTAACATTTTTAGACTATCAATTGAAAAATTGAACTGAAAAATATCTAAATATGCCTATAAAATTTTTACAGACTCAAAAAATTTAAAAAAAGGAGAATATAATTAAATTGTTATATTCTCGGTATAAGTGTTTGTATTTCCGTTTCCATCAGTGAACACTACTTTGATTTCGTGTTCTCCAAGCAACAGGCTTAACAGGTCAATGATAATCTGTGTCAAATCATCGGTGGTTGTGGCATTCAACACAAGTATTCCATCAATATAAACCAGAATGTGTCCGTTTCTGAAGTCCTTGTTGAATATCTGATTCAATACATCCAGTGTTAGCATATTGTCGATGATTGAAATTTGACGATTTCCTACTGTTATTTGGTCTATGCTCCTATATCCTGTGCCGGAACTTGAATATTCTGAATATGATGGTGAATTGGCATCGTCTTCATCATCAGATCCGGTGGTTTCAAAATCATTAGGTGAATTGTTCCGGAATATATTATTAACACCTTTAACACAATATATATTACATTCGTCAAAGAAAAATTAACATGATTGAAACAGGTGATAACATGGACAGTGATTTCGAAGACTTAAAAGAGCAGAACGGCGTTGACAATTCAGAACTTGAAGAGATAATGAAAAGGGAAATAACTCCCGAATCCCAAAGGGATTTTCTCGAGATTTTAAAGGACTCACAGTTGTTCATGCCTGTCATCTATAGCGACAACCTTTTTGAAGGCATTGAAAATGCAGAACCTGGAGATGTAATCCAACCGCAAGGACAGATCAGCTTTGACATAAACTGTTTGGCTTCAAAGGATGGAACCATTGCTGTGCCCCTCTTTACCAGCTCCCAAATAATGGAGCAGACAGGCCTTAAAAGCTCAGCTATTGCAATATTCATGAGCGATTTGGCAGACATGCTGAAACAGAGTGAAAAATACTCCGTTATTGTAGTAAATCCTTTTACTGAGTTAGAGATAAACATGCCGATTGAAGCGTTTTTGAGATTGTTTGAAGAACCGGACGATGACAATCCTTTAAAACGTTTGATTGAACTTTTTGATGCTATAAAAAAGCATTCTGTCGAGCTTGAAGAAAACACTACATTATTCATCAGTTCAGATGAAAACTTCATGATTGAAAATGCGGTTGACGGCGTATTCGTCCATGACCTTCCACTTCATGCAAGCAGCAACCCGAAACACGCAGGGCAGTTCAAATACACAAACATTCTGCTTATGCCCGAATCCAAAAGAATTCTGCCGATAGTGTCTGATGATGATTTGGATGTAATAATTGCTCCTGGAACTGAATTCAAGCTTCAGGATGTAATGGATAAAACTCAAAACCTTTGGCTGTGCGGTGACCAGCCGTTTTATGATGAAAAGAACGGAGTGTAGCATGACTTATGATATATGATTTTTTTATAAGGTAATTTCTTCCGGTGAAAATATTTTTCCATAGGCAATATTTATTATAATCCTAAAATAAACATAACTTTAATACAACTTATGGGTGGTACAATTGAAAAAAAGATATATGTTAATTTTAGGCATTTTATTGGCAATTTTAAGTATATCTTGCGTTAATGCTATTGATAATAGCACTGATATTGTTAAAGAGCAAAACAGTGATGTTATTTCAATTAGCGAGCAGGATAATTATATTATTTCTGTTTCAAACGAAAATGAATCTGTAGCAGTGGCTGTTGAAAGCAATTCTTCAAACCCAAATGAAACTAATGGTGATGATGTATTGACAATAAGTGAAAATGCTGAAGTGCTGGGCGTTTCATCATCAGGCAATGTTTTAGCTAGCAGCGTTAGTGTTTCCTCACCTACATACAAGCAGCCAACTAAAAATCAGAGAACTTTCAATATTGGAGGATATAAGGTAGTTCTCAATAATGCTCAATATAAAAGACTTTATATGATTTCACCTATTGAGGATTATTTCTTTGATGAAGACTATAACTATTATTATGTCGGAGAAAAGTATAGGGGTTATGATATAACTGGATCAGGATTAAGGACATATGTAACTGTTATGACAAATAAATATGTTAGGGTAAAGCTTACATCTTATAAAAATGTCTATTATAGGAACTCCCGTGTTTATATGATGTTTTCATATGGTCAGGGACAAAGTGGTGTAGCTTATAAACACATGGCTTTTTTAATACATTACTATGGATATTATAACCGTTATTTTAATCAGGTTAAAGTTCTGGGTGCAAATGCCAAATATTTCGGCAAATGTAAATGCAGCTCTACTTTCACCCACTTAAACAGGTCTAAACTTTATCCTTCATCATTTATTTATAAAAAATATTCTCTATGATAAAGTAATGGCATATTTTTATTAAAAGCTATTTTAAATTGAGGTTTTATCCTCATTTTTTATATTTTAAAAACCAATATATTACCATGAATTTCATGAATACTGGTGCAAACATAAAGCAGTTTCAGCTGCTCAGGTTCGTTAACGAGAACTGCAGCGACGAGCATGTGGTTTCAAAGATTTCAATCGTGCTTCGAAGGGACAAGATCGAGGCTCCCTACTATATGATGACCGGAATCAAAATGTCTTCCTGCATTGACATGCCTGAAAATGGGATTGTCCATGCCATGGATGTCCTCAACCATCAGAGAATGCATAACCTGAGCAAGGAAACATATGACGAAATCGAATCCCTTGTTTTGGATGTCATTGACAGCGAATCCGACCAGATTAAGGTCTTTAAAAAGGAAGACAGGCTTAAGGTCATTTTGATGTCAAGAAGCGATGATGAGTTCAAAAGCCTTTTTGAAGGATGTCATGAGCTTTTTGAAATGATTGACGCTCTGATAGATTGAAACGTCAATCTCAGTTCAATTTTTAGAAAAATTATTTATAGACATATTTAATTAAATTTACATTAACTATTGATTTTTTTAAAATGTAGGTGAATTATTTATGAATTTGTTTCAAAAAATTGAGGATGTAGGTAAAGACTTCTGCACATTTCCAATGTCATTTGAAAAGTATGGGTGGTACAAGCCCATTCTTGTTGGCGCTTTGGCAGCCGTTCTGTATTTCGTATTTTCAATGCTTCTGGGCTTTATAGTTAGCACTCTGTTCCCGCAGGCTTTGGCCAGCTTATATGTGCCGGGTTCAAATTCAAGTCCAGGTCTGGAAACACTGGGAGGTCTGTATACTTCAATAGACATTGCCCTTATTTTTCCTTCATTTTTCATCGCTTCCAAGATAGTTCGCGATAGGCCCTTTTCATCATATCTCTCTTCAAGAGGCGGATGGAACTGGAAAATCTTTGCAAAATCATTTTTGATTATACTTGTGGTATACGGGATAATATCATTGGTTGAAATCCTGATTTTTGGCGCTAAAATAGACATCAAATTCACAGCAGTGACATTTCTGGCAATGATTGTTGTCACTCTTCTTCAGTGCTTTGCCGAAGAGCTGATGTGCCGTGGATTTTTGATGCAAACTTTCGGGTCATGGTTCAGGATACCTGTCGTTGCGATAATCCTTCAGGCAGTGATTTTCACAGCAATCCACTCATACAATATGGCAGGTCTTGTCTCAGTGCTGTTCTCCGGTCTGTGCTACGGTCTGCTTGCATGGTACTGTGACGGTCTGGAGGTGTCCTCTGCACTTCATTCCGTAAATAACATAACAGTATTCTTCATTGCCGGAATCACTACAACTCAAATTTCAAACAATGTCGGCTTTGAAGGCGCTCTTGAAGGAATCATCATGACTGTTGTGGCAATTGCCGCAATATTTCTGATTGAGAAAAAATTCAACTGGATCGGGATGAAGGCTGAAAGTTCTCCGGAATGATTTTTTCTATTTTTTTTCTTTTTTATGTATGGATGTGCCTGTATGCTTGTGCGGTTATTTATAGGCATATTTCTTTTGCTTTAATTATTGGTTGATTATTTGGATATTTTTGAGGGTTATTGTTAAAATAATCATGGTTTAATTTTATTATTAAGTCATTTGTTTTTTGTCGAAAAATGTTAATGGCTGATGGATGCAAAATAACATTAACAACCGATGACATAATATTAGGTGAGTGATTACAATGAAAATTATATCATGGAATTGTAATGGTAAATTCAGTACAAAGTTTCCGGCTGTTCTTGAAGAAGATGCCGACATTTATGTAATCCAGAGATGTGAAAACCCATCAGAATCTGATTCAGATGCATATCGTGAATTTGCATCCAATCACTTTTGGACAGGTCACAATCAGGAATATGGTCTTGGAATTTTTGCCTGAACAATCCGGATGTCTATGACAAGCCGATTAATTATCCTAAGGAAATAATCCGCTATTATGATGAGCATAAGGATTCAGGATTTTTCAATGACGAAATGATAATGTGCGGAGACTTTGGATGTGATGTGGGACTTGTAAATGAGGCCCATGTAGAGAATATTTATGAAATGATTGAAACATTATCAAAACTAGGTCTTGTAGACGTCTATCACGACACAACCGGTGAAGATTACGGCGAAGAAACCAAATCAACATTTTTCATGGATGGAGATTCATTTCACATAGACAATGTATTCGCATCCAAGGGCAGGGTTACGGACTTGGAGATTCCTGATCCAGAATCCTGGATGGAACTGAGCGATCACGTTCCGTTAATATTTGAAATTTAATCGAATAGAAAAATCAATGTTGAAATTCCCGAAAATATGGGAATTAAATAGACAGACCAATCGGAAAAAACTGATTGAAAGACGAACAGAGGATTAATTGTTTGGAAATCATAGGAATTTCGGATTTTGTTTAAATCCTCATTGTTCACGTCTGTCCTTTTATGAATTCTTTTTTTTATGTTTAATAATGTTGCTGTGAATGAATCGAATATGAGCAATCCTGTGGACTGGGTGATGATAAAATAATGAGCAATGTTGTTAACAGTTACTATGCCAAATCTGAAAGGTTTTTCTGCATCCGAGCTAAAGGGTAGGATTCGGGATGCCGCTTAAACAGTAATGTTTGAACATAGGTTTTATCTATTTTTTTTGATTCAAAATAGTAAAATGTATTAATTCCAACATACACACATAATTATACCATTAATATGGAAAATTTTATTGCCGAGGAAATTTTATGAAAAAAATAATTAAAATATTGCTTGCTTCAATAGTATTGTTTTTGATAATCGGCTGTGTATCTGCACAGGACAATGAAACTGCAACATTGAATGCTTTAAATGATAATAATGAATCATTGGACGCAAGCAATAATGGTGAAATAGGTATTTCTTATGTCGAAAATACTTCACAAAGTGAAAATGCCCTAACTTTAGAAGATAACCAACAATTTGAAATATCTTCAGCGGGCAGTGTTGGAAATTCATGGAGTGTTGGTGATAGAACATTTAAAATAGGCAAATATAAAGTAGTATTGACTCAAGACCAAATGGAAAATTGGGTTGATGCAAAAAATATTGACTCATATGCAAAATATGGCTATTATCCTGAGGGTACTGAATTTGTTGGTGGCCTTATATCCTATGGTGAAAGTGGAATCGGTGGAACTCTTATAAAATACACTGGTAAAACCATCAAACAGAAGGTCGGTGTTGGATTAAAATGTCATAAGGATTTAACCATAAAGATGCCGAAAACAATTAAATCATACAAAAAAGCTGAAAAATGGGTCGATTATTACATCAAAAAAGTAAAAAAAATAAGGGGTAAGGTTGGGTATGTTAATATCTATAAAAAGAAAGGAAACTATTATCTTGCCTGGTATAAACCTATATTTAAAAAATTTAAAACAGTAAATGCCAAAGTATGTATTGTATTGAACTATGGAATTTGTCGTTATCCTGCACAAAATCGTGCATATAATATGTTTTTAACAACAAATTATCAGCTCAAATCAAATACATTTTATGGAACCTATCTGGAAAACAATTATCGTGAAAGCCAGTCACTGATGGGGTTAAAAAGATAAATTATTATAATGGGGATAAATTCTTTTAGAGGCTATTGGTTTATGATATTTTCTAAAATTTCAAACAGTTTTAAATGAATGGGTCTTTTCAATAGGCTTTAAAGATTTAATAAGGGTAAATCCTCTTTTAATATTACTTTTTTTGAATCAATTATTTTAATACTTAAGCATTCCATGAATGTCAAAATAATTTAGTTAAGTATTGTATGCGAATGCTGATTTTTGTCTTTCAAATTCACTATCATATGTTGTGTAAAGGAACAATTATATTTTATATGAAGTTCATAAGTAATAATATGGAATTGTCAGATGAAATGTTAATAGAAATAAGTTATGTAAAGACATCACAATACAGGTATAGGGTGATGAATTCTTTGGATGGGGAAATATTGATACCGACTCAGATTGCAAAGAGTTCAGAAATAAGCCCGAATCATATTTCAAGAGTTCTTTCTGAATTAAAAGAGCATGAACTTGTTGAATGCATTAATCCTGAAGTTCGAAAGGGCAGACTGTACAGACTGACTGATAAGGGCGAGGAATTGCTGGATAATATTGATTGTATTTAACTATAGCCGGATGCCTTGCAGCCTGAAGTGTGCAAAATCATTCAGATAGTCCAAATTCAATTATGCTGTCTGAAATTTGTAAAGGAAATGATTTTTTCTCTTGTAAAAGAGCTGAACAATGCATATTGATTTGATGTCATTGCGGTTTATTTAAATGGCGTTAAAGTAGTTTATGTTGCAAATAGTGGTGATGCCAACTGTCATTTTACTTCAAAGCTGGTGGACTCCGGATTTCCTGCACATTCTATCTTAATATTTGGAATGCTATTCTGGAGATTATATGTAATCATCTGAATCATACTCAAAATAATTTTCGCTAAGCTCCATTTTATCCAAATCCAGTTTGTAGACTCTATCATTGGAACCCACTCTGAACCATACATTCAGTTCCAGTTCATCTTTCATTTTAAAATCGTCTGAGGCGAATGTATAGTCTATGACATATCCTCCACTGCATTTGAGAAATTCAAATCCTGTTTTTCTGATGAGTTCCTTGAA
>NZ_CADCJB010000031.1 GCF_902801725.1 uncultured Methanobrevibacter sp. | reverse complement strand
AGATTGTTGTTATCAATGTTTTGTCGCTGAATGTGAACTTATTCAGGTTCAGCATGATTGCGGACATGACCAGTGAATTGTGTCCGATTGAATTTTCAGCACAGAACTTGTCAATTTCAGTTATATCGATGCTTGTGCTGAGAGTTTTCTGTTTTCCTTCATCAGGGTTTCCATTGAGGTCTGGAGTCAGTACAGTGGAATCGATTTCATCTGATAATTTGTCGTCAAAGAATTTTCTGGCAGTTTCATATTTTTCGCTGTTTTGCAGGTCATTTTCAATGAGGCTGAAAACATATCCGTCAACGGTTTCCTCTTCAATTTCTTCATTGTTGTAGGCTTTTCCTAAATCTTCAAAGAGTATTGCCTGTGATGCACCGTCTGTGATGATGTGGTGGAAATCACTGAAGAGTACGGTTTCATCAGCAGCGTCATATATCTTGAATCTGAACATCTGCTCGCCATCTAATGAAAATGCTTTTACGTCGTTTTTGGCGATTTCTTCGTCGGTTATTGAATCGACTTTGACGATTTCGATTTCATCTATTTCTGCATCATCGTTTCTGAACTGTTTTATGGTTCCGTCATCTGCAAGCACAATTCTTGTTTTGAGATATGGATGTGCTTCTACGGTTTTGATTATTGCCTCTTTTAATTTTTCAGCATCAATTTTCTTATCGAATTTTGCAACAGCCGGCATTGTATATTTGACTTCACCAGGACTTTGCATACACTCATAGTATACACCTAATTGGTTTTCTGTCAGTGGGAAGTACTCCAATTCTTTGGACATTTCAATAAATTCGTCCAGTCTGGAGGATTTATCTTCACCGTCTGAAATAGCCTCAGCCAGCTTTTTGATTGTTGGGCTGTTGAATAAAATGGATATGTCAAGGTTAACGTTCATTTCCTTGTAGATTAATGTACTCAGTTTCATTAAGGATAATGAAGTGTATCCTATGGCATATAAATCATCGGTAGTACCGAATTCATCGGTTTCAATAAGTTCTGAAGTGATGTCGAACAGTTTCTGTTCGGTTTCATTTTCAGGTTTTACGTTTTCAAGCTCCAATTTAGGTTCAGGCAATTTCTTGGTATCAGTTTTACCGTTCGGCAATTGAGGAATTTCATCCAATTGCATGAATACTGTTGGAACCATATAATAGGTAAGTCTTTCTTTCAAGAACTCTTTCAATGAATCCTTGTCGATTTCCTTTTCGGCTGTGAAGTAAGCGCATAAGTGGTCGTTGTTGTTGATTTCCTTAATCACGACAACGGCATTTTTGATGTCTTTGAATTTGTTAATGCTTGATTCAATCTCACCAATTTCAATTCTTAATCCTCTGAGTTTGATTTGGTTGTCGATTCTTCCTTTGATATCAATATCTCCATCAGGAAGTTCTATTGCATAGTCTCCACTTCTGTAGTATGGGATATTATTGATTTCAAGGTATACCTCTTCGGTTTTGTCAGGCATGTTGTAGTATCCTTTACCTACTCCGACACCTCCGATGTAGAGTTCTCCCATTACTCCTTTAGGCAGGAGTTTTCCATCAATGTCTCTTACTTCAGTTACGTAGTTATTCAGTGCTTTACCGATTGTGATATTCTCTGGATCGGTTATTTCCTTGTAGTTGGAAGCGATTGTTGCTTCGGTAGGTCCGTAACTGTTGTAAACTTTGGCATCGGTGTACTCTTTAACTCCGTTGAATGCTTTGGCTGAGAATTGCTCTCCTCCCATTACAATACATTTTGCGCATTCAATAACTTCGCAGAACTCCTCTACTTCAAGGTAGGATATTAATCTTGAAGGTGTGAATTCCATTACTTCCGGTTTATGTTCATCAATTAATTTGATTAAATCAACGATGTTTTTGATTTCTGAATCGTTTGCAAATATGATTTTTATTCCGTTTGTGATTCCTGTGAGGATATCTTCAAGGGATGTATCGAATGCAATTGTTGCAATGCTTAAGAGGTTGTCATATTCGCATTTAGGATTTGATGCAGCCTCGTTACATGCATTCTTGTGTCCAATCATTACTCCTTTTGGATTTCCTGTTGAACCTGATGTGTAAATCATGTATGCCAGATCGTCAGGTGTAATGTCAACATTTGGATTGGATGTATTTTTCTCTTCAAGCAGTTCATAGATGTCCAATGCATTTTCCTCTTTTCCGTCGGCTGTTATGATATAGTCGGCCTGACTGTTTTCATATATGTATTCTATACGTTCTTTAGGATATTCCAAGTCAATAGGGATGAATGTGCATCCTGCCTTCATGATACCTATTATTGTGGCAATGAGGTTGCTGTCCCTTGGAAGCATTGCCAGGACGTTGCTTTTTGCTTCCACGCCTTTATTTATAAGAGCATTGGCTATGCGGTTTGCCTTGATGTTAAGCTGCTCATTGGTTAATGTAGCATCTGTTGCAACAAGAGCTATGTTATCTGGATTTGCTTGAACTTGTTTTTCAAAGCGCTTGTGGATAAATGGAGTTTCCACAGTGCTGAATATAGGTATTTCTTTTGTTGTTTCAAGTTCCACATCGCAAATCATCATTTCATTAACGTCATTGGCCATGAACTGACTTAAGACAAGATTCATGGATTCTATGAATGTTTCAATATAATCTTCTGTATACAATTCATCATTGTATTGGATTACAAAGTCTATTTGGTCTTTTGAAACGTCAATATCGAAGTTAATCTTATATTCTGTTGTACTCAGCTCTTCTGTACCCAATTCCGCTTCTTCATAAACGGTTCCATTTATTACACGAGGTTCTGATTCATAGAATTCTTGGTATGTGAAGAAGAACTCAGGCTTTAACTGATAGGCTTCAGCAATGCTTGTGTATGGGTAAATGCTGTTGGCCATACTGTCTTTCCATACTTCATCTATATTCTGGATAAATTCTTTAATTGTCACTTCCCTGTTTTCGTTGTTGAGGATTAATGGAAGTGTTTTTACCAGGAATCCCTGTGTATCGTAGTATTGCGGGTTGGATCTTCCATTGAAGATTGTTGTTATCAATGTTTTATCGCTGAATGTGTATTTGTTTAATGTTAAAGCAAGGCTTGAGAGGAACAGTGAGTTTTGACTGAATGAATTGCGATTACAGAATTCCTTAATTTTATTTGAATCAATTGTTTTTATTACAGTTTTCAGTTTGCCCTCATCAGGATTACCGTTGATGTTAGGGGTTAGGACTGTAGATTCGATTTCATGTGATAATTTTTCATCGAAGAATTCCTTAGCTTTATTGTAGGCATCGCTATTTTTTTGGTTGTCTTCAATGAGACTGTATGCATATCCGTCGACAATTTCAGGGCTTGCTTCTTTTCCTTCATAAATGTTTGCAATGTCATCAAAGAAACTAATCTGTGATACACCATCAGTAATTATGTGGTGGAAATCAGTAAAGAGCACGGTTTCATCAGGAGTCTTATATATTTTGACTCTGAACAGTTGTTCGTCGTCAAAGTTGAATGCCTTTACATCATTTTCAAGCATTTCTTCATCGCTGATTGAATCCACTTCTACAATTTCGATTTCATCAATTTCCACATCATCGCATCTTTTCTGTCTTAGTTCTCCTTCTTCATTGATGATAATCCTTGTTTTGAGATATGGATGGGCTTCTACGGTTTTGATTACAGCTTCTTTTAATTTTTCCGCATCGACGTCACTGCCTAACCTCATGGTAGTAGGCATTGTGTATTTGATTTCGCCCGGACTTTGCATACACTCATAGTATACACCAATTTGGTTATCAGTCAACGGCAGGTACTCCATGCTGTTTGCAAGTTCGATAATTTCAGCTAAATCACTGTCTTTGTCACTGCCTTCAATTTCTGATGCGATTTTTCTGATTGTCGGGTCATTGAATAATATTGATATGTCCAGGTTTACGCCCATTTCTGCATATATCATTGAGTTGAATTTCATCAGTATCAGTGATGTAAATCCTATTGCGTATAAGTCGTCGGTTACACCGAACTGATCTGTGCTGATGAGTTCCGCTGCGATTTCGAAGAGTTTTTCTTCGGTTTCGTTTTCTGCTGCCACATATTCCAAATCAAGTTTTGGTTCAGGCAATGCTTTTATGTCTGTTTTACCGTTTGGTGTTTGAGGCATTTCATCCAGCTGCATGTATGCAGTAGGTATCATATACTTGGTCAATTTGTCTTTCAGGAACTCTTTCAGGCTTCTTGGCTCAACTTCATCGTCAGCAGTATAGTATGCACATAAGTGGTCGTTGTTGTTGATTTCCTTGATTACGACAACAGACTGTTTTACGGATGGATATTTATTTATTCCTGATTCGATTTCTCCGATTTCTATTCTTAGTCCTCTGAGTTTGATTCTGAGTTTGATTTGGTTGTCGATTCTTCCGAGGAGTTCTATTTCGCCGTCTGGTCTTGAGATTGCGTAGTCTCCGCTTCTGTAGTATGGGATGTCGTTTATGGTTAGGAATACTTCTTCGGTTTTGTCAGGCATGTTGTAGTATCCTTTACCTACTCCGACTCCTCCTATGTAGAGTTCTCCCATTACACCGTAAGGCAGGAGTTTCCCGTCTATGTCACGTACGTCTGTGACGTAGTTGTATTGTGGGTATCCTACTGTTATGTCGTTGCTGTCTGTGACTTCCTTGTTGTTTGATGTGATTGTGGTTTCTGTTGGTCCGTAACTGTTGTATACGATTGCGTCGGAGTGTTTTCTGAAGTTTTCGTATACTTTGGTTGAGAATTGTTCTCCTCCGAGGTATAAACATTTAAGGCAGTCAATGGCTTCACAGAATTCGTCTACTTCGAGGTGTGAGGCCAGTCTGGATGGTGTGAAATCTGCAACTTCCGGTTTATGTTCTTTTATTAGTTCGGTCAATTCAGTAATGTTTTTGATTTGACTATCATTTGCAAATATGAGTTTTATTCCGTTTGCAAGTGCTACGAATATATCATCCATCGCTACGTCGAAGGAAATTGTTGTAATACATAGTAAGCTTTCGTATTGTGATTTTGGATTGTCCACTTCGTTACAGATGTTTTCGTGTGATATCATTACTCCTTTTGGATTTCCGGTTGAACCTGATGTATAAATCATATAGGCCAGGTCATCTGGGGTAATTTCAACGTCAGGTGTTTCTGTATTTGTTTCCTTGAGGAGTTCCTTGATATTTAATGTGTTTTCTTTATCTTCGTCTGAGATGATGTAGTCTGCTTGACTGTTTTCGTAGATGTAGTTGATTCTGTCCTGTGGGTATTCCAAATCGATTGGAATGTAGGTGCATCCTGCTTTCAGTATACCTAATATTGATGCAATGAGGTCGCTGTTTCTGTGAAGCATTACAAGGACATTGTTTTTAGGTTTTACTCCTTTTTTGATTAATGCGTTTGCGATTTTGTTTGCTTTTTGGTTAAGTTCATCTGCAGTGAATGTCGCATCCTCAGCTACAAGAGCAATGTTGTCAGGGTTTGCTTTAACTTGTTCTTCGAAGCGTTTGTGGATAAATGGATTTTCCACAGGAGTAAATTCAGGCAGTTCATATTCGCTTTCAAGCTCTATTTCATTAATCATTAATTTGTCAATATCACTTTCAATGAATTTATTTAAGACCAGATTAAGTGAATCAAGGAATTTTTGGATATATTCTTCACTATATAATTGGTCGTTATAGTCCAATTTGAATTTGATGCTGTCTTCATATACGAATAAATCAAGGTTGATTTTATAGGATGTTTCGGAAATGTCATCAGAACTTAATTCATATTCTTCATAAACCTTGTCATTTATTGTAATCTCTTCTGATTTAAAGAATTCCTGATATGAGAAGAAAAATTCAGGTTTTAATTGATATGCTTCTGCAATTTTAGTATATGGATATTCACTATGATTTATTGTGTCTTTCCATACGTTGTCGATGCCATTAATAAATTCTCTGATTGTTTCCTGTCTGTTTTCATTGTTGAATATTAATGGAAGTGTTTTAACTAAGAAACCTTGTGTATTGTAGTAATATGGATTGGATCTTCCATTGAAGATTGTTGTTATCAGTGTCTTATCGCTGAATGTGAACTTATTCAATGTCAAAGAGAGAGCAGAGAGGAACAGGGCGTTTTGGCTCAATGAATAATCATTACAGAATTCCTTAATATTCTCCGGATTGATCTCCTGAGTGATTGTTTTCATCTCACCTTCATCAGGATTTCCATTAAGGTTTGGTGTCAGGACTGTTGACTCGATTTCATCTGACAGTTTCTCATCAAAGAATTCCTTGGATTTTTCGTATTTTTCGCTGTTTTTGCCATCCTCTTCAATGAGGCTATAGACATAACTGTCTACAATTTCTTCTGAAAGCTCTCTGTTTTCATAAGCGTTTGCTATGTCTGTGAAGAATGTGATTTGTGATACACCGTCTGTGATGATGTGGTGGAAATCACTGAAGAGTACGGTTTCATCAGCAGTTTCATATATCTTGAATCTGAACAGTTGTTCGTCGTCGAATGAAAATGCTTTTACATCATTTTTGATGATTTCATCATCGGTTATTGAATCGGCTTTGACGATTTCGATTTCATCTATTTCTGATTCATTGTTTTTATATTGTTTTAGTGAACCATCGTCAGTGGCTATGATTCTGGTTTTGATGTATGGATGTGCTTCCACTGTCTTGATTACTGCTTCTTTTAATTTGGATGCGTCAACTGCACTGTCAAACCTTAAAACGGTTGGCATGGTGTATTTTATTTCATCAGGGCTTTGCATGCACTCGTAATATACACCTAATTGATTTTCAGTCAGTGGGAAGTAGTCCAATTCATCAGCTAATTTGGTAAATTCTTCTAAATCTGATCCGTCATCACCTTCTTTTATTTGTGATGCTAGCTTTCTGATTGTCGGATCATTGAATAATGCTGAAATGTCAAGATTAACTCCTGTTTCCACATAGATTAATGAGTTAAGTTTCATTAATATCAGTGATGTAAATCCAATTGCATATAAGTCGTCTGTTACACCGAATTGGTCTGTATTTACAAGCTCTGCTGCGATTTCAAAGAGTTTTTCTTCCATTTCGTTTTCAGCTGCCACATATTCCAGGTCTAATTTTGGTTGAGGCAATGCCTTAAGGTCTGTCTTACCGTTCGGTGTTTGAGGCATTTCATCAAGCTGCATGTATGCAGTAGGTATCATATACTTGGTTAGCTTGTCTTTCAGGAAGTCTTTTAATTTGCCTGTATTAACTTCATCATCAGCAGTATAGTATGCGCATAAATGGTCGTTGTTGTTGATTTCCTTGATTACGACAACGGTCTGTTTGACTGAAGGGAACCTGTTAATGTTTGACTCGATTTCTCCGATTTCTATCTGAGTTTGATTTGGTTGTCGATTCTTCCGAGGAGTTCTATTTCGCCGTCTGGTCTTGAGATTGCGTAGTCTCCGCTTCTGTAGTATGGGATGTCGTTGATGGTTAGGAATACTTCTTCGGTTTTGTCCGGCATATTGTAGTATCCTTTACCTACACCTACACCTCCAATGTAGAGTTCTCCCATTACACCGTAAGGCAGGAGTTTCCCGTCGATATCGCGTACGTCTGTGACGTAGTTGTATAGTGGGTATCCTACTGTTATGTCGTTGCTGTCTGTGACTTCCTTGTTGTTTGATGTGATTGTAGTTTCTGTTGGTCCGTAACTGTTGTACACGATTGCATCTGAGTATTTCTTGAAGTTTTCGTATACTTTGGTTGAGAATTGTTCTCCTCCGAGGAATAAACATTTAAGGCAACCTATGGCTTTACAGAATTCGTCCACTTCTAGGTGTGAGGCCAGTCTGGATGGTGTGAAATCTGCAACTTCCGGTTTATGTTCTTTTATTAGTTCGGTCAATTCAGGAATGTTTTTGATTTGGGAATCGTTTGCAAATATGAGTTTTATTCCGTTTGAAAGTGCTACGAAAATATCATCCATCGCTACGTCGAAGGAAATTGTTGTAATACATAATAGGCTTTCGTATTGTGATTTTGGATTGCCCACTTCATTACAGATGTTTTCGTGTGATATCATTACTCCTTTTGGATTTCCGGTTGAACCTGATGTATAAATCATGTATGCTAAATCATCAGGTGTAATCTCGACATCTGGAGTTTCTGTATTTGTTTCCTTGAGGAGTTCCTTGATATTTAATGTGTTTTCTTTATCTTCGTCTGAGATGATGTAGTCTGCCTGACTGTTTTCATATATGTAGTTGATTCTGTCCTGAGGGTATTCCAAATCGATTGGAATGTAGGTACATCCTGCTTTCAGTATACCTAATATTGATGCTATTAAATCGCTGTTTCTGTGAAGCATTACAAGGACATTACTTTTTGGCTTGACTCCTTTTTTGATTAATGCGTTTGCGATTTTGTTTGCTTTTTGGTTAAGTTCATCTGCAGTGAATGTTGCATCTTCAGCTACAAGAGCAATGTTGTCTGGATTTATTTTAACCTGCTCTTCGAAGCGTTTGTGGATAAATGGATTTTCCACAGGAGTAAACTCAGGTATTTCATAATTCTTATTCAGTTCAATCTCATTGATTTTTAACTGTTCAATATCTTCAGTAATGAACTGTGTTATAGTGTTTAAAACACCGTTCAGGAATACTTTTACGTATTTTTCTGTGTATAACTGATCATTATATAAAAGGAACAATTCGATATTGTCTTCACTCTCGTTAATGTCGAATGTTATTTTATAATTAATTTCGAGAGTTTCCAGTTGGGTGTATTGATAATTCTTACCGTTCATGGTGATTATTTCTTCATCACGATTGTTGTAAGTGTACATGAACTCAGGTTTTAATTCAAACTCTTCTGAAATTTTTGTATATGGATAATCTGAATGTTTAATGGTTTCTTTCCAAATCCTGTCAGTTTGATTTAATAATTCTTTAACGGAGATGTCCCTGTCTTCATTGATTGATAATATAGGCAAAGTTTTAACTAAAAATGCCTGGGTATTGAAGTAATTGGAACTTGTTCTGCCGTTGAATATGGTTGTTATCAATGTTTTATCGGAAAATGTGTACTTGTTCAGGTTCAATATGGTGCCTGCCATGAACAGGACGTTAGGACTTATTCTCTCATTTGCACAGAATTCCATAATCCGTTTCGGATTGATGTTTTTGGATACTGACTGCAGTTTTCCCTTGTCCGGATTTCCATTTAAATTAGGGGTAAGAATTGTTGTATCAACTTCTTGGGTTAACAGGTCATGGAAATACTTTTCAGAAGCGATGTACTCTTCGCTGTTTTCATTTTCCGCTTCGATTAATGCATTTGTATATCCGTCAATGGCTTCTGCTTTAATTTCTTTACCGTCATAGGCATTTGCAAAGTTCTTGAATAACTTGTCAATGGATTCTCCGTCGGTTATTATGTGATGCATGTCAAAGAACAATATGACTTCATCATCGGTTTCATATATTTTGGCTCTGAACAGCTGTCCGCCCAACAGCTCGAATCTTTTGGTATTGAGATTTTGAATTTCATTGTCGCTGATGGATGGCACTTGAACAATAGGTATGTCCTCGATAGCGATTGAATCGTCACGTTTATGCATCAGTTGGTCACCATGCATGACAATTCGGGTTTTAAGATAAGGATATGCGTTGATTGTTTTGATTATTGCCTCTTTTAATTTTTCAGCATTGACTGATTTGTCAAATCTGATTAGGCAAGGAATGTTATACTGAGGCATGTCTGGATTTTGAGCACATTCATAATATACTCCCAGTTGGTTTGTAGTCAATGGAATATACATTGAATTTTTAGAATCCTCAATAATCCTATCTAAATCGTCGGATCCCTTGTCATTGTCAATCAGGTTGGCAATGTTTTTGATTGTAGGATCTTCAATCAGCTTGGAAATTGCTATGTTGATTCCGGTTTCTTCATATATGCTTGAGTTCAGTTTCATCAGTGTTAATGATGTAAATCCGATGGCATACAAATCATCAGTCACACCGAAGGCACGGGTTTTTGAAATTTCTGATGCAATATCGAACACTTTCTCTTCGGTTTCTGTTTCCGGTGGGACCATTTCCAGGTTAAGTTTTGGTTTAGGAAGTTTTTTGATGTCTGTTTTTCCGTTAGGAGTTTGCGGCATTTCATCTAGCTGCATGAATGCTGTTGGAACCATGTATTTGGTTAATCTGCTTTCCAGATATTTCTTCAACTCACCAATGTCGATTTTTTCTTCAGCGGTGAAGTAAGCGCAAAGGTGTTCATTATTGTTGATTTCCTTAATGAGAGTTACATTATGTTTGATTTTAGGGAATTTGCTGATGTTAGCTTCAATTTCACCTATTTCTATTCTCAAACCTCTTAATTTGATTTGATTGTCGATTCTTCCTTTGATTTCAATTTCATCGTTCGGATGTGCTATTGCAAAGTCTCCGCTTCTGTAGTATGGGATGCCGTTGATTTCAATGAAAACTTCTTCTGTTTTCTCATCAAGGTTATAATATCCTTTTGATACTCCTGTACCTCCGATGTAAAGTTCGCCCATTACTCCGTAAGGTAGGATTTTACCGTCGATGTCCCTTACATCAGTCACATAGTTGCGCAATGATTTTCCAACAGTGATGTTGTCCGGATCAGTGAGCCTGTTTGCATTGGATATTACTGTTGTTTCGGTAGGTCCGTAAATGTTGTAGATTGCTTCGCCGGTACTTGCTAAAACTTTGGAGACAAAGTCTTTAGGCAACATTTCCCCGCCTACAGCAATATATTTGAATGTAGGCAATTCCTTCATGAATTCCTCATTTTCCATATATTCTCTTAATCTTGAAGGAGTTGTAAATGTAAGAGCATCCGGTTTTTCTTTGCGGATAAGTGCAATTAAGTCAGTAAGGTTTTTGGCTTCATCATCATTGGCCAGAACAACTTCAAGACCAAATGTGAAGCTCATTAAATCAAGCAGGAAAGCATCGAATGAAACTGTGGTTATTGCAAGAGTTTTGCTCATGCTGCTGTAGGCCTGGGATACAAGACTGTCATCATCTTCTGTAAACAGGTTTGTAATGTTTTTGTGGGAAATCATTACTCCTTTAGGATTTCCGGTTGAACCTGAAGTGTAAATCATATAGGCCAAATCATCGCAATCCATTTCCACATCAGGATTTTCGGTATTTTCTTCCTCAAGCAGTTTTTTAACGTCAAGTGCATTTCCTTCTGATCCTTCGGCAAGGATGTATTCTGCACGGCTGTTTTCATAGATATAGTTGATTCTTTCCTGAGGATATTCCAAATCGATTGGAATATAAGCACATCCTGCCTTTAAAATACCCATGATTGCTGCAATCAAATTGCTGTTTCTTGGAAGCATTACCAAAACATTGCTTTTTGGTTTTACTCCATTTTTTATAAGGCCGTTGGCTATCCTGTTGGCTTTCTCGTTAAGTTCGCCATAGGTTAATTTTTCATCGCTTGAAACAATTGCAATGCTTTCAGGTGCTTTTTCCACCTGTTTTTCAAAACGTTTGTGAATGAAAGGAATTTCCACGTCCTTAAACTGAATATCATCATTTTCGCTGACAAGAGAAATGTCAGATAAGGAGGATTTGGAAATGTCAGAGGATAAAAACTGGTCTACGATTTTGTTGATACTTTTTAAGAATGTGTTGACGTATTCGTCAGAATATAATTGGTCATTATATGATGCGGATAAGAGGAATTCATCGCCGTTTTGATTGATTGACAGGTAAAATCCATATTTGTGTTTGAATGAATTGAAATCAAGTTCTTCATTAAAGGAATAGTAGAATTCAGGTTTCAAGTCATATTCATCGAGCAAACTGTCAATTGCGAAATTGGAATATTTTAAATTTTCTTCCCAATCATCTTTAATTTGCATCAAATATTCTTTTATTGTGATTTCTCTGTTTTCAAAATGGGTTGTAAAGATTATGTCGTTTCCATGAAATATAAGATTTTTATCGGAAAAGTTAAACTTGTTCAATGCAAGGGATGTTCCTGCTAAAAAAAGTATATTTTCAGAAATTCCATTGTCCTTGCAGAATTCATTTATTTTATCATTTTTTATTTTTAAATCTTCGGAATTTAATTTAGGTGTATCTTGACCATTTAAATTCGTATTAAGGATTGTTGTTTCATCAAATTCTTTAATTATTCTTAAAAAGTATTTGTTATAATTTATATTTTTATCAACCATATTATCCTCTCATTTAATGATTATATGGAAAATTATGTTTCTTTTTTTAAATAAATATTTGCTATTTTATTCATTTTTCAGATGAAATTTTGATTATAACTTGAAAAAATAAATAAACAAAATTAGCATACAAGTTATATTTGCATCGCATTTTAAAATAAAAAAAAGTAGAGGAAGAGTAATTCCTCTTAAGATTTAACATTTAAAGTTGTTTTGATGTCATTTCTATTGATTGAAAAGACCATTGGGTATGTTTTTCCAGCTTGGAGTTTGCTGATAACGTTTTTATTAATGGTAAATATAGCAATTCCATATTTGTTGGTTTTTGCCATGTATTGTTTGCCATTAAATTTGAGCACTACCCATATTTTATCAATAGGTGTTTTGCCGTTTTTAACTGACGCTTTTAAAGTGAGTTTTTTAGCTGATTTTTTCACTACACGTTTGCTTGTTTTAAGGTTTTGCAATACTTTAACGGTTCTTTTGATGGTTTGGCCTTTGTAAGATGCTGTTAGCTTGTATACTCCAGGTGTTGCTGTGTCAGGTATTTTCAAGGAAACAATTCCTTGGGCATTGGTTTTTAATTTGTAGGTTTTCTTGTCAAATTTAACAACTACTACCTTGTTTTTGCCGACAGCCTTACCGTTGTCACCAATGATTTTTGCTTTAAACGCATGTCCGTCAAAATAATACATTGCAATGTTTTTAGCACCGCTGAATCTTGAAGCAATTTTAATTGTGGTTCTTCTTACCTCTTTGGTTTTTGGATTTTTGATAGAAATCTTTTGCATTTTTGTCAATTTGGTAAATTTAATAGTCACATATCCTGATGCGTCAGTTGTACGTGTCTGGCGTTTACCGTTAATTGAAATTGCAACCTTGGTTTTTGCTAATCCTTTTCCATTAGAGTCCACTACCTTAAACTTATAATTGAAATTGCTTTTATATCCTCTTACAGCATTTTTTGAAATTACTGTACTTTTTATGATGATATAACTCACGATTTTGGTTTTGTTGAAAGATGTTGTGATGCTGTATTTTCCGGTTTTGGCATTTATGTTAAGTTTAGCCAATCCGTTAGCGCCTGCGGTTCTTACATATTTATTTTTGTTGAATACAAAAGTAACCTTTACGCCGGCACCAACTTTTGCAATAAATTGGGCGCTATTTTTATAATATTTCACCATGTTTTTGGTGACTTTAGGGTCCTTAATTGTGTATGCTTTCAAAATGGCTATGCTGTCAATTGTTTTAAGGTCTTGCCAGGTGTTTCCGTGATCTGTACTTAAAAAGCTTTTGTTCGGCTGAACATGAATTCTGGTATCTGTTGCAACAAACATTGTATTTTCAAACATTATTCTAAACTTGTCTCCTTTTTTGAGTTGGACAAGCTTATTCAGTTGGATTGTTTCATATCCTCCATATTTTGCATTGCCTTTTTGTATAAGGACTGGAACATTATTTACTATTATTCCAAATTCATAATAAGTGCCCGCTTTTTCAAATTGGGTTCCAACAGCTGCAATCATTGAGTCTTCAGTAGCAGTATATTCGTTAAGATAAGTTTTAACTTTTCCATACTTTTTATTTGATCCTCCGATGTCATGTTGATAGATTCTATCGTAGGTCTCATTGGTAATGACGTAGGTAACGCTCGGAGCATCTTTTCCCAATGAAGTATCGTAATATGAGAGATAGAAATATCCTTTGTCTCCCCATTCGTCTCCCCAGCTGTTTTTAACTATCCATGCACCGTCTCCTGGAGGTGTGATGAGGAAGTTGTGTCTGGAATAATTGTCGTCCCATCCTACAATACCGACCCTATGGTTTGTACCATTTTTACCGTTATAGTATTGTGCGCTCTGAACAGGATTATAATATGTATCTTCATTGAAGTCTGCATTATGGTTGACTGCTACTGCTCCATATTTAACTAAAGCCTCTTTGATTAACATCATAATGTCTTTAGGTTTTTTACTTTCCGGAATGATAACTACATCGTAGATGTGGAAATCATCAGCTGTACGGTACAATGGAGAGATCTTTCCAAGTTCATCATATTCTTCATATTCTTCAGGGAAACCTCCCAGCCAATCGGTCAGATAACTCCAGGATGTAAATTCATCTGCACCTTCAATTGCACCCACTGTTCCGTATTTTGAATATTGAATCCCAATATTTTGAGCATTATTTACTGACAGTGCATAAGTTTTGTTTGTATATCTCAGTAATACAGATTCTAAGGCTGCAAAATTACCAAATGCCCAACAAGATCCCATAAATCCTTGGTTTTTGACAGGGGTAACCCAACCATATTCTCTTAAATCAAATCTTTTAGCTTTTGCATCAGCATAAGTGACATTGATTGTTTGAAGAGGTTTTGCTGTATTTTTGAAATTGTAGAATTGATTTTTATTGTTGAATGACCTTTTATCCTTATTGTAGGTATTTCCTTTATTTAGTTTTACTTTCCCATACACTGTGTATATGCTTGGGAGGTCGGAAGGATTGTTGAAGTAATTGTTTTGTAAAGCTAAATTGGTATCGTATGCGTAAAGTGTAGAAACGCTGTTTCCGCGATTGTTGTGGAAAATATTGTTTTTAAGGGTTACATTTCCCATATCAAAGTAGCATGCTCCTCCGTAGGATATGTCGTCCAATAATGTGTTGGATTTAAATATTGAATTTGAAATGCCTACATTAGCATAGCTGGTATATATTGCACCGCCATCGTACTCTGCTAAATTGGAAGTGAAATCTGTATTGGAAATTGATAATTTTCCACCTAACTGAACTAAGGCTCCTCCAAATCCGGAATAGCAGTTATTAAATACTGTATTTTTAATTATTACTCTACCGTTTTTAATTTCATTTTTTTCTCCAATGATGTCTGCAAAAATAGCACCACCATTATTGGCACTGGTTACATTGTCAAATTCACAGTTGGATATTGTTAAAAGATTACTTTCTTTAAAAGAAATTGCTCCTGCGGTTTTATTTGCATACAAGTTTTTGAATTTTGTTTTGGAAATCTTTAGGGTAGATTCCTCTTCGGCAAATATTGCAGTTGAATATTTTGAAATTGCATTCAAAAAGTTTGAATTTGATATTGTTGCAATAGCATCATTTAAATACACTTGACCCTTAATTGATTTATTTGAGCTGCTGGTGAATGTACAGTGATTAATATTCAATTTACATGAAAAAGCACTAATTGAAGCACCATCATCTCCTGAATTGTCAATGAATTTACAATTGGTAATTTGCACTTCACTTCCCAAAACAAAAACGGCTCCGCATTTGGCATCATCAGCGGTTCCATTACTATTACAGTTTATAAAAGTCACATTATTCAATATTAAAGGCGCACTACTTGCGATTGCTGAACCTGAATCACATAATCCGTTCTTAATAATTAAATTCTTTATTGTTAAAGTTCCCTTACCGGTATAATTAAATGCTCTGGCCTGATTGCCACAATCGATTACATGGTTATTACCGTTGATTTCATAACTGTATGCATTTATATTAATTCCACCGGTATAATGCACATCCGTTGTCTTGTTGAACTCATAATCCTTATCAAGATTGAGTCTTGGCTTTGATATAATTATATCTCCCTCTAAATCTTGAAAAGTATTGTCTTTTACATTATCTTCTTTTAAAACATCATCCGTCACGGTGTCCGTTCCGTTCAAATCAGCTGCCGATATGGCTGTGACTGAAATCAGCAAAACAAACAACATGAGGGAGAATGCAATAATTTTATTTAATTTCATGATATCTTATCCATCACATTGTTAATAATTATAATATGATGAATAAAATATTTAAATTATTTAGTTTTATTGAATGGGGTTGGTAATAAATATATGCTAGTGGCGTTTTGTTTAAAAAAAATAAGGTGGAAAGATAACTGGAAAGTTAGTTATCTTCAAATCTTCTTCTGTCAATTAATTCTTGACGTTTACCTGGGTTCCATCCACCTGAAGCGGATTTTGCACGGCCTACTTGTTGTACGTATCCGGTAATTCTGTCATACCATTCTACGTCTTCACTTTCGCCGCAGGTAGGACAAGTAGTATTTAATCCTTTCATTAATGTCTTACATTTTAAACAGAAGCTTAATGCTGAACTGTAAGCCCAGAATCCGATATCGGATTTTTTAGCTATTTTGTGGGTTAAGCTCATTAATGAATCTGGATCAGAGTATGATTCTCCCATGAATGCATGGAAGATGTGTCCGCCAGGGGTTAAGCTATGGTACTGTTCTTCAATCTTGATTTTTTCAATTAATGAAGCTCCGGTATCTACTGGTACATGGGAAGAGTTTGTGTAGTAGTTTGCATTTCCTTCACCTTGTACAATAGCTTGATCGCCGAATTGTTTTTTGTCAAGGGTTGCGAATCTGTATGCTGTTGATTCTGCAGGGGTTTGAAGAACACTCCATCTGAGTCCGGTTTCTTCTTGTAACTTTTTAGCTCTGTCGTTTACGTATTCGAGACATTTTACACCAAATTTATTTGCATCTGGGTTTTCAATGCCTTCGCCGAATAAGGATAATAACATTTCGTTGAGTCCAACGAAACCGAATGATAATGTTGAGTTTTGGATTCTGTAATATGAATCTTCAGCTACTTGCTGTTTTAGGAATGGTAGGATGTGGAAATCATTTAGACATTTTAATCCTTGTTCTCTTCTGAGCATTAATGTTTCAGTTGCGAGATCCATGTATTCGTCCAAGTATTCGAATACTTGGGATTCGTCTTTGGATTGGTATCCGATTCTTGGGAAGTTTAAGGTTACGTAAGCAAGGTTACCTGTTCTTAAACAGTCTTGATCCCAGTCGCCAGTCCATGTGTCTTGTAAACAGGTTCTGCATCCCATGTAGTTTGCCATTTTTCCTCTGTATTCAGGGAACATGTTTACAAAGTAGGATGAACCGTATTTTGCAGATAATTCATGAACTAATCTGATGTCGTCATCATATTCGCTGGTCATTGTTTCAGGTCTTAAGGTGTAAATTGTATTTGGGAATAAATGAGGTTTGCCTTCATTGTCTCCAGCGAGTAAGGTTTCAGTGAATGCTCTTTGGATTAATCTGGTTTCTTCTTCGTAGTCTGCGTAGGTTCCGACCACTTGGCCTTTTGGTCCGTATGCGGTTTCATCTTTTAAGAAGTCAGGAACACCGAATTCCAATGCCATACTTGTGAATGGAACTTGTGAACCTCTTGCTGCGTATGCCATATTCAAGTTGTAAACGAGCATTTGAACAGCCTGTTTGATTTCATCATAGGTTCTTCCTCTTGCAAATGGTGCTACAAATACGTTCCATAAGGACATTCCTTGTCCACCGGACATGTTTTGTTGTGCTGCAAGCATGATTTCACCAGTGTGGTTCATTAAAGTTTCCATGTGGTTTGGTGCACCTGCAATGGAGGTGTGGTCACCTGTACCGTCTACTTTAAGTCCGTATTTGATGAAGGTTCTGATGTCGTGTTGCATACAGTTTAAAGGTCTTCCAGCGAAGAATTCCAAATCGTGAATGTGAATGTCACCGGACATGTGTGCATCTGCCAAGTGTGCTGGCAACATTTTCAGGAGTGCGTATTGTTTTAATGCTTCGTCAGCTACGTGTTTGTGAATACTTTCAGGGTTATGAATCATGTTTGCATTATCCCTGTTACCGTTTTCAATCAATGAGGTAATGTTGTATACAGGGATACCTAAACGGGTGTAGCGACTTCTTAAGTCTTCCAGTCCGTATTCAATCAATTTTGTGTTGACCATTTCCCTGATCATTGGTGCGGTAAGGTATTCGACATTTAATTTTTTGAGTTCTTTCCAGGTTTCTGTAGCTATTTCAAAAGCAGTTTCTTGGCTTGCTCCTGTTTCTTCAATTAAAGTGTTTGCGATTTTGGATAAATCGAATGCTTCAATTGTATCTCTTGAAGTACGTACTTTTAACTGGGTGCTTGCCAAGTATTTGTTTGCAATTTCTGTGTCAATGTCTTCTAAACATTCGTAAACGATTTTTTTGATTTCTTTGGTTGTAATTCCATCGTATAATTGTGATACAACAGTTGCTACAATCTTATCAGATTCAAAGAAAGGGGTTTCAACCATAACTAATGATTTTACTAATTTTTCATAGCTAAATCTTTCGGTTATACCATTATTTTTCTCTACGTTTATTTTAACGGATTCATTTAAATTATTTCCGATTTCTGAACTTCTTTCCATTATTATCCACCTTATGGTATGATTAATTATTATATTGAACTTAATTGTATAATTATTGTTCGTATCAATACGAACTTCTTGCTAATTAGTCTGTATTTTTTGGTATATAAATCGTTCGTCTTATTACGAACAATGTTTACATACTCTGGAATTTATTATATTTATTATATTAAAAATTGATTTTCCAAGAGCATTTGAAAAGTAATGGCTCTTAGAAGAAAATGTCTAAAGA
Source organism: uncultured Methanobrevibacter sp. (assembly GCF_902801725.1). GTDB lineage: Archaea > Methanobacteriota > Methanobacteria > Methanobacteriales > Methanobacteriaceae > Methanocatella. The sequence continues at coordinate 7,486 of NZ_CADCJB010000031.1, read as the reverse complement.
ACTTTGCTTGGACTTGTCACTTTCAAAAAGCGAGTTGATACCAAATTCCTGGATTTCCAAACGTTGTTTGAGGTAATGTGAAACAGGATATCTGCTTACCAGGTCTCTTGAGATTTCAAGATACTTTGTAACGGACCCCTTAGAAACTGACAGTATCAGATTGCCGCCGCAGGTACACTTTCCGGTAAGTGGCATTCTCCTATATTTTGCACCGCATTTGGTACATCTGACCTTCTGCTTGGAAAACGCCCTTGAGTTTCCCATGATGTCCGGCAAAAAGTGGGATGATAAGACCTTTTCAACAACTCCTCTTTGATCGACAGCCCTGATTTTCTCTGCAAGGCTGATTTGGGCTTCGACCTTTTCTCTCATTGAAGGCAACCTTTTATAAAGGCACAATGTAGGTCCTGCATGAATGCTTGAAGTGTGGTGTGAAAACATAAGGCCCTCATACTGCTGTGGTGTTCCCAAATGCATTTCCACATTGTCAATGTATTCTAAAACCTCTGCAGGCTTGTGCGGAGTATAGGTCTCCTCGTAGAATTCAACCGGGAACCTTTCGAATATGTCAAGGTTGTGGGATTCGTCGTCTATCTCTTCAGGGTCGATTCTTGAAGATAAAACTAACGGAGCATCCATACTTCCTCCTCTTGTACTTGGAAGGTATGTCTTTGAAAAGTTAATCAGAGCATCCAAAAGAAGCATCACTGCGTCTTCGTCACTGTCACAGTTTCTACGTTTTGCAGAGTGGAAGTAAGGGTGTGCATAGCAGCCTAATGCCTTTGTAAATCCTACAATTCTTCCAAGCACTCCTGCTGATGTGTGGGGAGCAAGGCCTGCAACCAGATGTCCAATCAGGTCGCTTTTTTCCTTGACGTTATAGAAAGGATCCATATGGTAATATCTTTCAAGCTCGTCGTCAATGAACTGTGCTGTTCTAAGCAGATATTCGCCGCAGTTGTCGGATATTACGATGTCCTGAACTCTAAGTTCAATGATTTGGTCTTCACTTTCAATTGGATTTCCATAACAGTCCTTTTCATAACCCATCTCGAGCAGTTTCTCAACAGTAACACCAATTTCCTTTGGAATGAAATGTGTAAGAGGAAGGTCTGTTGAATCGTGACGCACAGTACCGTCTTTGAATGTAAACACTTCATTTTTAGCTCTCAATATTCCTTTTTCAAGAGGTTCTGGGAATTTGGCCTCTGAAATCATTCCGACAACTCCTTTTACCTCATCAACTCTTCTTACCTTGACGTTGTCGGATGCCTTTTTGAGCATGTTTGCAAGGGGAATATTCTTCTCGCTTGGACTGCTTATTTCAGTCGGATGACCGCATTCCGGACAAAGCGAATTGTATGAGCTGACTCCGCATTCCGGATTGGTACATTTTCTTCTGGACAGTTCAATCTTGATGTTGCCTCTCTTGGCCGCTGTAGCTATTAATCTTCTTGAGCCTCCGAAGTTTCCGATAGGGAATAATCCATGAGGTGCAGGCTTCATCAATCTTTCTTTAGATTTTTCAGGTCTTCCTACACGTGTACCGATATATGCTGGAGCCTTATTTTTGATTTCAACCGGTGAAACCTCATTTAAGGCTTCAAGGGTGGTTGGCTTTTCGGATAGCCTTTTTGATAATGTAATGACAAGGGTATATGAGTGGTCCTTGTCGATAATAATCTTGTCGTCACGGACAATATGCGGAACGCCAATGATTTCCAATGTTCTTTTCTGATAGGACAAATCCAATTTGAGTTCATCACCAGGTTTATAGCCTGACTTGGATTTGTTTATCAGATCAATAAGTCCGTTCAAATCGTCAATGGTCACGTCATTGTAGCAGTAAGTGTATTTTGGATGAAGCGGTATTTCATAGTCTTTGGATAGGGTAAATGCTTCGATAGCAGTCAGGTAATCGTATTCAAGTTTATGCAAATCCAAATCGGTGCTGTTTTCATCAAAGTTTTCGCTTCGCATCAGTAGCTGGATCCACCATTCCTCGCACCATCCTGACGGATAAAGTGGCTGGTTGTTTCTTAAAAATTCTCCAAACGCTACCAGCATGTCTCCTAAAAACAGGATTTCAACAACATCCTTTTTAAGTTCACGAGCCTGTTTCACGCTGTTTATGGCTATGACATCACCGTTTTTAAGCTTGACGACAGGTCCTTCAATGGAATCCACAGGAACAACACAGTTACCTTTTCCAGGGTATTCAATTTTCAGCTGTGTACCCACAGCTAAAAATTCAAGCAATGCCATTGTGGCGGGATGAACCCCCATAGTTGCAAGGCCTGTATTTCTGCTTCTGCCGTATCTGAGTCTGAATCCTCCCTTTTCTGAAGGATAGCCCAAAATAGGTCTTCCTCCGATGATATCCTGAATATATTTAGGTTCGCTCACGATATCTGATTCATCTGCATCGTCACTTCCTGAATCATCCTTTTTAGGTTTTGAATATTCTGAAAGCCATTCCCAGTCAAGACCCAATTTTTTAGAGATTTTGTGAATCTTTTTGGATTTTTGGATAACTCCCTCAACCATCGCAAGAAGAGCTCCTCCACGAATATTGTTGGTTTCAACACGTTCCAAATCCCTGTGTGACACTTCAACCTTATCAGTTTGTTCTCCGGTAACTTCAACAGGTATGTGGTTTGCAGCGAATCTCACTTCTTCTGGTGTTGGTGAGTATTGTAGATTTGTGACTTCGGACTCGTAAAGCTCGACTTCTTCCACATATCTTTCGATTTCATCATCAATTGGTTTGAATGCATCAATATTAATTGCTTGCCTGATTTTATCTCCTAAAAGAACTGCTAGTGCAGCGGCTGTACCTCCCGCACTTCTGATAGGGCCTGCAAAGTATACGCCAATGTATTTGGTTCCATCGAAATTGTCCTTGATTTTAACGTCTGAAATACCTTCGAGAGGTGCGGCTACAACTCCTTCTGTTAGGATTGCCAGTGCAGTCCTGAGGCCCTGGTCTGATCTTTGCTCATCATTCCATTCCGCCTTTTCTCCAGTAAGTTCAAATTTTCCTGATGCAATTTCAGCAGCAATTTCAAATGCGACTGACTCACGGTCCATATCTTTTTCCAATTCCTTAATACGATTTGCAACCCCTTCAGGACCAACTAGCCCTTCTACTCTTTCAGCTAAATCCTTTGCAAGAGGCACTTCAGTTTTTGTTTCAACATCTAAACCTTTTGATCTAGCCTCATTAGCTATATCGTATAGGTGATGGGTATCAGCTTCTAATCTGTCAAAATAATCCATTTTATCGCCACAAATTATAAAAATTAATTCAGTATATTACTATTGATTTTCATGATATTAATAATATTTGCAAGTGTGAAAATATGTTGAAATCTATTTTGGAACAGATTTTTGATAACTTTTAAATAGATTGTAAAAGAAAAAATTAATTTTAGTATACGGATTGTTGAACTTAAAATTTTTATTGCTATTTTGGTGATATAAATGTCTGATAAAAAACCTATTAATACCCTGTATGGTACTAAAATGAGTTTAAATCTTGATAAGATTAAAAACAAATCAAAAGATGAAGAAGTTGAAGAAACTCCTATAGTGGAACAAGTTGATGAGCCAGTTGAAGAGGCTCCAGTTGAAGAGGTTGTTGAAGAAACTTCTGAACCTGATGATGTTTCCGAGGAAGTTGAAGAGGAAGTTCCTGAGGAAACTGATGATAACATTCCTGATGTGGATGAAATACCTGCTTTAGGGGAAGTTCCTGAAGAGATTGAAGAGAAAGCTCCAAAAGAAACCGCAAAGAAAGATGATAAAACTTCTAAAGATTCCGATAATGTTTCCAAATTGAAAAAAGAGCTTTCAGATAAAAATAAAAAACTTTCTAATCAATCCAACGAACTTAACTACTTAACCAATAAGGTCATTCCAAGGCTTAAAAAAGAGAATTCAGAACTTAAAAGTGTAAAAATTGAATTGACAGATGCTTTGGAAAAAAGTACTAGAAAATATTTTGAACAATTAGATATCAGTGCAGATTTAAGTAACCAAATCGGAAAAATCGGAGCTGATGCTGCAGTTAGCAAAGTAAGAGCTGACAAATTGGAATCCGAAATCGACACTATTAAATCTGACTATGAAGCTAAAATTTCTGATTTGAAAGCAGAATTAGATTCTAAGGATATCGGTGAAATAGACAATCTAAAAGAACAGAACGCTACTTTAAAAAATAGGATTTCAGATTTAAATGATGATATAGATGAACTTAAAGTTGAAAATACTAACCTTTCATCTGAAATTACTGAACTGAGAAAAGAATTAATTGAAATCGGCGATTATAAGGAAGAAGTTGACAAGAAAAACAGTCAGACTATTTCAGGCCTTAATGAAGAGATTTCATCACTTAAAACCCAGTTAAAAGTTAAGGAAAGTAGCTATGATAAATTATCTAATGACTCCAACAAAACCATTTCAGATTTAAGAAAACAGGTAACAAAACTCGAAGAGGCATTAGAAAAAGAATCCAACAAAGGATTATTTAACAGATTTAAATAGGTGATTTATTTCATCTATTATTCATTTCTTTTTTTTAAAATGACTGATGATAAATTTTTTATGGATGAAGCTATTAGGGAAGCTGAAAAATCTCTGGAAGAAGGCGGAATTCCAATCGGAGCCGTACTTGTCAGGGAAGGTGAGATTGTATCCAGAGGCCATAATAGACTAATCCAAAATGACTCTGTGCTCCTGCATGCGGAAATGGACGCAATAGAAAATGCGGGGCGCTTAAATTATGATGACTATATAAGATGCACATTGTATACTACTCTTTCTCCATGTCCAATGTGTTCCGGTGCAGTAATTCTCTACAACATTCCTCGCATTGTCATTGGCGAAAACACTACTTTAATGGGAGCCGAAAACCTGCTTGAATGCAACGGCGTTGAAGTGGATGTTTTGGATGATGTGAGATGCAGGGATCTGTTTTTGAAATTCGCATGCAACAATCCGGGCGTTTGGGAAGATGAACTTGCAAAAGTTGGAAATTCAACAGAGGTTAAATAATGGAAATAATCGTTACTGATGAGCGCGATGAACGCTTTATAAAATTCTGTAAATCATTTGGCTGTTTAGTGGAAGATCCTCAGGTTGTATTGCTTCTAAATAGCTTCTCAAAGATTGTCGGTTGTGCCAGCTTCAAGGTTTATGATGCCGATTCATGTGAAATTACCACACTGTTTCTAAATTCTTATGACGACCGGGAAAAGATAGCCTATAAGTTAATCAGGCAACTTGAAAAGATAGCCATAGACTATGAATTCAATAGCATCGTCGTCAGCTTTGATTCAAAAGATGATATTCTGGTTGAAATATTTGAAAAACTGGATTACAGGTTTGTGGACAGTCTGATGATGAAAAAAGAATTTAAGAGTTTGATTTAAAAAATAGAAAAATTAAAGATTAAGCTTCTTGTCTTAATCTTTTTACAACAAAGTCTTTATCAAGACTTAACAGGAATGACGCTGCTCTCGGGCCTTGTTTTTGACCAAGAATCATTTTGTAAATTGCCTGGAAACCTTTTTGTGGTTTTAGGCCTTGACCTTCTAGGATTTCATACATTGCATCGTGCAATTTTGCAGCATCATCAAAGTCAGTAGTTTCCATCAAATCAGCCAGAGCATGTATAAATTGGGTTTGCTCGTCGGTTAATGGCAATTTCGGAACTTTTTTTCTTTGCACCTGGAATTTTACAAACTTAGGTGCGTAGGTATCCAGCCAATAGATTACATTGTCAAGTCTTTCTCTGTATTGGGCCATTTCAGTTTCAGTCAAATCGCCGAATTCCTTGTCTTTGAAGCTTTTGGTCAGCTGGGAGTTTCTTTTGAGAATTTCAAAGATTTTTTCAGGGTCGTCACCTGCAATCTGATAGGCATTGACCAGGAATCTGAACGGCGGTCTGAAAGGTAAAGGAGCATCAGGATTCATTTGAACTATTTCATAGATTTCCCTGAATTTTCTTTCTTCTTTTTCTGATGGAGCTTCTACTTCATCATAGAATACTTTTTCAACGGTATCAAATTGATCAATGAAATCTAAAAATGGCATTTTTGGTGAGAAATCTTTAGCTTTCATAGGTTTTGACCTGAACAGGTAATAATGAAGACTTTCAGCAGGTCCTATTTTCAGCCATTCTTCAGGAGCGAAGAAAACACCGTGTGATTTACTCATAGCTTCGCCGTCAAGGGTAATCCATTCATATGGCACTGGATATGGTGCAGGATAGTCAAATATTTCTTCTGAAATGACACTGCTCACATCGTATGAGCCTCCGCTGGCGGCATGGTCTTTTCCGAACGGTTCACAGGTTGTTCCACATATTTTCCATCTTGCTGCCCATTCCACTCTCCAGGTAAGCTTACCGTTTCCGGATTTGATGTCCATTTCACCTTCATGGCCACATTCGCATCTGTATTTTACAATGTCTCCGTCATAATCATAAGCCTCTGTGGTATTGACCCTTCCACACTCTTCACAGATTGGATTATAAGGAAGCCAATCGTCGGCTAATGGTTCCCTTCTGTATTCGTTGAATATTTCCTTGATTCTTTCCACATTTTCAAATGCAGTTCTTATATAATCATTATAGGCACCTGACTTATACATCTCAAAACCTGATTTGGCTTCCATTTCGATTCCATAATCGTCAATTACTGAAAGCAAAGGTTTTTCAAAGTGCTCTACAAAGTTGGCACAGCAGCCGTCAGGACATGGAATCATTGAGTAAGGCATTCCCAAATATTTGTCATACTCTTCAGGCAATGGATAAGGAACTTTTCTGAGTGGATCGTGGTCATCAGCAATCCAAATGGTTTTGGCTTTTTTTCCTTTTTCCCTTAATTTCTTTCCAATTCCGTTAGCTATAAAAATATCACAAGAGTTTCCAATATGGATGGAACCTGAAATGGAGGTTCCGCTTGCAATAACATGTTCTTCTACGTCTCTTTTAGCCAGTTCATCAGCTATGTTTTCAATCCAATGTGTCATCTATATTCTCCATTTTTTAATAAAAAATTATCGTTAAAATAAGTTATACTATCTTAAATTTGTTTCTAGTAATATAAAAAGATTAGTTTAAATTCATCATCTTTTCAATAGATTTTGGAGGTGATAATATTTTAACATTAACATCATCCATCAGGTTTTTGCATGATTTTTTAGGTGATGGGTGATAGTTGAGGTGGTCAGTTATATGACCTGAATTCCGCAATGTTTAAAAAGTCTGTGTTGTGCTCTAAAATGAGGTCTATCATTTTTTTGTCTGCTGAAGCAAATATCAGGTCTGGATGTGTTTTTCCACAGTCGTGAGCATCAATCACTATTTTGCAGTCTGGTTTGTGAACACCCCATTTGTAGAGTTTTTCCGCATAATCCATATAATTTAAATAGTTGTTTAAACCGCAATTATGAAGGATTAGTATACTATTCAATTTTTTAT
>NZ_CADCJB010000030.1 GCF_902801725.1 uncultured Methanobrevibacter sp. | reverse complement strand
CCGTATGCAGTAATCGTGTAGTTGCACAAAATATTGTACTTTTCATCAATGACACCTATATGTTTCAGTATAGGTTGGTAGTTCTTGGAGCAGAACAGAAGACAATCAACATCTTCAGGCTTTAAGCTTAACTTATAAACATTCTCCCTAACAAATGGATTTCTTGAATACACATATCCTTCTTCAAGTCTGTTCAGTAGCCATGGAGTGTAGTAGTTCACTATATCTGTTCTTCCACCGACATTTATTATCATGTTATCACTTATTATACCTTAAACACTTGCATTAACAATTTCTGTATTTTCCTTTGAAGACATTTAAATTATTTCCAATAGCTTTTTCAAGTACCTGCTGAGTCATGCAACCGGACGAGTCAAATCCGAACCGGTCAAATAATGTGCCTCAACACATGTTTTCATTTAGATACCATATTGACCTGTAATTTTTGAGAACTTTTCACCAATAATAAAACCAAAACTATTCATATTCAGACCGTTTATCCAAATTCCCGACTAATGGCTTGGGGTTTTTAGTGCAAAAGCAAAGGCAATCAACAGTTTTTGGGATTGAAATAATATTTATAAATTAGATTGTTATAGATGTTTTTGCTTAGAACAAAACCTTCCTCAATTCTGTTCAAGAACCATTTATGAAAAAAACAGGAATATCAGTTCTTGACCTGTATTGAGTATCATAAAAAAAAAGAAAAGGTAAAAGAGATTTATAAATCTCTTCCGAAAATATGTACCGCTGCAGTACCACCGGTTCCACCAATGTTGTGGGTCATACCTATTTCTGCACCGTCAACCTGACGTCCGCCAGCTTCTCCTCTGAGTTGCCATACCACTTCAGCGGCTTGAGCAATACCTGTTGCACCTAATGGGTGTCCACGTGCTTTAAGACCACCGGAAGTGTTGATTGGGAAATCACCATCAATTTCAGTTTGACCTTCTTCAATAGCTATTCCACCTTTACCTTTCTCAGCAAATCCTAAATCCTCTACTGCTAAAAGTCCATTAATGGAGAAACAGTCATGCACTTCAGTTAAATCAATATCTTTTGTTGTTACTCCAGCCATTTCATAAGCTTTTCTGGATGCAACTTTTGTAGATTCAATGGTAGTGATATCTTTTCTATCGTGCAATGTTAATGTTCCAGAAGCCTGTGTGGAAGCCTTTACATAAATTGGAGTATCAGTATACTTTTTAGCATCTTCAGCAGGAACCAATACAACAGCAGCTGCTCCGTCAGTTACCGGAGAGCAGTCTAGAAGAGTTAATGGATCTGCCACCATAGTGGAATTCAATACTTTATCAACACTGATTTCAAATGGGAATTGAGCATTAGGGTTTTTGGCTGCATTTTTATGGTTTACAACAGAAAATTGTGCCAATTGTTCACGAGTTGTACCATATTCATACATGTGCCTTTTTGCAATCATTGCATATAATGATGGAAAAGTTGCTCCTTGTTGTGCTTCCCATTCCTGATCTGATGCAGTAGCAATAGCTGGAGTAGCATCAACGACATCAGTCATTTTTTCCACACCTGCAGAAATTACCACATCATGGAAACCTGATGCAACTGCCATGATTCCTTGTCTTAAAGCAAGCCCTCCTGATGCACAAGCAGCTTCAACTCTTGTAGCTGGAATTGGATTAAGTCCTACATGGTCAGAAATAAGTGCTGCAATGTGTTCTTGTTCTACAAATAGTCCAGAAGACATATTTCCAACAAACATTGCTTCAATATCGTCACCACCAATACTGGCATCCACGATAGCTTTTAAACCAGCTTCAGCAATCAAATCCCTGAAGGAAGAATCCCATAATTCACCAAATTTTGTTTGTGAAACTCCGATAATCGCAACATCTCTCATATTTAAGCCCCCTTACATTTTAATTTTACCTTTGAATTTAGCATAAATAGCATAATCAACGTATGTTTTATCATCAATAATATCCTGTGTTTTTGGAGCCAATTCTCTTCTTTCTACAATTTCATCTTTAACAGTTATTGAGAATCCATCACTTCCAGCACCGGAACCATATGAAACAACAAATATTTTATCTCCAGGTTCAGCTACATCCAAGATATTTGATAAAGCCAATGGTACAGCTCCAGAATAGGTGTTTCCAATATTTGGAGTTAAAAGTCCTTGTTTGATTTGTTCTGAACTGAAACCTAATTTTTTACCTGCCCTTAAGTAGAATTTACCATTAGGCTGATGGAAACATGCATAATCATAATCTTCAGGTTTTGTATCAGTTTCATCAAATAACATTTTTGCAGTACTTAAAACGTGTTTGAAGTAAGCAGGTTCTCCTGTAAAACGACCACCATGAGATGGGTAGTTTTGGCCTTCCCTTCTGTAAAAGTCAGGAGTATCAGTTGTGAAACTGCAAGTATGATTAATATCCGCAATTGTATTATCTTTACCTATAATATATGCTGCACCACCTGCAGATGCAGTGTATTCTAATGCATCACCAGGAGCACCCTGTGAAGTATCAGCACCAATAGCTAACCCATATTCAATCATTCCAGATTCAACAAGACCCATAGTCATTTGAATTCCTGCAGTTCCAGCTTTACATGCAAATTCCAAATCAGCTGCAGTCAATTTTGGAGTTGCACAGACTGCTTCAGCAACAATTGAAGCTGTTGGTTTAACTGCATACGGATGAGATTCCGAACCAACATAAACTGCTCCAATTTTACTTGGATCAATTTGAGCTCTTGCTAGAGCATATCTAGCAGCAGTTACTGCAATAGTCGCAGTATCTTCATCAGCGGAAGGAACGGATTTTTCATTAACAACCAACCCATTTGATAAAGCTACAGGGTCATCTCCCCATACTTTTGCTATTTCTTCTACCTTAATTCTATATGACGGCACATGTGCCCCATATCCTACTATTCCTACCATTAAATCACCTTAAATCATAATATTTAAAGACATTAAAAATCAATTTAATTATTAATATTTTATATTTATTATTATATAAAAGTAACTAAAAAATAGCCATTTTTTAAACAAAACAAGAATTTAAAAAAAGAATTTATTCGAGATGCAGTCGCCGGGATTCGAACCCGGGTTGTAGGCTTGGAAGGCCCAAGTAATAACCAGACTATACCACGACTGCATAAAAAATGCGGCGTCCGGGATTTGAACCCGGGTCTCTAACGTGGCAGGCTAGAGTCTTAACCAGGCTGGACTAACACCGCATGAAAACTAACAACAAATAAACTTATGTTTTGATACTATATAAAACTTTCGATTTCCGAAGAAATATCATGAAAATAATAAAAAATATGATTAAATCTTACGGGCAGTTACGCAAATCCAATCATTTTCATCATCTACATAAGCTTTGAAATCTTTAAAGCCTGTCTTTTCGAGAGATTCTTTTAAAACATCTTCAGAATAAATCTTCATGTCCAAAAGTTCCACAAGACCATCATATTTTTCCATTTCACCTTCCCTGTAAACGGCTTCATTACAGAAAAATACTAATCCGTCCTTTTTAAGAACCCTATTAACTTCTTTTAAATCATTGATAAAATCAGGCCAGAAATAAATTGTTTCAAATCCGGTTACAATGTCAAAGGTCTCATCGTAAAATGGCATTTCCGAAACTGATCCCTGTAAAACATTGACAGTTCCCCTGTCAATAGCTTCCTGATTCAGTTTTGTGGATTTTTCAACACTCACTTCAGAATAATCAATTCCAACAACCCTTCCATTTTCAGATATCTGGTCTGCAAATCTCTGAATATTTCTTCCCCCTCCACAGCCTATATCAAGGATTTTACTGTCTTCACTTATTTCAAAGTGAGTTACTCCCCATTGGGCCATTGATTCGTGTGACTCATTCATCCTGTCCAATATTTTGTGCCCCAATTTGCCGACCGGTTTGCGGGCATTTTTTATAAGTTCCCTATCTTCAACGTTGTGACCTGTGTTAACCTTATTGTCATCTACCATTTAATCACCTATTTTTTCATTCCTTTACGAGTCTTTATAGCCTGCCCAGTTTTAAATTCCTTTATTTCGCAAGCTCCAAGCAAGGCTTTTCCATATGCCAATAGCTTATCTTCCTCATTGACTATTAAAACTTCATCTTTAGATCTTATATTGTCATCACAGTCAACTACAAATTTGCAGAACACACTTTTTCCGTCAAGGGCAAATGGCTCTGAATCCTTATTGACAACAACTCTATTTTCAGGATATGGCATTGCATTATGCAATCTTTTAGCACCTTCCTTTGATAAAACTAGATATGAATCAGAAGCCCTCATATTTACAATAAGCACTTTTCCGTCATATATATGTCTGATTTTACCTGTTTTTTTACTTTTTTCTATCTTAATATTGCCGGAAAACAGCGCATCCCCTGCTCCGACACCAAACTGATAATCTGCAATTGCCTTGATTTTCTTAATGTCATCCTTTTTATATCTTATCTCATCAGAACCTATGCATTTATTATAAAGGCCTATTTCCAAATCGTTGATGACTCTTGAGTGTATCAGAACCTGCTCATAATATTCGACAAATTCATTAAGGAAATCCTCAACAAATTCAATAGCATCCACATCACGAGTTTTAGGAGCATCATTTTGACTTAACGGATATAATTCATCAATTTCAAGAGGTATCAATCCGAACGGCACATCCAAAACCATAAAGTCTGTGTTGTCCAAATCAATTTCCTGTTCTGCCCCATAGATATAGAACTCTCCAAGCTTTCCTGAGACGAATTTGGAGTAAGGCTTTCTTGTTGGAGGCAAAATCACAAGGTCTCTTTTTTTAGGCATTTCCCTCAATTTTTGCATATGCCTCAATACTTCGCTTCTGCACAATGATTCAGGACCTGTGTAGAAGAATGCTGATTTTTTGCTTCTGGGATCATACTTTTCCAAATCGACAGAATAATTTCCAAGCTGCCTTACAGCTTCAAGAAGTGCTGGATGAGCACGGCATCTCTCTTCAACAAGCTCCATCAAACTTCCTTCATATATAGCCTGCCTAATCAATCTCAACTCTGCAAATGAAACATGCAAATTATGTTGGGCAATCAGATCCCTTCTCTTCTCTTTCGGCATTGCCCTCAAATCATCAGGAGTGTATTTGGTGCACACCTCACAGGAACACGGCATTTCTTGCAGATTTTCCAATTTGTAGGTTCCTCTTGTGGACAAAAGCCTGTCATCTTCAGCATACAATATGTAAGCCGCTGAGTCAAATAGGTCACATCCCATCGCTACGCACAATGCAAATATCATCGGATGGCCTGCTCCCATCAGGTGGCGGGCAGTGCTGTCAGGCAGTTCCTTCATGGAATTCATCACAACATCAACCAAATCCTTATAATGATATGATTCCATCAGAGGAACAACAGCACCTATTGGATACAAATCCGCATCAAGCTTAGACAGTTCATGAGCACATTTTCTCCTCAAATCAAGAAATGTTGACCCCTGAACTACTGAATTCAAAAGCATCTCCATATTTTGTTCTTTTTTAAATTCAACTGCTTCATGTGCTCTTTCAAGAGTGATTTCCAAATCGCTTTCAGCCTTTTCACGCTCAACAAAAGGTGCTGTAGGAATATCCAAACTTGTTCCAATGTCTGTTTTAATCAATTCCTGAAATTCAATGACTTCCTTGTTGGTAATTTCCACATCACCATATACTGAAAGCTGAAATGAACCTGAATCTGTCATGATCGGGCCGTCAAAGTGAATCAATTCATGCAATCCTTTCTCAACAGCCTCTTTTTTTAATTCTTCATCCTTATAAATTAGATATGCATTGGTAATTACAATATCTGCACCATATTTGCCTACATCTATTGCTTGTTTTCTTGGGTGAATAACTGGCATTAATGCAGGAGTTTTTACCTGCCCGTGTTTAGTCTTTAAAACACCAACCCTACCCATGTTGTCTTTAGCTTTGATTTCAAACATTTATTTTACCTTACCCTATCGATTTTAAATAATTTCAATAAAAAATACAATTTTAAGTTTTAATAAAAAAATTGCCTCAAAAATAAATAATTCGAAGCATTGATATTATCTAAATTAAGTTTAAATTAGAAATTATATAAATTTTGCTTATTTACCAAATTAAAAATAGCATCAAAATATTAAAAAATGCTTTTAGGATTAGATTGCAATCGGAATATGAAAATTAAAAAATCAATAAATATTAAAAAAAACAAATTTTCAACTAGATAAAATGAATTATGAAGAAAATGCTAGAATAATTAATGACGATATCTTTGATTTGGTGAATTCATGTTTTGACCAAGAAAAAAGTAGTCGAAATAATGAAGGTAGAGTTAATTTTTTTGATACTTACAAAGATTATTTTGTTTTAACAGATGATGGATCCTATTCTATTAAATCAAAAGAAATAAATCATAAAGTTGAAACGTTACATACATCTACCGGTGCAATAAGTGAGTCATTTGAGAAATTTATTCGTCCGATGAAATTCAATTATGATGACGACATCGCCATATTAGATATCTGTGCAGGATTGGGCTACAACACATCAGCCGCAATAGCTGAATTTTTGGATAACAGCACTGATTCAAATTTAACAGTAGACATGGTGGAAATATCCCATGCCACACTTGCATGCGGACTTTTAGTACCATCACCAATCAAAGAGCACGACATTACCAAAAAAGCTATTGAAAATGAACTGATTGCACAGGATTATGCAACATTAAATCTGGAAACCTACGAAATTCCGGATAACATAGACATTAATGTCTACATTGAAGATGCAAGGCAAACCGTTCAAAGGCTTGAAAGCAACACTTACGATGCCATATTCCTGGATCCGTTTTCACAGAATATGGCTCCGGAATTATTTTCACTTGAATTTTTTAAGCAATTCCGACGAGTTATAAAGGACAATGGAATTGTAGCGACCTATACTTCATCCGCACCTGTAAGGGACGCATTCATCGAAGCTGATTTCTATATAGGCCAGGGCCCGATCTTCGGAAGAAAGCAGGGAGGGACACTTGCCAGCCCGAATCCGTTGATGCTCGATACATCACTTCCGAAAAATGATGAAATAAGAATTGCTCTGTCAGATGTTGGAATTCCATTCAGGGACCCTAACCTGAACAGCGACAGCGACTACATTCTGGAAAAAAGAACTGAAGAAAGACACAATGCACGCCACAACACCAGAATTTCATCAGCAGTCAAAACCCCTATTTTTTTAGCATGCGAAATGGATGATGAAAAGCTGAAAAGGCGCGTGGAACGTAATTTAGCAAAAATGAATATCCCTTCAACAACTTCCAATGAAGCTTACTACATTGTCGAGTGTGAAAACAATTATTCCAAAAAACAGGACGAAAAAAACAATTCAAGAAATAGAATATTAGATATGAAAGAAAAATTAAAAAAAGTTAAATCAGGAAATTATGATAACACATAATTTCCGCTTTTTAAAGCATATGCATCTTCTTTTGAGGTCTTTTGAGGACCCATTAATACTTTTAAATACATTGGATTACTCCAAACATGTTCATGTCCGAATACTGAGAAATCACAGTCACAATCATCACAGAAAATATTTCCTTCAGCACTACCGGTTTCATATCTTCCTGTAGCCGGGAAAATTCCTCCGTCACGGTATTCATTACCTGCCCAGAAGATATCCCAATAAAGATTATGGCCTCCACAGTATGGACAGGTTCTTTCGAACAATGTTCTGTAGAATGTATATCCATATTTGGATTCTTCACCGACAGCAGATGGTCTTCCAACAACCAGAAGTGTCTTACCGTCTTCAGAAACCCCGTATTTATTATATTTTGTACCTGTTATAGGACCATAAACATTCACATTCCTAGTTATGGAATAGCCTGTATTCAAATCCTTACAGGTAATCTGATATCTACCTTCTTTTAATGTGAAGGTAATGCTTGCAACACCTTTGACATTTGTTTTAACATTATATGTTTTGCCGTTAAGTGTCATTTGCATTTTTGTGTTCTTTGCAAGACTACCGTCTTCTTTCAACAGGGTAGCTGTGTATGTTGTTTCAGAGTCTTCATATGTATTTTTATGATAAGCCCTTATTGTAGGAGCTTTAACATATACTTTTGTATTAATTGAATATCCAGTGTATGGATCATGTGATATGAATGTATAAGTTCCTTTAGCCAGCTTGAAATTGAAACTGGCAATACCATTGGCATTTGTCTTGGCCACTTTTTCAGAGTCCTTGATATAAACATATACATTGGCATTTTTAACCAGTTGTCCGTTCTTATAAAGCTTTACTTTGAATGTAGCTGTCTTATCTGAAAAGGTATTTACTCTGCTTGCATACAATGTGGATCGAATAGTAATCTTTTTAGACATTTTTTGACCAGTTGCAGAGTTGATTGAAACAATCTTGTATGTGCCTGGCTTCAATGAAATTGATAATGAAGCTACACCTTTAGAATTGGTTTTCACATCATAATACTTTCCATCAATATAAAAGGAAACATAACTATTTGCAAGCAGTTTTCCATTTTTGCCGTAAAATGTCGCTGCGAATTTTTTAGAATCCTTATAATATTTCTCAATATCTGATGCAACAACAGAATTCCTTATGATAATCTTTTTAGATAAGGAATATCCATTCGGATGGATAGCATATATGGTATGAGTACCAACTTTTAAGGAAACTACACCCAATCTGGCAATACCATTTGCATTTGTCTTTCGGACATATGTCTTGCCATTTATCTTGAACTTTACATCAGTATTTTTTAAGGGATTGCCTTTACCGTCTAAAAATTTTGCATTGAACATTGCGTTACTCTTATATGTTGTAGTCAAGTCTTTAGCGATAACTACAGGCAATACCTGAATCTTATTCTTAATGTTGATTTTATCATAGCTTGTAGAAACTACATAATTTCCATCTTTCAGATTGATAGGAATTGAAACTCTTCCATAATTGTTGGTAAGCTTATTATAGGAAACACCGTTAAGCTTAATGGATAGTGATGCATTCTTTACAGGCTGTGAGTCTTTTGACAAAGTGACCACATACGAAGACCCGTTTTTATAATACATCTTCAAGTCATTTCCATTCAATACATAATCTCCGTTCGTAGTTTCAAGATCATTATCAGTAACTTTAAGATTATTATCAGAAGAAATATCTTGAACTACACCCGAAGGAGGTTCTTCGTCTACTTCTCCAACAGCCATGTCATCAGTAGAATTGGATTCCGCAGCCGCAACAGCTGAAATTGATAACATGAAAATTAGAGTTACTAAAAATAATTTTACTTTTTTATTAAACATAACGTTAACTCCATCTAACATTTGTTCGTAATGTATTTTATTACACTTTTCTTATAAAAAGCTTTTGATTATGAAAAAAAGCATAAATAAGCCTAATTTATAAAAAATAAGCATAAATATCATTATAAATAAAACAAATAGCTTAAAATAGTTGAAATTATTATCAAAAGACAAATTTTATGTAAAAATCATATAATCAATTCTAATATTACTGAAAAAAAGTTATAAAAATAAATTAATCTTAAAATCAAAAATAAAGCTAAAATTTTGACCCCATATAATTAAAACAGAATATAAAGATTTAATAATAAAAAATAATTAATTATAAGTACTTAATTTAAAATTAAAGAAAAAAATAAAGAAATGATAAGATTTTTAAAAAATCTTATTCTACAGTCACACATTTTGCCAAATTCTTAGGTTTATCAGGGTCATGACCCTTTTCAACTGTAATGTAATATGCGATAAGTTGCAATGGGACAATATAAACCAGCGGTGCAATTATTTCCTTAACATCCGCATTGATTGAAATTACATCATCGGCTTTTGCCTTTAATGATTCATCATCGGCAGAACCTATGGCCAAAACATTAGCTCCACGAGATTTTACTTCCTCTAAATTGCTCATTGTCTTTCTGTAATTGTCCCCAGGAGGAATAATTACCACAACAGGAATTCCTTCATCAATCAAAGCCAAAGGACCATGTTTAAGTTCACCTGCAGCATATCCTTCACCGTGAATATATGTAATTTCCTTAAGCTTTAAAGCCCCTTCCAAAGCTGTAGGGTAAGAATATCCCCTTCCAAGATAAAAGAAATCACGAGCATAATTATACCTTTTAGAAAGATTCTCAATATCATCTATGTTTTCAAGAGCCTCGTCAATAAATTCCGGAACCTTTTCTATTTCTTTTAAAAGTTCAACATTTTTAGACAGCAATGCTGCAAACAGGTAGATTGAAGTCAATTGAGCAACATATGTCTTTGTCGCAGCCACACCGATTTCAGGACCTGCCTGAGTTTGAATTACATATTGAGCCCTTCTGGTAATGGATGAACCTGCAACATTAACTATTCCCAGAGTTTTAGATGTTTGATTTGCAACATCCAATGCCTTGAGTGAATCTGCAGTTTCACCGGACTGTGAAATAAATATCACCAAAGTCTTATCATTTAAGGTATTTGCAGAATATTTAAATTCAGAAGCAAGAATAACATCAGTAGGAACACCAGCCAGTGACTCTATCAAATATTTTCCGGTCAATGAAGCATGGTAGGAAGTTCCGCATGCAACAAAGCATATCCTTTGAATTTCATCAATGTCATCAATGATTTCCTGAATATTTTCTTTTTGGGTCAATGTATTTCTGACCGCAGTTGCCTGCTCGTTAATTTCCTTAATCATGAAATGGTCATATCCTTCTTTTTCAGCCATTTCAGGTGTCCAGTTAATTGTATCTATTTCCTTATTGACCACATTATCAAATTCATCATGAACTACAACGCCGTCCTTATCCAGAATAACAATCTCTCCCCTTTCAGGATAGATGATATCCCTTGCATATTTCAGGATAGCCGGAGAATCGGAAGCAAGGTAATAACCCTCTTCACCAATCCCAACAATCAACGGTGAGTCTTTTCGTGTTGCAACTATCTTATCAGGTTCGTTTATACTGATAGCTGCAATAGCATAAGCGCCTTCAATAATGTCAATTGTCTTTCTTACCGCATGTTCAAGATCAAATTTCTCACTCATAAACTTCTGAATCAGATGAGGAATAACCTCAGTGTCAGTATCTGATTTGAAAACATGACCTTCAAGAGTTAGTTTTTCCTTAATTTCCAAATAGTTTTCAATAATACCATTATGAACAACAGCAATGCCGTTGTCTTCATCAACATGAGGATGTGAATTTAATTTTGACGGGTCCCCGTGTGTTGCCCAACGGACATGAGCAATACCGAAATTTCCCGGCATATCAGTCAAATCCAATTTTTTGTTTACTTCATCAATTTTTCCCTTATCTTTTTTAATGTGGATAGCCCCATCATCAAATGTGGCCAAACCAATTGAATCATATCCCCTATATTCTAATTTTGAAATACAATCAAAAAGGATAGATGCAACTTCTTTATCTTCTTTTAATATACAACCTACAATTCCACACATCTAATCACCTTTGATAATCGTAAATGTCTCTATAAAGGTTTACAACATCACCAATTATTAAAATAGCTGGAGTGTTGATTTTTTTATCTGAAATATCTCCCAATGTTCCAAACACTACATTTTCATCAGGAAGTGTGCCGCTTTCAACTACACAAACAGGAGTGTCGGCGGAACGATATTTCATTATTTCACTAGTATTTTCTTTGATATTTCCAATTCCCATTAAAATAATTAAAGTATCAGCAGTATAATCCCAGTGAACCTGGCTTTCCGCCTTTGTCGGGTCTTCATGCCCGGTAACAATAGTCACTGATGTTGCTACTGCCCTATGAGTTACAGGCAGTCCCAGAGAAGTTGGTGCTCCAATAGCTGAGGTTACGCCCGGAATTACTTCAAATTTGATATCATGTTCCATCAAAGCCAATATTTCCTCTCCGCCACGACCAAATACGAAAGGATCTCCTCCTTTTAGCCGGACAACATTTTCATGCTTTTGAGCCTGATCAATAATCAGTTCATTAATTTGATCCTGTGTTTTATAATGCTCTCCTGCTTTTTTACCAACATAAATCTTTTCGGCATCATCAGGAGCGTGCACCAATATTTCTTCATTTGCCAGATAATCATATAAAACAACATCAGCCTTATTTAATGCTTTGACTGCCTTAAGAGTTATTAGGTCAGCATCTCCGGGACCTGCACCAATCAAATAAACTACCATTTTATCACTTTATAAAAATCCTTTAAAAAAGTTCAAACCATCATCTGAACCGAACAGTTCTTCGCAAGCCCTTTCAGGATGAGGCATCATTGCACATACAAGGCCTGACTCATCGCATACGCTGGTAATTGCTTCCATTGATCCGTTAGGATTTTTTCCTTCAAACTGCAATACGATTTGGTCCTGATCTTTTAACAAATCAATGTCTTCTGTATAGAATCTTCCTTCTGCATGTGCGATTGGGAGTTTGATTGTCTGGTTTGTTTTGAATGCTTTTGTAAATGGTGTTCTGTTGGTTGCAACTTTCAGGTCAACCCATTCGCAGTTGAATTTAGGATATTCATTTGTAATGAAAATTCCTGGAACAAGACCTATTTCACCTAAAATTTGTGCTCCGTTACAGATTCCCAAAACCGGCTTTTCTTCTTTAACCAAATTTTTGATTCCATCAATTACCGGTGTGATGGAAGCCATTGCACCTGCCCTTAGGTAATCACCATATGAAAATCCTCCAGGAATAACGATACCGTCATAATCAGTTAGGTTTTCTTCGCTCCACCAGATGTATTCAGGAGATAAGCCTGCCAGTTCAATAGCCTGTGCAACATCCCTGTCACAGTTGGTTCCCGGAAATCTAATTACTCCAATTTTCATTTGAATCCCCCTATTTACCACATGCCATGTTCTGTGGAATAACATTAATTTTATAATCGTGAATTACAGGATTACAGAGCAATCTTTCACACATGTCAACAACATTTTCTCTGATTGCTTCCCTGTCTTCACCTTCCATTTGGAATTTGATGATTTCAACAGTTTTTACATTGTTTACATCATATCCAAGCAATTCCAGAGATCTTTCAATAGTTGTTGCTTCAGGGTTTAACATACCGCTTTTAAGAGAAATCTTTACTTCAATATCGAATAACATTTAAATCACCTTTTCTTCATCAGGAATAATTCTATTATACACTTCAATGTATGCTTCCATAACTTCATCGTCTTTTCCTTTTCTAAACAGTTCCTTATCCAACATTTCCAATGTTTCGCTATCCCATAATCTGCATCCGTCAGGAGATATTTCATCACCCAAAAGAATGTTTCCATCCTTATCCTTACCGAATTCAACTTTATAGTCAACCAGAATAATTCCTGCATCTTCAAAGAATTTGGTTAAAACATCATTGATTTTCAAAGCTTTTTCAGTTAAGATATCGATTTCATCCTGGGTAGCTATGCCTAACGCCTTTATAATGGAATCATTAAGCATCGGATCATGATATTCATCATCTTTAAAATCCATCTGTACAATTGGAGGATTCAATTTAGTACCATCAGCAATTGGATATTTACGAACTAAACTACCTGTAGCAATGTTTCTAACAATTACTTCAATCGGAATCATCTCAAGTTTTTTTGCAAGCATGACATTTGGTTCTGGCAAGTCAATGAACTGAGTTGCAATGCCGTTTTCTTCAAGGACTTTGAATATTTTTGTAGAAATAATGGCATTGTAAGCCCCTTTATTGTTCATAACTTCTTTTCTTGCTCCGTCACCAGCAGTCATATCATCCCTAAACTCGATAATGACTTCATCTTCTCTATCGGTAGTAAATACACTTTTTACTTTTCCACCGTTAATTAACTCTTTTTTGTCCATGATATCAACAAAATTATTAAATTATTATAATATAATTTTTGATTAAAATATTATATAAAAGTAGTTAAAAAAATTTAAAAAAAAGATAGCAGTTATAAATTATTAATATATTTTACATCACCCTGACTTTGACCAAATTTCATCCCATTCAAATTGCCGTTCGGCAACTCTGACATGATGACAACAGGATATTCATCCCCCGGCCTTATAAACATTTGATGAGTGACGTTTTGACGTGTTTTAACTGCTATTTTATAATTATTGTCTGTTTTTGAGAAGTCCCCATCCAAGAAGACTTCATTGAAGGATTGTTCTAAAAGATAATCCGGAAGATTATCTTCAATATCAAAATGGTTAAGCAAATCCTTTAAGATCAATCAAAATCCCCTTTGTTCAATTTTGATTGATCTGATTCATAGGAAGAACCAATCAATTCACCAGTTTTAGAATCGAACTGACGGAAACCTCCGTCCCCATAGGAAACTTCACGGTAGGAACCGGTTCCAGCCTGACCATTTTCTTTAACTTCTTCTTTGACAATATCAGAAGATCCAACATTACTTACTTTATCTTTAATTTTAGAATCGACATTATCCATATTAACACCTAATTCATCCATAAAAGTATATGCTATAGCACCACCGACAAGCAGCACTGCGACAAGAATACCCAAAACAATT
Source organism: uncultured Methanobrevibacter sp. (assembly GCF_902801725.1). Lineage (GTDB taxonomy): Archaea > Methanobacteriota > Methanobacteria > Methanobacteriales > Methanobacteriaceae > Methanocatella. The sequence continues at coordinate 4,321 of NZ_CADCJB010000030.1, read as the reverse complement.
ACAATAAAGCTTTTCATATTCTCACCTCTTTAAACTTTTCAATTACATTATGATGATTGCTATTAAAATACTTTTCTATTAAGTTATATATACAAAAAAATGAATAATATATACTATGGATTTAAAAAATACCACAATACTTCTCATATTTCTGTTATGCATAGTAGGTCTGATAGCTGGAGTATACTATACCGAAGCCAATGAACCTGTTAAAAATGCCAAAAATTATGATGAAGTTGTTAAAGTAGACAATAATGGAACAATCACCATTCATCTTGAAAAAAAAGACAATGAAAGCAATATGATTAATAAATTCTTTACATGATTTTATTCAGACACTGCTTTTGAATTTTAAATTCACATCATTAATCTGAAATTTTAAAAAAAAAGAAATGGTTAAAAATTAACCATTCAATTAAACTCTTTCTTCAGTTTTATCCCAGTCAGGATTTTTAGAAGGCAATACTGTAAATATTACAGTTGCAATCAATAAAATAGCTGCAGTGAGAGCTGTAAATACCAGCTGATCAAATGTCGCAGTTTGGATTACATCATTCAATCCACCAATCCAGATAATTGCAATGAAAACTGGAAGAATAAATTTGACAATTACAAGCCACCATTTACCCAATTTAATCGTTTTACTTCTTGAATTTAAAAAGCCAATTAGCTTTTCAGCTTTAAATATCCATGCAAATATTATACACTCAAGAATAATACCGAACAACAGTGCAATCTGATTGATGAAGGTATCCACAAATCCTAAAACGTTTCCACCATATGCAGTAGCATAAATCATAGATAATGCTGCACCAACAATAATCAGTATTGTCATTGCCTTAGATCTTGAATATCCAAACTTGTTTTGAATTGAAAATGACAACGGTTCGACTGTTGATAAAATACTTGTCAGTCCTGCAAGATAAACTGTCAAAAAGAACAACGGTCCCAATATATAAGCCCATTGGCCAAGCACATTAAACACTGTAGGATATACTACAAATACAAGGCCTGTTCCCTGAGTTACGAGGTCAGCCACAGCAGTTCCTGACTGCATTGACATGTATCCCAAAATTGAAAATACACCCAAAGCCGCAAAGTTTTCGAAAAGTGAATTAGCAAGGGCAATTGATATTGTATTAGTAATAAGATCCGCATCATCCTTGGTATAGCTTGCATAAGTAAATGCGATTGACATTCCCAGACTTAAAGAGAACACAATCTGTCCAAACGCAGCCATCCAAATTTCAAAATGGCCTAGAAGTGACCAATTCGGATTGAACAATTCAGAAAGACCTATTGAAGCCCCCGGCAAAGTCAGTGAAACTCCAACAATTATAACCATAATGACAAACAATGCAGGCACTAAAACCTTTGAAACCTTACCAAGGCCTTCTTCAAGGTCCCTGTGAGATACAAACCAAATAATTACCCAACCCACAAGCATTGCAACAGCAATGATTGGAATGAAAGTCAGCAGACCAGACACTGAATCTGTTGAATGAAGAAGAGTATTTGCAAAGAATGTATCGGGATTTGCTCCCCATCCTTTGGAGAAACTCAAAATCATATAGATTCCATCCCATCCAAGAATAGCTGAGTAATAAATCATAATAATAAATACTGCAACCGGCAAAAGCCAGCCTAAAAATTCCCAATTGGAGTGAATACTTCTAATCGCCTTTGGAAAAGAAGACTTAAAATCATATCCTACACCATACTCCAGAATCAAAAAAGGAATACCCATCAAAAGGATAGCAACAATATAAGGGATGTAGAATGCTCCCCCACCATTGGAGTAAAGCACATAAGGATATCTCCAAATGTTTCCAAGTCCAACGGCAGAACCAATCATTGCAAGTATGAATGAAAGGTTGCTGCCCCATTCGTTTTTATCTGCCATAATTTTCATTTTCCCATATTTATACTAAATAATTTGTAGTTAAAAACTTAAATAAGTTTAGATTTAACAAAATATGAAAATTATTAAGAAAAAATGTAAAATAAAGAACAAAATAAGAAAAAATAATGAAAATTTTATACAGAAATTATGAAAAATTAATCTTCATTGCCTGTTGAATTATCAAGCTGTTCGGCTGATGAACTGACGGAAATCTTTTCCAAAACTGATGAACCATAATAAGGAAGGATTACCAAACCAATAATTGTAGCCATCCAGAATGAAATCAGCCTTTCAATCAATGTTACTGGTCCTGCAAGTGAAAGTGAAACGCCTGCTTTTGAATAAAAACCAATCATTATACCATCAACAGCCCCAAGACCACCTGGAAGAAGTGGAATCATACCGACAAGAGATGCAATAATAAATACTTCACCAATGACAATCACGTTCAAAGAAGCCCCAAATGCCAAAAATACTATATAAACCCTCAAAATTTCGAAAATCCAAATTACAAAAGACAATGGAATTGTATAATACAGAAGCTTCTTGTTTAAAAGCAATAAAGACATGGTTTTCTGAAAACCGAAGATATTGTCATGAATGCTTTTTTCCAAATCTTCAGAACTTTTTTTATAGAATCTGTTAACGATTCTGAAAATAAATTTCTCAAGACGGTTTCCAAAGCCAGGATTTATGCATAAATAGATAAGAATTCCCAGAACCACAAGAATTCCAATTACAGACAATACCAATACAACAACCAGCCATGTAGGAATTTCAAAGTACAAAAGCATTGCTACAATGGTTATCGCTGCAAGAACAATGAAAGGGAATGTATCCAAAACCCTATCGGCCACAACGCCTGCGAAGGTATCCTTCAAATCATAGCCACACTCCCTAGACAGAATATAAGCCCTTACAGGTTCTCCACCTCCACGACCGGAAGGAGTGATGTTGTTGACAGCAAGCCCAACCATCATCATAGGAAGCAGCTTTCTGAAGCTGGCCTCAATATTTACAGAATCATTGACCAGTTTCCAGCGCAAAGTATATAAAAAGTAAGTAAAAATCTGTATAAGAATAGCTAAAGCTATTAAACTTAAGTTAGCGGTTTTTAAAGCGCTTATAATATTTTCAATTCCAATGAAATGGAACATCACTATTAAAATTAGAAAACTTACTATAATGAAAATGGCAGATTTTTTATCCATAATTAAAATCAATCATTTATTAGTTAAATAGTTATTTGTTAATATTTTCCAAAATCAATTTCATTTAATATATGACAATACTGTTCATCTTCAGGAGGAAGTTCCATATAATCCCCATAAATTGGAATCAGAGTATTACCATCATTATTTGGAATATAAAATATTGAATCCTCAAATTTAACCTTTTTTGGAGGTTTATAATCATCTCTCTTAAAAACAACTCTTTCCCTTAATGTTAAATCTGTGACAAATTGGCCACTGTCTGATTTTTCATATTTTCTGAATAGTTTAGGAATCCTTTTTTGAAAGTAATTTGGATTTAATTTAATAAAATTTAACAATGCATGAATAATATTAAGTATTAAATTAATAATTTTAGGATAATTATCAAATCTCAATACTGAAATCGCATGCAATCTAGTTACAATGAAACAATATTGGATGAATAACCATCTTTTTATTTTATTATCAGGCAAAACATCCAAAATAAAAAGATCTATATGAATTCCCAATTTGAAAGAAACTTGATTGTCCCAATACTCAGCCCAATACGTTCCATTTAAAGACATTCTTCCAAATTCAAAACAGTATTCCTGATTATATCTTGGGTCAAAAATTGTATATTTATCATTGGGATGCTCTTCCATGACTTTTAAAAATTTTTCATAATCTTCACGAAAAATCATTATGTCAATATCATCATCCCAAGGGATAAAACCTTGATGTCTAATAGCACCTATTTGAGTCCCAAAAATTAAATAGTATTCAATATCATTTTCCTCACAGATTTTAACAAAATCTTTTAAAATCATTAATTCAACATCCTGAAGATGAGAAAGAATGTCTCCCTGAAGAATATTATCCATTTTATCGCCAATTATTATTTGATGAAATTAACATCCTTATTTTCAAAGTCTTCAATAATTTTACAAATTGCTTTTGAAACATCATAATCAATATATGCATTATTTCTATTTAATTCAATGGATTTAGCAAAAGCTACAAGCTCATATCTTATTCCTTCACCATCTAATTGATAGAAATATTTTTTATTATCTTCTTGATTTTCAAATCTTAATTCAAAATAATCTGTTTTCCACCATGGAGCAGGAACATAAGCATAACCTTCAGTTCCAGAAATTATTAATTCACCTTCAGATTTTACACCATTAGCAACTTTTATTGAAGCAACAGCATTTTCATATTG
>NZ_CADCJB010000029.1 GCF_902801725.1 uncultured Methanobrevibacter sp. | reverse complement strand
TTTTAAAATGACTGCAAACGCCTTGACTTTAACATTTAACTTGTAAGTTCTCTGATGAATAACCATTTTAGGATTTGCCTTTTTAACAGTGACCTTAACGGATTTAGCGGACTTGTCATACTTGCTGCTGCCGTTGAATGTTATATTTACAGTGTATGATTTAGGAGCCAAACCTTTGGTGGATATTTTGACCTGACCGTTATTATTGGTGGCGTATGTTTTTGCATTTTTCAACTTGACTGTTATATTAACTCCGTTTATTGCATTGCCTTTGGAGTCTTTTAATGTAATGACAAGGTTCTTGTTTACATTGTATACTGTGGCAATAGATTTTGCAGTTATCTGTGTTTTGAGCTTGTTGACAGTAATGTTGGCTGTTTTTGTAACTGGATTGTAATTGTCATCAGCAATTGTGGTAACTTGCAATGTGTATTTGCCAGCATTCAATACTGGGATTTCTATTGTAAATCCATCAACTTTGGTGTCTTGGCCATCTATTTTTGCTGTAATTCCTTTAACGCCTGTTGTATCTGCAGTTATGTTTAGGGAATTTCCATAATCCAATACTAGTGGACAGATGCTTACGGTTGAATTGGCCTTGTTCACTTTGACTTTTATGGTCTTGGCGGTTTTTTCGTAGTTTTCATTTCCTGAGAATGTGATTGTAACGTTCGCTATACCTGTTGAAACTGCGGTGACTTCGCCACTGGAGCTGACATTGGCAACGCCTGGATTGCTGCTTGAAAAGGATATGTTTCCTTCGGCGTATTCGGGCATCAATACAGAAATGAGTTTGGTTTTATCTCCAAATGTCAGTTCCAAATCATTTGCACCAATTTTGGTATCTACTTTATTGACTGTAATGTTGGCTGTTTTAGTTAGTGGGTTGTGGTTTTTATCAGGTATTGTTGTTACAGTTAAAGTGTAGCTTCCAGCACCCTCTGGAATTTCTATTGTAAATCCGTCAACTTTGGCATCTTTGCCATTTATTTTGGCGATAATTCCTGCGGCACCTATTGCATCTACAGTGATGTTTAAGGAAGGCTTGTATTCCAATCTTTGTGATGGGATGATTAGGATTGAATTGGCCTTGTTCACTTTGATTTTTATGGTTTTGTTGGTTTCTTCGTAGTTTTTATTTCCTGTGAATGTGATTGTGATGTTTGCTGTGCCTGCTGAAAGTGCAGTGATGTTGCCGTCAGATGTGACACTGACAACCTCTGGATTGTCGCTTTCAAAGTAAATTCGTCCAGTAGTGTCTTCAGGTTCCAATGCATAATTGACTTTGGATTTGTCATCTAAGTTTAGTTCCAAATCATTTGCAAAGATTTTTACTGATGCCTTATTAACGGTAATGTTGACTGTTTTAGTTACGGGGAGGTGGGTTTCATCGGGTATTGTTGTCACTTCTAAATTGTAGTTTCCTGCATCTAAATCTGAAATTTGGATTGTAAAATTATCAACAACACTAACATTTTTGCCGTCAATCTTGGCGGTGATGCCTGTTGCGCCTTCAGTTGGTACAGTAACAAGTTCAGATTCAGGGTAATCCAGAACAATATCCTCAAGATATATAGTTGAATTGGTTTTTCTAACGGTTATGGTTGCGCTGTTGACAGTTGCCCTTTTAAAATTGGTGTATGTTGCATTGATTTCATAAGTTTTGTAATCTTCAAATGTGTGCATTGTCCACCATGTGTCCTTGGAATCGTATGTTCCGTTGAGTTCATCACCGTTTGGCAGAATAAACACTAATTTGCCGCCTATAATGTCGGTTGGTATGTTGGATTTTGCAGTGAGGTTAACTATCTTGCTGCTGGTTGTCACCGGAGTTACATTAATATAGTATTCTGTGTTTGGAATTACTGTTATGGTTCTGTTGATTGCTTTAAATCCGGCATATTCGGTATTGAAAATAGCATAATAGGAGCCGACCGGCAAATTCACAGTCCATCCTTCACCGCTTAAGCAGCAGTATTCTCCGATTAAACTGTCATTGTTTTTATCATATACGCTTATTGAGATATTTCCATTGTCGACAGACATGCTGCTGTTTGTTTTTAAGTCAAATGTTAATTTTTCACCGGAATTATTGAGTGCTACGAAATCATCAACATTCAATGCAGGAGGGACAATCTGCACATTGTAAGTTGTGCCGGTATCTTTGAAGATACATGTGTCTGCAGTAACTGAATTGGATTCTGAATAGATATCAGAACCTTCCTGAGCATAATTTCCACTAAAATAACAATTTGTCACAGCAACATTGCCATTTGTATTGAAAATTGCACCGCCCAAACTAGATGTGTCTGCTATGTTATTAATAAAAGTACAATTTGTAACAGCGCCATTGATATTCTCTTCAAAGTAAATTACACCCTTCGTATGTCCAGTGTTATCAATGAAATTACAATTTACAATTTTAGCACCACTACCTACAACATAAATAAAATACCAGCTCCAGCTTGGGTCAAAATTTCCATTTGTAATGGTTAGGTTTTTAATTGTTATATTGTCGCCTATTATCTGGAATACTTGAGTATGTGATCCATTCATGTTAATACAATAATACTATTGGCAACGCTTATATCAATATGTTCTGATTCTTGACCTGTGCCATTATAATTATAGAATTTATGTTTCAGTGTGATATTTCCTCCTTCACCAATCTCTTTTTTCAAATCATCGAATGTGGCGTTTGTATTTGGATCAACATCGGCACCTGTAATTTCATTATCTTTTACACTTTGTATTTCATCATCATTTGTTTTGCTTAGTACTTGGTTGTCATCCGTTGTTTTTAAATCCTTTTCTATAGATGTTGATTCTATTTCTGCATTTTCATCACTCATCATTACTTTATCGTCAACTTCACCAGCGCTTACACTGGCAATGCTGAATATGATAAAAATAGAAAGAATCAATATTATACTTTTGTATTTCATGTTTTTTTAACTCCTTTTCTGTTTAAAAATTTTGTTTTTGATGAATATAAAAATGTTTTTGTAATGTTAAAATTGAGGGGGATGGTTGATTAAATACTTATTTAAAATAGTAATGTTCAAAACATTAATTTGGAAAATATTGGTTTCATTAAAAGAAAACTTAGAAAATTTTAGTGATAACTTCATGAAATCATTTCATGATTCGGATGATTGATTCAGACATATTTACTTCAGTTATTTTTGTATTGCAGTTATGTTTTTGAAATACGTATTCTTGTGCAAATGATCTGCTCATAAACTCAATATTTTTAAAATTCAATATTGCTTCTGGTTTGTTATTGATTTCTTGAAATATTTTTTTTGCAGTTGGGCCCATACCTAATTTTTTAGAATATGCATCTTCAAGAATGATTTCATATTCGCTCATTTTCATCCTCCATATTTTTATTTATTTTTTTATATTTTAAATATTCGTAAATATTATTAATTGATTTTTTGTTGATTCTCATTACAATAAAAGTTCCCTATATTATATTTATGCATTTGTAAACTTTGAATGCTTGTAGATATTGATTAAAATTTCATATAGTAAATAATATATGCTTTGCGTATCGCTAGGTTGTGGAAAAAAGTTCAATATTTCATCGGTCAATTCCGACAAATAATTTTCTATGCTATCTGAAATATTATGAAATTCCTTAAAGTTGTAGTGTTTTAATTTTTTGAAAGTTATTGAATCCTTTTTCAATAATTTTGATATTTCTTCTTCTGCAAGAATATTATTTTTTTCCATATATTGTACTAGTGGTAAAAACAATATATTATCATTTAAAATTTCTTCATTTAACTTAGTATTTTCAATAATGTAATTGAATTGGTGTATAATGTTGATTAATTTGTTTTTCATAATTTCACCTAAATAAACATCTGCATATAAATGACAATGGCTGGAATAATCAGTATTCCCATAAGATGGGATTTTCCAACTCCAATGTAGTGGGGAAGCATTCCCATGGCTGTTGAAGTAATCAAAGCCAGAGTCATATAAAAGACAGGTGCCTGATAATAAAAAATGAAAATGTATAATATCAATACCTGAAGCAATATCACTCCAATGGATAATTTCTTGTAATCAATGCCGCCCATCAGTCTTGAAAATGAATCCCCTAATTTTAAAGACAACACCAATGAAACAGACACCGCTATAAGGGATGCGAAAATAAAAATCATCAAATGGTTCAGTGTCATCTCAGAGATTAGATAAGACATGTAAACGGCAATTCCGCTTCGAGGATTTCCGATGATATAGATTGCAATCAATGAAAAAAGACAATCCGAAACGTTCAGTCCTGAAGTTGCAAGTAAAAAGTTAACTGTGTCATCATCGTCATTGTCATTTGTACCGCTTGCAGCCTGCGCTATCACGGTTCCCTGTGCAGGTCCGAATCCCGGAAGAAAACCAAGAATAGCCCCTGTTATTCCTCCTGCAAAAATGCTTTTATATTTCCCCAAATCCAGATTAAGCTCATAAAATTTGTTCTGATGAGGTATTGTTGATGAATCATTAAGGCTGAATAATATTGTGCTTATTCCAAAAAGGCCTGAAAATGTGCACATTAGGGACACTCCTGAGGAAATTGGGGTTTGAAAGATAATCCAGCCCAAGATTCCTGAAAGGATGAAAAGAAGAAGTGACCATAAAAAATCCCTCATGGAATTTGTCATGCTGTAAGTCAGATAAATCGATGCGGCAAGCAGGATAATCCATGTAAATGGTTTTGTCAAATCATGCATTATCGGAAGTGCAACTGCAAAGATTGGCATCATCAATATTGTAACTATTATTGCTCCAAATCCTCCGACTGAAACAATTCTTATGACTTCTTTTGATCTTCCCTGCAGAACCATTCTATGTCCTGGAAGTATTGATGTTGCGGTTCCTTCCTGTGGCACTCCCAAAAGCATTGAAGGTACAAATTCAATCAGGGCATGAGCTATTGACATTGCAACCATCAGAACACATAGAAATTCCGGCGATAGAAATGTTAAAAGAAAACTTGAAGAGGCAAACAAAATTGCTCCGGCAGTGTTGACATGTATTCCAGGTATCATTCCTGTTGTTGTTCCGATTAATATACCTATAAAACAAGCGATTACTAACTCTATCATAGCTATAAATTATATTAACTATAATTTAAGCTTTGTTGAAGGAATAATGGAATATTATTCTGATTTTTAAGAAGTTACTTCATATTGTATGTTTGGTGGAAGTGATTATATTCAAAATTTCTTTCTGTTGAATTCAAGGGATTTTAATGATATCTTGGACAATAAATTGTATAGGTCATCTTTTGATATGTTTAATTCTTCTTGAATCATATCATCCCATTCTGATTCTTTTTTTTCTAAAAATTGGGCGGTTTCGATTCCTTTTTGGGTTAATTCGATTTTATATGCTCTTTTATTGTTTTCATCAATTTCTCTTGTAATCAATCCTTTTTCTTCAAATTCCTTAAACGCTCTTGAAACTCCGCTTCTGTCCATTAAACATGCTTTTGCAATATCTGATTGGTTTGTGCCCATTTCATGATATAAAAACAGCAGCATATAATATTGGCTTGGCAGTATTTCAGTTTCGTTTTTAATGTGTTTGTTGATGTAAAAGTCATGTGTTTTTGTCAAAGAAATTAAATAACAAATTAAATAAGGGGAATCTTTCATTATGTCTTCATATTCAATCACTTTTCTCACCTAATTTAATGTTTGTAGTTATTGTATTTAAGTGTTGATTTAGACAACAATTTTAAAATAGTTTAAATATCATTGATAACAATATATGCACATCAATGGTGGTTTTTATGGATAGAAAAATCATTATCCTGTTAGGTATTGTCTGTGTTTGTTTATTGCTTACATGCCCAGTATCTGCAAAGGAAAAAGTAAAAATAAAGATAAGCGCAAATGACGGTTATGCAATAAAAGGTGGATATGTCGATATCAAGCTTTTTGACAGTCATGGCAGGGCTGTTTCCAGCAAGGGAATAATTCATTATACAATAACTGACCAGCAAGGAAATTATAAATGGGAATATAAGCCATATGGTAAAATTCTTAGTATAAGATGTGATCCCGGAACATACAATGTTGAAGTAAAATTTGATGGGGATTCCAAATATTCCTCCGCTCAAAAAACTCAGGATGTAACCATATCCGGCCGTTCGTTCAATGCATATACCTATTATGATAATCATAATTGGGGTTTGAACCAGAGGGTTGATGATTATATTGAAGATAATTACTGGGATGAGGAAATCTATGATGATGCTTCAACATACGATGGCGAAGGTCCATAAGTATAAAAAAAGGGATGGATTGGTGTTTAACGTTGGGAGGAGATTTAAACACCAATCATGTTTTTTTTTGGAAATTAGGCAGGTAATTTCCCAATATTAAATTAGAAAATTATGATAAACTAATTTAATATTTTTGAAGATAGTATTTTGTCTTTGACTAATTTATGTTTGATAAAAAGCGATGCTTAGGCAAATATTTAGGTATGCCTAAATTTCATCACTTGTATTAAATGTTAATCATTTTAATATATAAACTTTTCTATTTTTTTGGTGTGACTAACATTTTATATAGAATAAAATTTAATTATTAATTATATTTTGGGATAACCTATTTTTTTGTAATGAATGTCATTTATTGATATTTGTTGATGTTGTATTGAGGAGAGTATTAATGAAGAAACTAATTGTAGGATTGGCAGGAAACCCGAATGTTGGTAAAACCTCCGTATTCAATCAATTGACTGGAATGCACCAGCATGTAGGTAACTGGCCTGGGAAAACGGTTGAAAAGGCAGAAGGTCATTTTTCACATGATGTTTATGATTATGATCTTGTTGATTTGCCGGGTAATTATGCATTGAGTGCACATTCCATGGAGGAAATAGTGTCCCGTGATTTCATTGTGGATGATGATTCTGATGTGATTATCAATGTGGTTGATGCTGCTAATCTGGAACGTAATTTATATCTCACTGTTCAAATGATGGAATTGGGAGCTAATTTGGTGTTGGCTCTTAACATGAATGATTTTGCAAAGAAAAAAGGACATATTATTGATATTGATTTGATGAGTGAGCTTTTAGGTTTCCCCGTTGTTGAAATAAATGCAAAAAGCAGGGAAGGTTTTGAAGAATTGCTTGCAACTGTGGAGGAAGCAGCAACTAATCCCATCGATTCAAGCAAAAAATTATCTTACGGTAATGAAATCAAAGGACATTTGTCAACTATTCAGGAATTGATTGAACAGGACAGCAGTCTATGTAATGTTCCTTCAGTTTGGACAGCGGTTAAGCTTTTGGAAAAGGATTCCATTGTAATAGATAAGGTCCAACATTCAACCAACAGCTCTCAAATCATGGTTGAAGTGGATAAGGTAGCAAGCCATCTTCACGATGTCTACAAGGAGGGTGCCGAAGAGGTCGTAGCCAATGCAAGATATGCATTTATTGATGGATTGATGGCTGAAGCTGTTGAAAGGCCAAGCGTTGAAAAAGAGACTACATCTGATAAAATTGATAAGATTGTAACCAACAGAGTTTTAGCACCGATAATTTTTGTTATAGTCATTTTTTTACTGTTCCATTTGACATTTACGATTTCTGCTCCGTTTTGTGATGCAATTGATTACGGCTTTGATATTCTGGCAAATTTTGCAAGAACATTCCTTAATAATCCTGTCTTAGCATCTTTTGTATGTGATGGAGTAATAGGTGGTGTAGGAGGAGTACTGGTATTTTTACCGCAAATTGCCATAATGTTTCTATTGTTGAGTGTCCTTGAAGATAGCGGATATCTTGCAAGAGCTGCATTTACCCTAGATATTGTGATGCACAAACTTGTTGGTCTTCATGGAAAGGCATTCATTCCTATGATTTTAGGATTTGGTTGTGGAGTGCCTGCGATTATGGCTACTAGAACCTTGGAAAATGAGTCTGACCGTCTGCTTGCCATGATGCTTATTCCTTTCATGTCCTGCAGTGCAAGAATGCCAATTTATTCAATGTTTACTGCAGTATTTTTCGCAGCTATTCCAGTATTTGCATGGGGACCTATAGTAATTACCCAACAGGCTATCGTTGTAACTTCAATGTACATTATAGGTATTCTTGTGGCTTTTGTTGTTGCTGCAATACTTAAAAGAACATTGTTTAAGGGTATGTCTGCTCCATTTGTTATGGAACTTCCAACCTATAAAATTCCTTCTATAAAGGGAGTATTGCTCCACACCTGGGAAAAAACTAAAGGTTTCCTTAGAAAAGCAGGGACACTTATTCTTGGGGCAACAATTGTCATTTGGATTTTAAGCAGTGTGCCATTCGGCGTTGAATATGCATCACAGGGAAGTGTTCTGGGCATGATTGGTAGCGCTATTTCACCTATATTTGGCCCTCTCGGTTTCGGCCAGTGGCAGGCGGGTATTGCGATTTTAACAGGATTGGTTGCAAAAGAAGTTATTGTATCATCATTCGGTACTTTGGCAGGTGTCGATGAAGCAAACCATGCTGCAATGGGTAATATGCTTCATGGATTATTTACTCCTTTATCAGCATTCTCATTCATGGTATTCGTGTTATTGTACATGCCATGTATCGCATCTCTTGGAGCTATTAAACAGGAAACTCATGGTTACAAATGGCCTTTGGCAATGTCTGTAATTACACTTACAACTGCATATATTGTGTCGTTATTGGTATTCAATCTCGGTTTGCTCTTGGGTTTTCAATAGGTGGATAATGTTGAAGGTTTGATTTTGAGTTAGTGTCCATTCAAATTTTTAGTTATGACTAAATTTATATATGTGTTAATACAAAATAATAATCAAGAGATTTTTAGCAAGCCTAAAAATTTATTTTTTTTAATATGGTGAGATTATGTCAAGAACATTAAACGAAGTTAAACCTGGAGAAACAGTTACTATTCTCAGATATCATGATACAGGCGATGCAGGTTTAAAAAGACACTTGTTAGGTATGGGTTTTGTTAAAGGGGCTGAACTTAAAGTTAAAAAGGTAGCTACCTTAGGAGATCCTATCGAATTGAATCTTAAAGGATATGACATTTGTCTTCGTAGAGAAGAGGCTAAAAATATTGAAGTTGAATAGCTTCAATGTTTTTATTTATTTTTTTAATCTTTTTTGTGGTGTTTTCATGAAATGTCGTATGTGTGGTTTTGAATTCGATGAAAATGAATTGGAAAATCGCGGATGTACCAGTTGTGGAAAACATAGTAATTGTAATCAGATTCATTGCCCAAACTGTGGCTTTGGAAATTCTCCCGAACTCGACCAGGAGTTTGCTTTCATTGAAAAGCTTAAGGATAAAATAAAAAATAGAAGAAAAGTGAAAAACTAAATGTTTTTAGCATTTAATATTTCATTAACTGTTTCGTCAACACTTATTTTTTCAGTATCAACATTCAAACCGTTTTCCTTTAATTTATATAATATTTCGGTGGTTATAGGTGCTTTTAAGTGCGCTTTTTTTAGCAGTTCCTTGTCTGAAAATATCTGATGCTTGTCACCTTCAGCTATTATTTCACCGTTGTATAGGACGAATATTTTTTCTGCAAACTGATTGACCATTTCAATGTCATGTGATGAGATGACAATGCTTATTCCCTCTTCATTCAGTTTATTTAAAATGGCCAGTACCTTGTCAACACCTTCAGGGTCAAGGCCTGCTGTTGGCTCGTCAAGTATCATTATTTCAGGTCTCATTGCGATAATGCCTGCAATGGCAACTCTTTTTTGCTGACCTCCACTTAGATGATGGGGAGTTTTGTCTTCAAAGCCAGTCATGCCCACCATTTCAAGAGCTTCGGTTATTCTCGCTTTGACTTCATCATATTCAAGGCCCAAATTCATAGGTCCGAATGCAACATCCTCTTTAACGGTTGGCGCAAATAACTGATCATTCGGGTCTTGGAAAACTATCCCTACTTTTTGCCTTACTTTAAGCAGTTCATCACGTTCATAAATTAGTTCATCGCCATCCACTTCGACATGTCCTGATGTAGGTTCGGTCAAACCGTTAAAATGGGAAAAAAGTGTTGATTTGCCCGCTCCATTAGGGCCCATAATGGCTATCTTTTCTCCTTTTTTAATCTGGATATTTACGTTTTTTAAAGCTTGTGTCCCATCATGGTATGTGAAGGATAAGTTTTTTGTCTCTAAATGGATATCTGTCATTTTAAACCTCTAATTAATTGCTAAATTTTGACCTAAGTAACCTAATTGTCCTGAATATTTGATTATTATGATTTCTAATATGATTGCGATAATTATTATTGAAATTAAGTATATATAATCGCTTTTTTCAGGTGTGCTTTTCTCATTAAACATTTCTGATGTGTCTGAAAATCCACGGCTTACCATACTTTTGTGAACTCTCTCCCCCTGTTCATAGGCTTTTAAAAACATCATTCCAATTGTATAGCCCACCTGTTTTACTCTCCATTTGTATGGAGTGTTGTTGCTGTGGATATTGAAGTTTCTTGATTTTTGGCTTTTTCTGATGGCTGCAAGTTCATCAACAAATAAAAATAAAAATCTCACCATGATTGACAATATCATTGCCAAATCCCTTGGCATTTTCAATTTTCTAAAAGAACTTGCCATTTCCTGCAGGGGTGTTGTTGAGGAGTATATGATGATTGCAGTTAGTGAAACTATTAAACGAACCAATAGGAGTATCCCCCAATTCAGCCCCACATCTGTGATGTGTAGCCAGGAGTAGCTCCAGATTATATTTCCCGGTTGTATGAATGGCTGGAAAATTATGATTGCTCCACCAAACGGAAGCAACATTAACAGTCGTTTGAATGAATCAATATATGATAAGTTTGCTATTTTCAATATTGTCAATAAGATTATTTCAAACATTATTGGTATAAATAATTCTTTTGAGACAACACAAACAAGTATTATGAATATTGTTGAAATTAATTTGATTCTACCTTCTAAATTATGTATTGGGCTATTTTTAGAAGCCAAATCATCAAATCGTATAATTTGTGTTATGTCCGCCATATCAATTCACTACTTTAATATTAAAAATTAGTATTATATTATTATTTGCTTATGTCAATTTTAAAAATAATCAAATACTTTTAAAAAAAGAAAAAAGAAATTAAAAGTTAATTTAATTTCTTCTTTTCACGATTTCTGCTACTGCATATCCCAAACCTAATGTAACAATGGTACCAATTACCAGAGCTACAATTTGTAATAATTGGTTATCGGGAGCGTTTGCAAAAGCATAATCTGGGAATATTGCATCAGGAATGCCTTTAATTTCTTCAACTGAAAAGTCTTCAGGAAGTTTGGCATCTTCAGCTGATTTTTCGAGTCCATCTGGATCGCCGGAAGCGATGTAAGGTGAAAGGGCACATATTACAATACAGATTACAACAGCCACAGCGATTAATGTGATATCTTTTTTATCCATATTATGCATCTCCTTTTGCGCTTTCATCATTCCATGCGAGTAAATCTGGTCTGAATTTGTCTAATGCTACAAGAACAATAACTGTTAATACTGCTTCGATTATTCCAATAAAGAAGTGGTATAATACCATTGATGGAATACCAATGTTCATTGGGAATGTTCCGGCAATACCCATTTCAATAGCACATGCCAATGCAGCCATTACAGTTGCTAGCCATGCCCCAATTCCTGCTGCAGCATAGTTTCCGACAAATCCTTTCAATCCTTTGAAGGTATATAATCCAACAAAACCTCCAATTATTGCCATGTTCAATACATTTGCTCCTAAAGCTGTAATTCCTCCGTCTCCAAATATCAATGCTTGGATAAGCAATACTACTGTAAATACTAATACTGCTGCTTCAGGTGCAAGGAATACTATAGCTACTAATGCTCCTCCAACCATGTGTCCGCTTGTACCAAATGGGATTGGCATGTTCATGGACATGATTGCAAAGATACCAGCAGCCAATACAGCTAAAAGAGGAATACGTTTTTCATCAAGGTTGTTTCTAGCCCATCTCACTGAGAAGTATAATGCTACGATTAGGATTATGTAGTAGACTATACATTGTGTGATAGGAATAAATCCGTCAGGTATATGCAATTTTATTTCCTCCAAAAATTTAAAAAGTAATACTTTTTTTAATTTTGCTTATAAAAGAAGTATTACTTATTCTTTTTAATTTCTCTTATTTTTTGATAATATCAAGTCATATTTATTATTTTTTAAGTTAAATGGGTAATACTCATTTATTTCACTTGATATCTAATTATTATATATTAATTGGGGTTTATAAATGTTATTAAAGTAATACTTTTTAGTATTATTCTGGGGTTTTTGTAATAAATAATGTAAAAAAAATTTGCTAATTTTTTGCTTTTGAGCAATAAATTGCATAAATAAAAATAGCTATTATGAAATATACGAGCACCTGAATATCCAGAATTCCGGTTTCAATGCCCAATATGGTGTATGTTAAAAGTAAGGCGTAAATGCCAATGTAGAAATAATCTTTTGTTTTTTGAATAATCTTAAATCCGATTCCTAAAATGAATCCCAGAATGCACATTTCAACTGCAACTCCAACTTTTCCAAAATCAATCACCATCTGTCCAATCAGTGTTGGTGTAATTGTTACCTCACTTCTCCATGCAATCAGTTTGCCAACCATCATCCTTGGACCCAATTCACTTCCGGGAATTGCACTTGCAAGCAATTTTCCATGGGTTAAGCCGAAATTGCCTCCAAGAAAATCAAGTAAATTCAGGACATGTAATGTGAAGTCTGCTCTGTTCTGCAGTGTGCTTAGTGGGCTGGTTGCTGTAGTTATGCTGAATTCCTTAACTGACCTAAAATATCCAATTCCTATGATTGCACCTACACCAATTAATCCTCCGATTACAACTTCCCATGGAGAAACAATATTTCCAAAGTAACCTATGATTATTATGATGAGAAATGATGCAAGTAGTGGTGTCCTATAACCTAAAGTTAATAATATTGCACAGTCAATTGCGAGCAATAATAGGAATCTGAAGCGAACCTGTGATCTGGTGATTTTTTGAATTTGAAAATCTTTTAGATATGCGCTGGCAATCAAACCGGTTGCAGGTATAATTAAAAAAACTGGCATGGTGAACGCTGGTTTTAATAAATATCTAATTGATGGCTTCAATATTGGTATTCCACCTACTGTGGCTATACTTATAAAGAAAAACACTATGCTAACCAACATCAAACAGAATCCAATAGAGTATATGTCATCTCTATTAAATTTGACGGCGATTTTTCCGTTGTCGTTAAGCAAAAATCTTGGGAGTATGGTTGATCCGATAAAAAAAGCAATGAATGCAATAATCAGCGTTGTAGCTAAACTTGTTGTCACTGAATTTATAGATAGCAACAGAAACATGGAAAATAACAGGATTACAATTAATGGACTGAAAATGTAATTCTTGATGATGTTGTTTCTGTTTAAAAAATTCAGGAAATTTTCGCTAGGGTAAAACCTTTTAAAATAACTGCTTACCCATTGGTCTTCCAGAAATGATAAAATGGAAAAAATGGTTGTGAATAAGAATGACCTGTGGAATTCATAACTTATCCTATTTACGATTGAGATTAACGATGAATAGATTAAGCTCATAATTTACCAACTTAAAAATTTCTAATATTTGTTACATTATAGTTGTTTTTAATTGTATTTAACTGGCTGTCGCTGCAATTATAAATTCTGATTGTAATGTCATCAGTAATTCCATTAACATTTCCTAAAACGGAATTGGCATCATTTATATTTTCTTTGGTTGATTTACTTAGTTTCAATATGGTATTGGTACCAGGATCGCCAGTTCTGAATGATGTTCTTTTGTCTTTTCCATTTATGATGTTGTTTAGTTCCTGCAGCTTTGTGGAGTCTATAGTGTTGGTTGTAACTTCTGTAGAAACTTCATAATCTGTATTTTCCGGAATTTTACTTACCATATCCTTCAGGGAAGTTATGTTCTGCGGCTTTAATTTAAGTTCTACAAGATTGTTGTATTTAGTGCCGTTGGTTTCAATGGAGATTGTATTGATGAAAATGTCTGCTTCCGGAATGCTTTTGTATAAGCCCAGCAAATATGTTTTGCCATTGGAATCCATTATCAGTTTGATGTTGGTTCCTCCATTGTCATCTATCCATTTCAAAGTACCGTTGATGTTCACTTCTTCGCCTGTGGTTGCATTCACACCGTTTACTGATGCTTTCATGATGTTTCCGTCAAGGTAGTTTGGAAAATAGGTGTCAGGTATCTTGTTGATTGTTGATGCGTCAAAAGCTGTTTTTTGCACATGTGCAGAATCGTCTGAAGTGATGTGTATAAATGCAAAAGCAACTGCACAGATTACTAAAATTATGATTATGTAATCGACCAATGAAAATTTTTTAAGAATTCTTTTCATGTTCCAACCTATGGTTAATCTTCGTAAATTGCTCCGACAGGACAAACGTCGACGCATTCTCCGCAGGAATCGCATTTGTCATTGTCGATAACAACAGTATAAGCTTTTTTTGTAATTGCCTCTTCCATACAAACATCAATACAATCTTCACAAATTCCGCATTCTTCCATATCAATCTGCAATTATTACACCATTTTAATTGATTTTAAAAAACTTTAATATATCTAGATTTGATTATCTTAATATTTATATACTTTGTTTAAATAATATTTATATTGGCTATTGGATATTTTTTTTAAGTAAATGTAAAAAAATAGCAACATTTATATAGTACGAAATATAATATCAATATTGTATGCAAGGGTGCCCGAGCGGCCAAAGGGGGAGGACTTAAGATCCTCTGGTATAGGCCTTCGAGGGTTCGAATCCCTTCCCTTGCACTATTTTATAATTTTATGTGTTTTTTTCATTCTCGATTATGCCTTAGTGGCTCAGCCGGTAGAGCGCCACCTTGGTAAGGTGGAAGTCGGGGGTTCGAATCCCCCCTAAGGCTTCTAACTGTTTTTCAAATTTTTTTTCAAAGCAATTTATTTTTGCTAAATTTGACTATAATTTAAATACTTGAAATTATAAAATTATTAAAGAAATAATTTTCATATGATTGTCAGGAAGGTGAAAAAATGAATTATTCTAAAATAATATTGGTTGGTTTTATTTCAGCTTTTGTTGCAGTTTTAACTTCTATTTTGGGAGTTGCAGGTACTGTTATAGGTTCAGTAATTTCATCTGTTCTTTATAATATGCTTTCTGAAGCATTGGAAAAGCCTGTATCTGATGTAACAATCAAACATGATTTTGAATGGGATGTTGCTTATGTTTTCCCAATCATTGTTATAGCTCTGATTCAATTGCTGCTGATTTGTTCCTTTTTATCAGAGTGGGGAATATTACCTCCTTCTTTCATGAATGCTTTCCTTTCACTTCAAAATTTGGCCAGCAATAACCTTTATAGAATTCTGGGTTTGGCTTTGCTTGTCATAAGCGTATATCCATTAATATTAAAACCTGAACATGTTAAAAGAGCTCATGGAGTAATTATAGCTATTGTAGGTTTGATATTTTTAGCTAGGGGTTTTGTAGACCTTCACAATCCTGTTACAGATATCTACGATGTGGTATTTGCAGTTTTTGATTTCCCAATAGCTATCATTGCATTTGTCCTATTAGTCTTTGTAATTGTCAGAATTTTGATGTCAGCCTGGAAATCTGATCATGAGTCTCAAATATCTTCCAAAGATAATGTTGAAGAAATTTATGTCTCTCATGATGACTACGGCCATAAACGGGACATAAAACATGCTGGAAGAAAAGTCGTAAGAGTTAGAAGAAAACCTTCTGTCGAAAATTCCAAAGAGGATGTTACTCATCCAAAATCCAGAATCAGCAAATTCTCTAGGGAATTGTCCAATAAAGATATTGTCAATCAACAAAAAACTGAAATCAAAGATGCAGAACCTGTTGTTAATCATTCAACAGAACCTAAAATTAATAAGTCTTCCAAAAATATTCAATTTGAATCTAATGATTTGCTTGATGATTATAAGAAATAAGAGGTCAATATGAGTAAAAAAGACGAAACATTGAAGGACATACTGGATTTGATATTGTATGAAAATCCGTCCACCCAGGATGAAATTGCAGAAAAGTTAGGAATTACTCGCAGATATGTTACTCAGTTATTGCAGCCTCTCGTAAAGGAGGGTACTGTTAAAAGAGCTTATATGATTGATTTGAAGGGTTATGAAAGGGTAGTTGAATCAGTTGGGAATTATGTAAGTGCACCTGATACCAAAGGCAACGTCTTGATAAATGATATGTTGGCTAATATGGCAAAACATGTTCACTCTCAGCTTGAGTTGTCATTTGATGCTGTTCTGGAATATGATGATGATATTGCCAGTAAGGCTTTGGAAATGGATTATGCCACAAACAACATGGTTGAAAAGATTAGAACCTCTGTTGAAACAATTGCCAGCATAAATCAGCATTCCGAAATTTCAAAATCTATGTTGTATAATGAAATCGCATATGATTTGGAGCGTATTGGTGATTATTGTGGCCATATTGCAAAATTCGTCATTAATGATGTTTATGAAGTGGACGAGAATGTCTTGAAAAAATTGAAAAAAATGTATAAGACCTCACAGTCCATGATTAGTTTGTCTATGAAGGCATTTATTGAGGGTAAAACTGAGTTAAAAGACGATTTGATGGAGTTGGAGGATACAATTCAAATCATGCAATCCAAGGCTATTAATTTAATTGCAACTCAAATGGCTGAAAGTTCATTTGATGAAAAAGAACGTTCAAATTACTTTATTTATCTGTTTAGACTTATTAAAGCTTTTAAAAGAATTGGGGATATTTCCGTTGAAATGATGGATGTTGCCATTGAATTCCATGATAACATTCCAAGACCAACTACTCCAAGAACATTCAGATAATTGATTTTAGGGGGCTTGGTTTTTAACCGCCCTATTCATCATATATTTTTGTTGTTGCATGTCTATCTGCCCAGCATTGGATGCAAACACCAATTGGGAGACCTGCAGTATGGGTATGTGCTTTTAGGATTTTAACATCTAATGTGGTGGTTTTTCCGCCAAGTCCCATAGGCCCTATTCCGGAAGCGTTAATTTCCTCAAGTATTTCTTCTTCAAGTTTGGCTAATGTTGGATCAGGATTTCTTGCACCGACTTTTCCAAGCAGTGCTTTTTTACCAAGTTTCAGGCATAAATCGGATGTGCCTCCAATTCCAACTCCAACAACTGTTGGTGGGCAGGGTTTTCCCTTTGCCTTTAGGACTGATTCCACTACGAATTCTTTTATTCCGTCTATTCCTTCGGCAGGCAGAGCCATTTTCATTGCATTGTTGTTTTCAGAACCGAATCCTTTCGGTAAAATGGTAATTTCCAAATAATCTTCGTCTATTAATTCAATATCGATTGGAGGGATATAATCGCCAACATTGATGTTGGTGTTTTCACGGGTAATGGGATCCACTATATTCGGTCTGATTGGAATGTCTTTGGTTGCTTTTTTTATTCCCTCTTCAATTCCTTCGCGTAAATTTTCCACTTCAATATTACCTAACTTTACAAAAACAACTGGCAGGCCTGTATCTTGGCACATTGGAATGCCTTTTTCTTCTGCAAGTTTTATATTTTTTAAAATAGCTTCAATATTTAACCTTGCAAGGTCATGTTCTTCAATTTTAAGAGCATCTTCAAGTGATTTCTTTACATCATCACCGAGTACGATAACTGCCTCTTTGTAAAGTTCATAAACTGTATCTCTAATAGTGTCTTTAGTAATCAAAATATAACCCTTATAAAATCAATTAATCTTATTTTTGGAATTTGAAATATTTAAATATTGGTCAGTGTATGGTATGTTCCATTTCGATAGGGAAAACCACCTTATATTCGGTTCCATCTTTCTTTTCAGTTGCGCTGATATTTCCTCCCAACTGTCCTGTCAGGCTTTTAATTATTTCGCATCCTATGTTGTGGTGAACATTCATTGAATCTTTAATCCCAACGCCTATATCTTCAATTGTTAGGATGATGTTGTCGTCATCCAACCTTCTAATTTTTTTAGTTATTCTTTTGTTTTGGACGGTGTTATTTGGAGTTGCATGTTTTGCATTTATTGTAAATTCATCAATGATTAAAATTAATGGGGTTATAACTTCAATTGACAAGTTTAAACTTTCATCAATATCTGTTTCAAATTCAATTCCTGTAGATTGGCCGGCTACCATTTTTGTTTTGAGGTCATTGTCAATCAGACATTCCTTCAGATTAATATTTTTAAAATCTTTGGATTTGAATGTCTTTTCATGAAGCAACGCAAGAGAGCTTAAACGTGTTTGCATATGTTCAATAATCAAATCGGAATCGTTTCTGTAAGCTCTTTTTTCAAGATTCAAAAAACTTGAAAGAATCTGCAAATTATTCTTTACTCTGTGGTGAAGTTCTTGAATTAAAACAACTTGCTGTTCATTTGATTCAATCAGCTGCTCTTGTTTTTCCATTTCGTCAGTAATGTCGGTTATAAAACCGAGGCTGTGTACTTCATTGTTATATCTGAAGCGTTCAATGTACAAATTAACAATCTTTCTTTTGTTAGGATTGCTGCCAACTTCATAAGTAAAAGTTTCATCGATTTTACTTATTTCTCCATCAATTATTTTGTTGATTCGCTTGATGCTGTCATTCTCCACGATATTATCCAGAATTTTAGGGGAATGTTTATATTCTTCATAATCTTCTTCTGTCAAATAATAAAATCCTTTGGAGAATTCATATTGTTTTTTATTCAATGGTTCAATTAACAAAGCCAATTTTTCACTGCTTTTAAAACCATCCAATAGAAAATCAACAGGTTTACTATTTTCATTCGCCTTGCGTGGTGTAATATCGTTAATCAATCCTTGACGAATGATGATTCCGCTTTCATCAAAATAAGAATAAATATTAACTTCAACAACTTTCATAACATTGTCTGCAGTCATGATGCGGATTGTTTCTTCGCATTGTGAAGTCTCCTTGCTTGTGATGTTAAAAATTTTATCAACAATGTGCTTGTCTTCAGGTATTACCAAATCAAAAACGATATTGTAGTAATCATCGGATTCTTCTTTAGAGCGGTTGATGATGTTATATACTCCCTGAGACCAGATGTATTTCCCATTCATGTTGTAATAACTGCCTGTTTGAGAAAAATTTTCTATCATGTTGCTTTTATCTTCATCAAAAGTTTTATCTTCACTAATTTCACGTTCAAGGGTAGGGGTATCAATATTATGGGAAATTACAAATATCCTGTCTATGTCAAAAACTATCTTCACATTGCTTATTTTAGCTAACCTGTTTTTTGCGTAATAGACAAACCTTATCTTTTTCACGGCATGGTTTTTGTAAACCTCCAACAAATCGTCATGCAGGATATCAAAAAATAATGGTGAAAGTTTACTTAGCAGTCTACCTTTCACATGTTCGAGGGAGCGTTTATATCGGTTAAGGGTAAAGCTGCCTAAACTTTGAATAATGAAATCCTTCCCGTTTTCGTAGGGAATTAATGTATGGATTTCTACGGGAACATTATTGATGAGTTCTTGAATAGGAATATCTTCAATTTCAAATTCCTGTGGTGTTGGTTTATAAAAGTCTTTTTTATTTCCATCATAGATTCGAATTTCATCAATATCTTCCAATTGTATATGTTCTTTTTCAATTTTCATCAAATTCCCCTTTTCATTGCCCTTATATTATCTTTATAAAGAATGATATTTATATTTTGATAATATCTAATGTACAGGCATCAACGCAGTCTCTGCATCTTGTACATTTTTTAATGTTAATGGTTATTGCACCGCCTAAAACTTCAATGGCATTTTCACTGCAGGCCATTAAGCATGGTGCATCGGATGGTTGGCAATTCATACAAAATAAAGTGGGAGTGTCAACATTTGGTGTTTGTTGACAACTTCCGCAGGTTGTACATTCAGTACAATTTCCTGATTTAAACATAATTTTACTATTCATCTAAAACAAGTCTTGCTCTTGCTTGACTTGTAATTACATGTACAAAGCCGCCTTTTTGACTATCAGGTTCATATAATCCTGCCATTTTGGACAAGTATTTTTCCTGATTTTTAGACCTGATTTTTTCAGGATCAGCAACAGTAATAGCCCTTTTGGTACATGCTTTGATACATGCAGGTCCTTCTTCTCTGTCTGCACAAAGATCACATTTTTCAGCAATTTTTGATTGGAAAGACATTGCACCGAATGGACAAACCATTACGCATAATCCGCAACCGATACACTTTTCGCTATTAACGCCTTCGTCGGTTATTGCATCAGTTGGACAGATTTTTATACATGGTGCACTTTCACAATGTTGACATACAATGGAATAAAAGGAAGAATCATATTCTACTATTTTTATTCTGCTAGCATTATGGAGTGATGCACACATATTTGAACAATTGAGACATCCATCACATAAATTGCTGTTTACAACAATACTTTCCATTGTATCACCTTATAAACCTAGTTCTTTACACTCTGCGTCAACATATTTTTGGATTTTTTCAATGAGCTCATCATCTAAGTGTCTGAATCTTTTTTGTGGTGCTAAATATTCTTTTACAGGTTTTCTTTCTTCTGGCCTGTAAGTGATTTCAAATTTACCATCAACGATTTCATATAAAACCCAAGATCCAGTTTCTACAGCTAATCTGCCCATTTCAATTGTTTTTTCAGAAGGATATCCCCAACCAGTAGTACATGGTTGTTGTAAATGGATGTATGCAGGTCCTTTGGTTTCTGCAGCTTTTTTGACTTTGTTAACATAATCTTCAGGGTATGCAATTGAAGCTGTTGCAACATATGGTATTCCGTGAGCGGCCATAATCATAGGCATGTTTTTCTTAGGTTTGTCTTCTCCGAAACTTGCACTTCCTCTTGGGGAAGTGGTTGTTGTTGCACCATATGGGGTTGCTCCACTTCTTTGGATACCTGTGTTCATGTATGCTTCATTATCATAACATATGTAGAGCATGTTATGACCTCTTTCCATAGCTCCGGATAATGATTGTAAACCGATATCTACAGTTCCTCCGTCACCACCGAAAGCAACTACATTAACATCATCTTTTCCTTGAATTCTAAGTGCACTTTCCACACCGGATGCTACAGCACCTGAGTTTTCAAATGCTACGTGAATGAATGGAATTTCCCATGCAGTTTCTGGGTATGGTGTTGTCATTACTTCAAGACAGCCTGTAGCGGAAATGGCTACGGTATTTTCACCTAGTGCATTTAAAGCTAATTTAACTGCGATAGATGCTCCACAACCAGCACAGCCTCTGTGTCCTGGTGCTAATAAATTTTTATCAGGAATGTCCACCATTTTTATTCCTCCTTAAGTCCAATCCATGTGACATCATTTTCAGGACCATTTTTGGTTATTTCATAAATTTCATTTAATGATTCTGGTGTAATATCTCTTCCACCTAAACCGGTAATGAATCCGTAAATTTCCTTGTCGATTTTAAGTTTCATATCACCGTATAATGCTCCGCCGATTCCGATTGCGAAGTTTTTATCAACTACTGCAAGTTTGCTGCAGTTTTTAACAACTTCATTGATGGCATCAACAGGGAACGGTCTGTATGACCTGATTTTAAGTAAACCGACTTTTTCGCCTTTTGCTCTTAATTCATCTACCATAACTCTTATGCTACTACAAAGTGATCCCATAGCAACATATATGATTTCAGCATCATCTGTTTTGTATCCTTCAACAAGACCATATTCTCTTCCAAATATTTCTGCAAATTCTTCGCAGGTTTTTTGGATTACGTCAAGGGATTTGTTCATTGCAATATCCATGTCATGTCTTGCTTCCATGTAATATTCTGGGTCTGCAAAGTTTCCTATTGACATAGGATCTTTTGGATCAAGATATGCATGTTTAGGTACATATGGAGGTAGGAATTTGTCCACATCTTCCTGTTCTGGAATTTCAACAGGTTCTACTGTATGGGTCAAAATAAATCCATCTAAACATACCATTGAAGGCAGTAAAATATCAGGATTTTCTGAAACTTTATAAGCCATTAAGGTTGTATCCAATGCTTCCTGTGCATCTTCAACGTAAATTTGTAACCATCCAGCATCTTTCTGTGCAATGGAATCTTGTTGATCATTCCAAATGTTTAGCGGTGCTGAGATTGCTCTGTTTGCATCAGCTAAAACGAAAGGTGTTCTCATACCTGCCGCTGCATATAAAATTTCATGCATTAACATTAATCCTTGTGATGATGTTGCTGTAAATACTCTTACTCCGGCACCACTTGCTCCGACAGCAGCACTTATAGCACTGTGTTCTGATTCTACTTTGACATATTTAGCATCAATTTTTTCATCAGCAACATATTGAGCTAAGTATTCTGAAATTGTAGTTTGTGGAGTAAT